>VGSF01000077.1 GCA_016875165.1 Deltaproteobacteria bacterium
GGTTCGACAAAGCTTGTCCTGAGCGAACCGTTCACCCTTCGAGAACCTCAGGGCGAACGGTGAGTCGAAGGGCTCACCACGAACGGAAAAACTAAATAATTTCAACCTAAGCCCGTTCACCCTGAGCATGTCGAAGGGTAAATTGCGGACTCTTGCAAGAGCCTCAATTGTTACAAATTATTTACGTTTGTAACTCCGGGTTTTCGTCTTTTCCTGTGGTGAGTACAAAAAAATAAAGGGAGGCTGAAATCAGCCTCCCTTTATTTTTTGGGGGAATTCAGGAGCGGTAGAGGAAATAATCGTTCTCTTCCAGGTGGCTGTGCCGCCGGCGCCATTCTTCCAGGGGGATGGAGAATTGACGTTCGATCTTTTCCCGGAAAACCGGTCCAGAGTTATACGTGCAGAAGGGATAGACCCTTCCATTGGGGGCCGCATAATGGATGGAACAGCGCTTCACCCGGTCCACGTTGTAGTTGTAGGAATCCTGGAAGTGCATTCCCCCGATGAGTAACATATTCCAGTTGTAAATGAGATCCACGCGACTCTGGGCTTCCTTATCCACCACCCCCTGGAAAAGCTCCAGGCAGATTTGCGGGGTCATGCCGTCTTTGGCCTCTTCTCCCCGGAAGTGCTTCTTCAAAAGTTGCTGGGCGGTCAGAGCGGTCAGGGAGCGGATGTGGGAGATTTTTTGTTTTACCAATTTGTTCAGGTCCATGGTGAAACCTTCTATGTCAATCAGCCTGGTAATCGGGGTTACGCTTTTGGTTTTGGAATTTACAAAGATGTAGCTGCCGATGCCGCAATCGGCATGGGATGTAATTTTCATCACCTCATACTTCCAGATGGCCCTGAGCAGCCTGGAAAAAGGAGAGGTCACGGACAGTGGGTACCAGTCTTCCATAGGCTTAAGATAGCCGGTCTGGCTCTCGATATCCCTGGCCAGGTCGGATAAGGTGTAACGCTGCCGCTCCCGGTCTTCTGTGGAAATCCTCCCGGTGAAGGCCACGGGTTGATAGCTGATCCCGCTGATGGCATCAGAATTATCCACGGCAAATTGCAGAATATTGCCCACTTGATTGTCGTTTATGGTCTTGATGATTGTCGGCACCAGAACAATCCGCAAACCTGCCTCCCGGGCATTCTCAATTGCTTTGGCCTTCAGCTCAAAGAGACCGGAAAGACCCCGTGTCTTCCGGTACACTTCATCTCCCGTTCCGTCAAACTGCAAATAGACGGTGTAGAGTCCCGCTTCCTTGCACTGCCTGGCAAACTCCGGATCTTTGGCCATACGAATCCCGTTGGATGCGATCTGCAGATGAGTGAAGCCCAGGGACCGCGCTGCTTTCAAAATGTCCAGAAAGCGGGGATGAATGGTTGGCTCTCCCCCGGAAAATTGCACAGCCGGCGGGAAAACGGGTTTTACGTTCCGCATCATGGTAAGCATTTCCAGCACCTGCTCATAGGTAGGTTCGTACACATACCCCTGGACATTGGCGTTGGCAAAGCAGATGGGACATCTCAAATTACAGCGATTGGTTAAATCTATGTTGGCCAGGGCGGCATGGCTAATGTGCAGATCGCAAAGGCCGCAGTCATCCGGACAAACCTTGGCCCCGGTGATCTGAGGATTCAGGATCCCGTCGCCATCCTCGTAAGTCCAGCGTTCAGCCTTCTTGTAGAGCCCCGCGTCCGAATAAACCAGGTCGCGCACAAAACCATGATCCGGGCAGGTCTTCTCCATGAAGACTCTACCATCTCGTTCGAGGATTTTTGCCGGAATTAATTTGCGGCATTCAGGGCAGAGGCTCTCCACCTGTTTGGGAAGCCCTATGGGAACATTCTGAGTCGGGGGATAATAAGGTTCCAGACCTGGAGCTTTTTTCCCCGAAACCCCTTTTCTGAAGTTACGGATCAGCTCTCCAATGGCCATTTTACCCTCCTTATAAATCTTTTTTTAAAGGGTGATCGTCTCGTAAAAGGTCGTAAAACTGTCACTCCTGCGAAAGCAGGAGTCCAGAACTGCTTGAATTTACTGGATTCCGGCTGGAGTTCACCCCTTAATTGATACGGGGCCGGAATGACGGAGAAAGGGGCTTTCGGACTTTTTACGACTCCATCAAGGGTATTTGAGCAAGATATGGGCCAAAAACAGGCCTGAATAATTTTTTATAACAGTTTGATATTATTTGTTAAATTTTAGGTTAAGCGGTCAGGTGAGATTATATGGAGAGCGCTGTTTTCCCAGCGGGACGTCCATTGTGGAGGATTATTTTTTAATTACGGCAAGTTAGTGAGTGCGAAGTATTTCTTCTATGTGCGATGTTTTATTTCGCATCAAATCTTCTCGAAATCCTTCCGGGATATCCCATATTTTTTGATCAGATTCTGAAACTGCCTGCGGTCCATGTCCACCATTGCTGCTGATCGCTGGATATTTCCTTCCCCTTTTCTTAAGGCTTCGACGATGAATTTTTTCTCCATCTCTTCTTTAATTTTTTGCTGGGTTATTTTTTTCATCTGTTTAAGTTTTTCCCGGTCGCCGGCCACGACCATTCCCTCTTCTTTTACCTGATGGATAAGCTCTTCAGGAAAATCTTCAACTTCTATGAAGTCCGAACGGCAGAGAACCATCCCCCGGAGGAGGGCATTTTCCAGCTCCCGCACATTACCCGGCCAGGGATAATCCATTAATAGCTGAAGGGCTCTCTCGCTTACTCCGGCAATCTTCTTCTTACAAACCCCGCGATGCTTCTTAAAGAAATGTTCCACCAGCAGGGGAATGTCCTCTTTCTTCTCGCGCAGGGGGGGGATGGGTATGGTGATCACGTTCAAACGGTAGTAAAGATCTTCCCGGAAGGCATCTGCTTCCATAGCCTGTTTCAGATCTTTATTCGAGGCTGCAATAATCCGGTTATCCACTTCAATGTCTTCCGTGCCACCAACCCTTTGAAACTTTTGTTCCTCCAGAATCCGCAGGATCTTAACCTGGAGTTCCTTGGGCATCTCCCCGATCTCGTCTAAAAAAAGCGTTCCTTTATCGGCCAGCTCCAGGCGACCCTTTTTTGTCTTCACCGCTCCGGTGAAGGCCCCTTTCTCATGGCCGAATAGTTCGCTTTCGAGAAGGCTGCTGGGTATAGCCGCGCAGTTGATGACCACGAAGGGCTTACTCGAGCGGTCGCTCTCATAGTGGATCGCCCGGGCCACCAACTCTTTGCCCGTGCCGCTCTCGCCCTGAATCAGCACTGTGGCCTTCGTTCCTGCTACCTGCTGGATTAGCTGGATGACTTTCTGCATGGCCGGATGATTACCCACGATATTCTTAGGCCCATAGATGGTCTTCAACTCCTGCCGCAGATCGCGGTTTTCATCTTTCAGCCGGCATAACGACAAAGTTTTTTCGATCAAAAGCTCCATCTCATCCATCTTGATGGGCTTGAGAATATAATCGACCGCCCCTTCTTTCATGGCCTGGACCGCTCCTTCAACGGTCCCATAAGCCGTGGTGATAATTACGGGCAGCTCGGGTTGGATCCGGCGCACCTCCTTAAGAAGCGTCATTCCGTTCATCCGGGGCATCTTCAAGTCCGTGATCATCAAGGTGATGTCCCTGGCCTTCACCATCCCCAGCGCTTCTTCCCCGTCCCCGCAGGTCAACACCTCATATTTCGGGGTGAGATTAATCTCAAAAATGCGCTGCATGCGCACTTCATCGTCAACGACTAAAATTCGCGGCTTCATAAATCCTAAAACCCTCACCGCAGAGTACGCGGAGAACGCAGAGAAAAATTATTCCTTAAACTCATACACCAATCGGCGAATACCATCCTTAAGTAAGCACTTTGGAATTGAAGTAGATTCAAGTAACCCTCGGCCAAGTTCGCAATGAACCGAATTTGCCGCCGCAATGATTTTTTCTGTGAGTTCGTTTATATTGTTTCTCATCTCGGCGTTCTCTGCGCTCTCCGCGGTGAACGTTTTTCCCTTTATTTTTCCCCTGCCGGGGCAGGGCCTACCGCCCCGAAACATCCCATCATACCTGTGGGCAACGGGAGGGTTATGATAAAGGCAGTCCCCCCTCCCTCATTATTCGCCACAGATAACGTTCCCCCGTGGTTTTTAAAGACCTTATGGGCAATGCTCAAACCCAAACCCGTCCCCTGTTCTTTGGTGGTGAAGAAGGGGTCAAAGATCTTGGACTCGTTCCCCGGAGGAATGCCCACTCCCGTATCTGTGACCCGGATGATTACATCCCTGTTTTCTTTCTGGGTCAATGTGATGCGCAGCGTTCCTCCCTGGGGCATTGCCTCTAGGGCATTCATCTCCAGGTTCACCAGAGCCTCCCGGATTTGCTCCGGGTCCAGGAAAAGAGAGACCTTGCTTTTGGGATATTCCTGGATGATCCGCACTCCCCGCTCCCGGGCAGGGATGGAGATTAATTCCACTGTCCCCCCCAGGATGTCTTTGAGGTTCACCTCCCGGAAGGCCGGCGGCTTTGGTTTGGCAAATTCCAGAAAGTTAGTCAGCATGCGATTGATACGTTCCGACTCTTCGCGGATGAACTGGAGCATTTCTGCCTGGACCGGCTCAGGAATTTCTTTTTCCAGCGTTTCGGCGGAGCCTAAGATAATCCCCAGGGGGTTGCGAATGCCGTGAACGAAAGATGCGGCCATCTCTCCCAGGGCGGCCAGTTTTTCCGATTGCATCATTTGAAAGTCTTTCTGTTTCAGATTCTGGAAAAGAAGCGCCCGGGAAATGGCCATAGCTGTGGTTGGAGCAAGGGCTTCCAATGCTTCTATTTCCATGATGGAGAAATTTTTTCCGTTCTGTTTTCCCCCCAACAGTAAAAAACCCAGCAAACCCTCTTCCCACTGGAATGGGATAACCAGGGAGGAACCTTCTGCCATCATGTCTTTGACTTCGCGCTGCAGTTCCTGGTAGTTCTTAATGTACTCCAACTCCACGGCGCGGGTCGAGTTCTTCAGGTAGCCGATGAATGGGCTTTCTTTGGGGAAGTGCCTCTCACTGGAAAACCCTTTCTGGTTGGTCAACCGGTACGTATCTGACTCCCCGTCCAGGATCCACATTCCTACCTTGTCCGCCGCCAGGGTCTGGGCAGTAAATTCCACCGTGGCCCGGCAGAGGGTTTTCAGGTCGAGGATATTCAGAAGGGTGCGGGTAAACTCGAAAAATTTGAGCCGGAAAAGATACCGGTCCCGGTAGAAGAATCGATCGACGAACTCTTCCACCCGCCTTTCCAGGGGTCGCAGCAGAAAGACCAGGATGAGCACAAAGGCGCTTTCCATGAGCAGGGACGTAGTCTCCAATTTCTTGGCCAGAATATCGCAGACGTTCTTGATGATCAGAACATAGATGACCACGACTAACCCCGAGAGCATGGAGTAGAGAATGGATCCCCGGATGATGAAGTGAATGTCCAGCAGGCGATATTTGACTAAGGCCAGGGCAAAGAAAAAGCTGATCAAGAGGGAATAAAGGCTGGCCACGAAGAAGAAGGAGTAGCCCAGTTCAAAAAAGAAATTGACCAGGTGCAATACCAGGCCGATGAAGAACATGAAAGTAATGCCCACCAGCAGGTAAAGTATCTGGAGTCTTTGGCGGGTAATTTTGGTCTGGCGGTAAGAGACGATAAAGTTGATCACTCCCCAGGCAAAGTAGCCCAGACTGATCAAGCTCAATATAAAAGCCAGGACGTGCGACTCCAGCGGTCCTTTGAAAGAAAAGATATAATAAAAGATCGACCCGATCTGTAACACCTGCCCGATGTCCACCTGCAAAAGGAGGACAAACGGTATTAAAAGGGCAACGGGTACTGCGTAAAGGATGGCGCTGCGCCAACCATCGAAAAAACTGGTTAGTTTCCGGGGAAAGACATAGGAAAAATGGAGAAAAAAGACCGGAAAGAGAAAAACCCCGATGAAAATGATCCTGACCCCAAAGAGAGCCACATCAAGCTGGCGGCTATTGATCATGATCAGTTCGCCGGCGTCCCAGGCCACGAAGGAAAGGATCAACAGGGTAAAGATTCGGTTGGCAATCCCCCGGGGGTTATCAAAATAAACGATCAGGCACAGGGTCAGGTTGATGGCAAAAGCCAAGGCCGCTGGCAGCGCATATACGCTCATAGATTTACTGATATTTTAGATTTGAGGTTGGAGATTTTTCATTCCGCATTCCGCAATCTCTAATGACTTCCCATCAGCTCTCCCCCAAATACGCCTGACGCACCATCTCATTTCGCCGCAAATTCTCGGCTGTGTCGCTGAGCACCACTGTCCCTGTTTGCAGTACATAACCCCTGGTGGCTACTTGCAAAGCCATCCGCGCATTCTGCTCCACCAGGAGGATAGTCGTACCGCTTACGTGAAGTTGGCGGATTGTATCAAAAATGCTGTCCACCAGGACCGGCGCCAAACCCATAGAGGGTTCATCCATTAAAAGGACGCGGGGGTTGGCCATCAGCGCCCGCCCGGTAGCCAGCATCTGCTGCTCTCCGCCGCTGAGTGTACCCCCCACCTGATTACGGCGCTCCGCCAGCCTGGGGAACAGATTAAAGACCCGATCTAAGTTGGCCCTGTTAAGCCGCCGATCGGGGCAGGAAAAGGCCCCCATCTCCAGGTTCTCCATCACGGTCAGGCGGCCAAAGATGCGCCGCCCTTCGGGAACCTGCACAACGCCTTTGACCACGATTTCATGGGGACGATAGCGGATGAGGTCTTCTCCGTCCAGGCGGATGGATCCCTTCCGGGGCCGTAATAAACCGCTTATGGTCTTGAGGGTGGTACTCTTGCCCGCTCCATTGGCCCCAATCAGGGTGACGATCTCCCCTTTTTCAACGTTGAGGGAAACTTCTTTGAGGGCGTGAATGTGCCCGTAGTAGGCATGTATGTTTTCGACTTCAAGCATTTTTTAGTCTTATGGTCAGATAGTCTAATAGTCGCATAGTCCAGTAGTCTTGTAGTCCAGTAGTTAAGTAGTCTTCTATTCGCCCTGTACTCATATTTTCGACTACCCGACTATGCGACTATATGACTATCTGACTATTCGACTATCCGACTATCCGACTTTAGTTCTCCGTACTTCCCTTTCCCAGATATGCTTCAATGACTTTTGGATTTTTCTGAATTTCTGCGGGAGTTCCCTCAGCGATTTTTTTTCCGTAGTCCAATACCGTCACGGTTTCAGAGATCCCCATCACTACCCGCATCTGATGTTCAATGAGCAGAATCGTAATCCCTAAATCATCCCGAAGATGCCGGATAAAATCCATCATGTCCTGCGTCTCCCGGGGGTTCATGCCTGCGGTTGGTTCGTCCAGAAGCAGCAGATGGGGGCGGGCGGCCAGGGCCCGGCCAATTTCCAGCCGCCGCTGGTCGCCATAGGGAAGGTTCTTGGCCAGAAAATCACCCTTGCCGGCCAGATTTACAAAGCGCAGGATGCGCCGCGCCTCCGTAGCCGCTTCCTTTTCCTCTTTCTTTATCGCCGGAATCCCCAGAACAATTCCGAAGAAACCCGCTTTTAAGTGGCCATGGAGTCCCACCAGAACATTCTCCAGCGCTGTCAGGTTGGGAAAGAGGCGGATATTCTGGTAGGTGCGGGAGACTCCCAAACGGACGATTTTATCGGGCAACTGGCCGACCAGGGAGTGGTTGTTAAAGAAGATTTCTCCTGCATCCGGTTTATAAAAACCGGTAACGCAGTTGAAAAAGGTGGTTTTGCCGGCGCCATTTGGCCCGATGATGCTATGAATGCTTTGCTCTTTTACATCTACATCCAATTCATCAACCGCAACCAGCCCTCCAAAGCGTTTGGTCGCTTTGCGCGCCGTGAGAATAGTCATAAAACCTCTATACCCCTTCCTGTTTGCCGGGTTCGGGGCCCAATAGTGATTCTGTTTCTGTCCCGACAGATTCCTCTTCCTGTAACTCCCGGCGGTGCACGGCCTCCGGCCAGAGACCCGCCGGCCTAAAAAGCATCATGGCCACCAGAGCGGCCCCATATACTAAAAGCCGGTAATCAGCAAACTCCCTGAGCAGCTCAGGGAGACCAACGAGGGCAATGGCTCCCACCAGTACCCCCGGAATGGACCCCATACCGCCTACGATGATCAGGCAGAGGATGTTAATGGAGATCATGACGTTGAAGCTGTGGGGATAGACCGAGCCGAGTTTGCTGGCAAAGATGGCCCCGCTCAAAGCAGAAAAAGCAGCCCCCGTGGCAAAGGCCAGCAATTTGGCGGCTACTAAATTGATTCCCATGGCCTGGGCTACATCCTCATCTTCACGGACGGCCATCCAGGCCCGCCCCAGCCGGGAATCTCTAAGACGCCAGGATATGAACCCAACCAGGAAACAGCCAGCGAGAATGAGATAGTAAATCTGTTGAGGGCCGGCAAACTCCATGCTCCCGATGGCTGCCTTGGGTATTTTCCCGACGCCCTGGGCGCCCCCTAACCATGGACGTAAAAAATCCGAGAGCACCAGAATGCGGATGATTTCGCCGAAACCAAGGGTGGCAATCGCCAGATAGTCGCCCCGCATTTTAAGCACTGGTATGCCGAGGAGGACCCCGAAGATGACTCCCACAATGATGGCAAATGGAAGCGCCGACCAGAACGAGAGCCCGAAGAAACCCAGCTCCGGCGAGGTCAATAAGGCAATCGTATAGGCCCCAATCGCAAAGAAGGCAACGTACCCGAGGTCTAAGAGGCCGGCATAGCCGACAACGATATTCAGTCCCAGGCCCAAAAGAACATAAAGCCCCACAATCGTTAATACTTCGCTAAGAAAAAGGCCGAGAACCTGGGGCAGGATTAACAAGACGATGATGAGAAGCAGGAGACCCGTAATTCGCAAGGCCCGCTGCTTGGTTGGCGGCAGGCCCCGAAAGCCTGCTTTAACGGCGCTTCCCCTTTTGGCCCAAAAATAAATGATAAGGGCCATCAAAATGAATAAGGATACAGCGCCCTCGATGGTAAGCCCATTGGCCGCAAAAAGCCATTCGTTGATGATGGCCAGAGGCCCCCAGAGGGCAAAAGTTGGACGCAGCAAATCTTGCAGCACCCCGGCCATAACCACGCTGCTAAGCGAGGTTAACAACACCCGGCGGGCCAGGGCCGGCGAAAGATAAAACAAACCAGATAGAAGACCGCTAAAGGCGCCGGCGCAGAGAAGGAGAAAAATGCCGCTCCCTATCCCATAATCAAAGGTCAGCAACTTATAAAGGACCGGCGAGGCATTGATGAATATCGCCCGCAGTCTTACCAGATTCCCCACCATGACCAGCAAGGCCAGTGAGCCACCCACCATCAGCCCGGAGATCAACCCGTTGGCCAGAACCCGCAGGGGCTGCGTTTGACTTGCGCGCTTGGCGGCCATATAGCCTACCAACAAAACGATGACCAGCAGCAAAGTATGGCCCATGGAAATCACATTGCTGATAATATGGCGCTGGCTAAAAGCCTCCACCATCCCAATCAGGGAAAGGAGGACTCCGATTCCCCCGCCGATGAGTCCAATCTTAATGCCGTCCTGCCAGATAGAATGTTTCATAGTCGCGTGGTCTAATAGTCTTGCAGTCGCGTAGTCGTGTAGTCCAGTAGTCTTGTAGTCTTGTAGTCGCGTAGTCCAGTAGTCTGGTAGTGGCCTTGTACTCATATTTTCGACCACCTGACTATGCGACTATTAGACTATCTGACTATTCGACTATCCGACTACCTGACTATTCATGCTTTTTTCACGGCCAGCTTTTCTCCCAGAATACCGGTCGGTCGAAAGATCAGCACAAGCACGAGCATGGTAAAAGCAATGGCATCTTTCAGTTGATAAGGAGCCACAATGCCCAGGCCGTCCAGAAAGAGGCTGGGGCCCACAGATTCGACGAGGCCGAGAAAGATTCCGCCTAACATGGCTCCGGGAATATTGCCGATGCCGCCCAATACTGCCGCGGTAAAGGCCTTAATTCCCGGGATAAAGCCCATAAAAAAATGCACCTGCTTGAACATCAAGGCGTAGAGAACTCCGGCTGCTCCGGCGGCCATACCGCCGATAACAAAGGTGGTAACGATCATCCGGTCGATATCAATCCCCATGAGCGCAGAGGCTTCCTTGTCTTCAGACACTGCCCGGATCGCCTTACCGACCCGGGTCCGCTGGATGAAGGTATAGAGGGCAGCCATCAGCAGCGCCGCAGCTACAATCACCACAGCTTGAAACTTCAGAATCCGGAAATCCCAGAACGCCCATTCCCCCTCCAATATCTTTACTACCGGGTAAGCCTGGAAGCCGGAACCATAGAGTCCCCGGAAGGTGTATTGGAGGAAAAAGGAAGCCCCGATGGCTGTTATGAGAGGAACCAGGCGGGGAGCATTGCGCAGGGGACGGTAAGCAATCCGCTCTAAAAGAACAGCGATCAAAGTGGAAACGGACATGGAGACCAGGAAAATAGCGAATAAACTGATGATGGGCTGTTGCTCCAGAAACCCGGAGGAGTTAAAAAAAGCCGCCACAAAGTAGGCGGTGTAAGGGCCGCTCATAAAGACTTCGCTGTGGGCAAAATTGATCATCCGCAAAATGCCGTAAACCATGGTGTAGCCCATGGCGATGAGGGCGTAGATGCTCCCCTGGGCCAGACCAAAGACCATGAAATCAAACCAGTGGTGAGCGGTGTATCGGCCGGCAATTAAAGTGGCTGTGGATCCCCAAATGATCAAGGCCAGCATCCCCCCCCCGATCAACCACATGACAATATCGGTGGGCGTCATTCTCTCTTTTAATCTTTGCCACACTGGAAACTCCATAATAGACTACTAACGTTGATGGTCGCGTAAAAAGTCCGAAAACCCCTTTCCCTGTCATTCCGGCCCCGTATCAAGTACGGGGTGAACTCCAGCCGGAATCCAGCTATTTTAAGGAGTTATCAAACCTCTGGACTCCGGTTTTCACCTGTCTGCCAGGCACAGGCAGGCCAGAGTGACGATTTTTTACGAGGCCATCATCCTTTTTCTGAGTTATTTTTTGTTCTAAAGATTTTGGTTATAGCTCAGTGATCTATGTGCCCTCTGTGGTTAATAGTTTTGCTTTTGCCTCTGCCGGGTTAGGATAGGTCTAAATTGGGGTTGAGCCGGGAATCATTTTTATGCCCGGCTCAACCTGTCAGTTTACAAAAACCCGGGGTGTTTTAAAAAAGAACCGGGTTACTTCTTCTTGGCTGGGGCTTTCTCGGCTGGGGCTGGTTCAGGCGTCCAGAACGGTTTTTCCGGCATCACCAATTTCTTGATATTTTCTTCAGTCGTCTTATAGACGGCAATCCTCGGGTCGGCGCAGTCGCCTAATTTGTCACAGGAGATAGTGCCGGTCAGGCCTTTTAAGTTCTTGGTGGCGTAAAGGACATCGCGGAGTTTCTGCCGGCCAATGTGCAACGTTCCGTCCGGGGCCTTTTTGGCCACCTTCTCGATGGCTGTAAAAACCATCAGGGCCGCGTCATAACCATGGGCATGGAATGGAGCCAGCGGTTTTTCCCCGTATTTCTTCTGATGCTTTTCCAGGAAATTCTTATAGCCCGCGGCAAAAGCGGAGAAGTCAGGGCTGGAGTGATACATCCCTAACGCCGTATCCCCGGCAGCCTTGTAGAAATCCGTTGAGAATATGCCGTCCGCGCCCATCAGGGATACTTTCTCCAGGCCCCTTACTTCTTTAACCTGGCGGGTAACGTGTCCGCCGGCGGCGATAAATATGGGGTAGTAAATGAAATCAGGCTTGCCGGTGGCGATCTTGGTCAGAACCGGCCTCATGTCCGTGTCCGTAGGAGCCACGGCTTCTTGAGAAGTGATGGTTCCGCCTAATTTTTTGAAGGTCTCGGCAAAGACCCCCTGGAGTTGTTCGGCATACACGCTTCCATCATGGATGGTCGCGGCCTTTTTTACCTTCAACTTCTTGATGGCAAATTCCGCGGCCACTGCTCCCTGCACTTTGTCGTTGTGGGCCGTGCGCAGATAACCTTCATATTCCGGCCCGCGCTTGGGGTCTGTAAGGAACGGCGCGGTATTCGAAGGGGAGACGGTCGCTATACCAGCCTTCCAGAGGATGGGCGCACCCGGACGGGCTTCACTTGAGCAGTTGGAGCCAATCGCCGCCACGATCGTTGGGTCGGCGGCCAGTTTGGTGGCAGCAGCCAGCCCGCCTTCGGCATTGCAGCCGGTGTCTTGGACGGTCAGCTTGATGGAGAATCCCAGAATTTTGCCGCCTCTATCATCAATGGCGATTTCAACGCCTCGCTTGGTATCGGTCCCCAAAGAGGCATCCGGTCCGGCCACGACCATCCAGCAGGCGATGTGGATGGGGTCGCCCGGCTTGATCTTCACCACGCCAATCTTGTCCTCATATTTAAAGGCTTCTTTCTTCGTCTGCGCTGGCGCGGAGACCACGGCCAAAGCTGCAATAATCACGATTGCTAATAATGGAACAAAAATACGTTTCATGGTTCCCTCCTTTCGAATAATGAAATTTAAATGTTTAAGCAACCTGAACCGGCACCTATCCGTTATGGCGGTTTATCACCCCCTCTCTCTCCCATTTTTAAAAATATGTCATGATAATGGAGGCTTGTTTAATTGTCAAGAAAAACAATAATGGGGCAGTGATTCAGACATTAGACCATAGACTTCAGACATTTAACTGAGGGGAGAAATGGTTAGAGATTACCAAAAAATAAAGGCATGGCAGTTAGCAGATAAATTGGTTCTCTTGGTGTATAAGGCTACGAAAGGATTTCCAAAGAGTGAGATTTGGGGGTTGACCCGCCGGCTGGCGGGAGAATATCTGCTGTATCAGCGGCAGCCAACATAGCAGAGGGCGCGGCCAGGAGGAATAGGAATGAATACTTGCATTTCTTATATATCCCGACCTCATCATTAACGGAATTGAGTTACTCTATTAAGTTTACAAAGGAATTGGGATATTTAGACACGAGTCGACATCAAGAAATATGGGCAAAAGCTCAAGAAAGCTTAAGAACTCTCCAGGGGTTGATTTCCTATATTGAAAAGTCTGATGTCTAATTTCTGAAGTCCAATGTCTGAATTGCAGATAATGGGGTTTCCTCAGTTTTTTTATCCAAAGTCGAAACGGAGGTGGAAATCATCAAGATTTTTTTTTAGTTCCCCAAAGCTGTCTTATCCGGTTAGAGCAGATTGAAGATTCCATCGGCCATGGCATAATTAGTCGAAATAAAAAACCCGGGACAACATCACCCGGGTGAATCCGTAATGTGAGTTCATTAGGTGGTCCGAAAAATTCTAAACCCCTGAGGCCTGCTTTTCCGAAATATTCTCCTGTCTGAGGCGGGCCTTCAACCACACCTGCATTCTTTCTTCGAGAGGACCAACCCACTGCTCAATCGAGGCGATGTCTCCGTCGATAAGGGCTTTGCGGTGTTCGGGTGTGAGGTCATAAGATGCCAGCACACCGGCAGGGTTCTCGGCCAGCGCCGTAAGGAACCTGTTGTCCTCAGCTGCCATCTCAAGCACGGTCAGCATTGCCTTTACGGAGGCCACCTTGAATTCGGGAATCTTTGCCTGGGGATCAAGGGCCGGGTTGGTCAACCGGTTCGCCGGAGCCTCTCTCCAGTGAAAGGCCATAAATGCCTGCCCGGGTCTGACCCGATGCGTCTTCCTAACTTTGGTCTGAACCGCTCCCCTGCGGGAGCTCAGGGAAATCACATCTCCCTCCACAGCTCCGAGCCGACTCGCATCTGCGGGATTGATCTCGACATGACTTTCCGGCGCCAGCGTTTCGAGAACATGGGATCGATGGCTCATGCTTCCCGTGTGCCAGTGTTCCAGGATCCTTCCCGTGGTCAACAGAATGGGATAAGCGGACGTGGGCAGCTCTGCCGGCGGCCGATCATGGACCACATGAAACTTTCCGCGCCCTCGCGTGAATTGGCCCTTATGCAGGGTGGGGGTTCCGGGATGTTTCATGTCGCTGCAGGGCCACTGGATCCCGCTTCTGTTAAGGCGGTCGTGGTCGATCCCCCCGTAAATGGGGGTGAGCCTGGCAATTTCGTTCATGATCTCCGCACTGGATTGATAGTTCATGGGATATCCAAGCCGTTTTGAGATCTCGGCAATGATCTCCCAGTCCAGCCTGGCCTCCCCCGGCGGATCAAGGGCTTTGCGAACGCGCTGAACACGGCGCTCCGTATTGGTGAAGGTTCCATCCTTCTCCGCAAAGCTCGCCGCAGGCAAGATCACATCAGCCATCTGGGCCGTCTCCGTTAAAAAGATGTCCTGCACGACCAGCAACTCCAGTCTGGCCAGAGCCTCTTTCGCATGGTTCAGGTCGGGTTCGCTGAGCATGGGGTTCTCCCCCATCACATAAAGCGCCTTCAGTTTCCCCTCATAAGCGGCCTGGACCATTTCCGTAATCGTGAGGCCAGGTTTTTCACTCAGGTTCTTTCCCCAGGCTTTTTCAAATTTCTCTCTAACGGCCTGATGGTCCACCCGTTGGTATCCTGGATAGACCACGGGCAAGGCGCCCATATCGCAGGCGCCCTGGACATTATTCTGTCCCCGGAGGGGCGAGAAGCCCGTTCCCTTGCGCCCCAGATTTCCGGTAAGCATTAGGAGGTTGGCAATGGTCTTGGCGTTGTCCGTTCCGGTCGTGTGTTGTGTGATTCCCATGCCGTAGAGGACAATGGCCCTTTTCGCCTTCCCAAAAAGCAGGGCGCCCTGCCGGATTTTCTCTCCGGCAACACCGGTGAGGGCCTCTACGGTCTTGAGGTCATATCGTTTCAGGGATTCGACAAAAGGCTCGAACTCCTCACCTCGCTCTTCTATGAACTTCTGATCATGGATGCCTTCCTCCACGATCACCCGCATCATCCCGTTGAGAAGCGCCACGTCCGTTCCGGGCAGATGATCCAGATGGACTTGGGCCATGTCGCACAATTCGATTCTGCGCGGGTCCGCCACGATCAGTTTGGTTCCGTTATTTTTAATGGCCCGCTTAATCCTGCGGCCGATGATGGGATGACATTCAGTCGTATTGGACCCGATGACAAACAGGACTTCGGCATGATCAATATCGGAGATGGAATTGCTCATCGCTCCATCCCCGAAGGCCGCCAATGCGGCCGCCACTGTAGAGGCATGACAGAGCCGGGCGCAGTGGTCCACATTATTGGTGCCCAAAACCGCTCTTGCGAATTTCTGAAAAAGATAATTCTCCTCATTGGTGCACTTTGCCGAACTGAGCAGTCCGATCGAGTTCGGCTCATATCGATCAACCGTGTTGGCAATGGACTGCGCCACCCGGTCCAACGCCTCATTCCATTCCACCTCGCCAAAAATCTGATCGATATCGCCTGTGCTGACGCTCCTGGGAACGCCTTCCCTTCGAATCAGGGGCCGGGTGAGCCGATCCCGGTGATTGATGAAATCCAACCCATACCGCCCTTTGACGCAGAGCTCTCCCCGGTTGACAGGGCTCTTCTCATTTCCTCTCACGCTCACGATCTTGCCGGCTCGAACTCCCACATAGAGGGAACAACCCACCCCGCAATAGGGACATATCGTTTCGATCTCTCTGTCGGGGAGAAGGAGATTCTTGGGTGTTAGGGCTCCGGTAGGACAATGCTCCACGCATTCGCCGCAACTTTGACATATGGATTGGGCTAACGGCCTTCCAGAAAAAGGGCTGATCACTGTATCGTAACCCCGGTGGCAGAAATCAATGGCGCCCAGGCCCACGATCTCATCGCACCTGCGCACACACTTTCCGCAGAGAATGCACTTGTCCGGCTCAAAATCAAAGGCAGGGTTGGATCTATCCGAAGGTCTCGTTCGTTTTGTCCTCCGAAGCCGCTCAATTGACCTTTGCTCCACTCCCACATATCGAGCCACGTTTAGGAGCTCACAGTCCTGGCTTTTATTGCAAAGGAGGCATTCATACGGATGATTGACAATTGCCAGCTCCACAATGGTCCGCCTAATCCTTTGTATCTCCCCTGTCTCCGTATGGACCACCATGCCATTCTGTGCGGGTGTGGTGCAGGAGGTGGGCAACCCCCGCATGCCTTCGATCTCGACTATGCAGAGCCGGCACGCCCCAAAGGGCTTTAAAGCAGGATCATTACAGAGGGTGGGCACATAAAGCCCGGCCTTCTCGATCGCCTGAAGAACCGTTGATCCCTCCGGGACGATGACTGCCCGACTATCAATGGTAAGCTTGATCCTCTTCATAATCGGTTCACCTCTTCCCCGTCCTAACAGATATGTACTGCCTGAAACTTACAGGCCTCGTAGCAGGCGCCGCATTTCGTGCACCTGTCCGGCTCAATAGAATGAGGCTTCTTCTTTTCGCCTGTGATCGCTCCCACAGAACACTTTTTAGAGCAAACCCCGCATCCATTGCATGCCTCGGGATCGATCTCATAATGAAACAGGGGTTTGCAGACACCCGCTTCACACCTTTTTCTTAGAATATGGGCCTCGTATTCGGAACGAAAATAACGCAGGGTCGTCTGCACCGGATTGGGGGCTGTCTGTCCCAGGCCGCAGAGCGAGCCTTTTTGAATGGTCTCACTCACATCCTTGAGGATTTCGAGGTCTTCGGGCGTTCCTTTTCCTTCACAAATATCATTGAGGATGTCGAGCATTTGCCGTGTACCGAGGCGGCAGGGCATGCACTTGCCACAGGACTCCTCAGCGGTGAACGAGAGAAAATACCTGGGGATATCGACCATGCAAGCGTCCTCATCCATCACCACCATCCCTCCGGAACCCATGATGGAACCCACCGCGGCAAGTGACTCGTAATCCACCGGAAGGTCAAAAAGATCCGCGGGGATGCATCCTCCGGATGGTCCTCCGGTCTGGACCGCCTTAACTCTTTTACCCTTAGCCACTCCTCCGCCAATCTCATCGATGATCTCTTTCAGACGGATACCCATGGGAACCTCAATGAGGCCGGTCCGCTCCACCTTCCCGGCCAGAGCAAAGGTCTTCGTTCCCTTACTCTTCTCCGTCCCGCAGCCTGCAAACCATATTGCCCCT
The DNA here is from genome assembly GCA_016875165.1 of Deltaproteobacteria bacterium. Taxonomy (GTDB): domain Bacteria; phylum Desulfobacterota; class SM23-61; order SM23-61; family SM23-61; genus JAHJQK01. The sequence continues at coordinate 17,072 of VGSF01000077.1, forward strand.
TGCGCCAGGATCGCGGAGACATTGGTCAGTGTCTCCACATTATTGATGTTGGTCGGATTTCCCCAGAGCCCTTTGCTGGCCGGAAAAGGAGGTCTTGACCGCGGCATGCCCCGGCCGCCGGCAATGGAAGCCATCAAGGCTGTTTCCTCGCCGCAGACGAATGCGCCCGCTCCTTCCTTGATATGAATCTGAAAACCGAATTGGCTTCCCAGGATATTTCGGCCTAAAAGACCGTACTCCTTCATCTGGACCAGGGCAGTCTCCAGTCGTTTTATGGCCAGCGGATATTCCGCACGAATATAGATGTAACCATCGTTGCACCCGATCGCATAAGCCCCGATCAGCATCCCTTCCAGAACCGAATGGGGGTCCCCTTCGAGGAGAGAGCGGTCCATAAAGGCGCCCGGGTCTCCTTCATCAGCATTGCAGATGATATACCTTGCCTGCCCCGGCGCCTTTCTTGCGAACTCCCACTTCATTCCGGTGGGAAATCCTGCGCCTCCCCGTCCCCGCAGGCCGGAGTCTTTGATTTCCTGAATCACTTCTCCGGAATTCATCCGGAGAGCCCTCATCAGCCCGCTATATCCGCCCCGGGCGATATAATGATCGATATTCTCAGGATCAATGATGCCGCAATTTCGCAGGGCAATCCGCACTTGCGGTTTGATCATGGGCAGATCCTCGAAGCGAGGGATTCCATCCGCCGGTTCCTCTCCAATGAAACAAACGGCCCACTCAGACTTTGGATCGTCATGTCTGAGGTAGGAGAGAAGGATTTCCTCTGTCCTTTTGGCTGTGAGGTTTCCGTAATAGATGAAAGGCCCTCCTGGCTTTCGGACGGCCATCATCGGCTCCAGGTAGCACGTGCCAATGCATCCCACCTGCAGGATGCGGCCCCGGAGGTTCATCTCTTTGAGCGTCTGTTTGGCCGCCTCATAAACCTCATCTGCCCCTGCGGCTTTACCGCAGGTTCCCATTCCTATCTGGATGAGGGGCTGCCGAAGGTTCTCAAGCGCCCTCCAGTTTTTTTCGGCCCGCTCTTTGATCAATGTAAAATCCATGGTCCACCTCAATCTCCATGTTCACGAATCAACTGTGGACTCCTGCTTCTCTACCTCGAATCTCATCGAGGAGCTTCAACGCCTTGGACCGATTCAGGCTTCCGTATACCGAATCGTTAACGACCATGATCGGCGCTAAGGCGCAGCAGCCAAAGCAGGCGACAGTCTCGATCGTAAATAGTCCATCCGGGGTCATCTGTCCAGGGGTTGCCTGGAGATAATCCTCAATGGTTTCCAGAAGGCGGTACGAACCCTTTACATGGCAAGCAGTCCCCCGGCAGACCCGGATGATATATTTCCCCACCGGTTGAAACCGGAACTGAGCGTAGAATGTAGCTGTCCCGAAAACCCTTGCCGCTGACAGTCCCGTATGGCGGGCGATTTCGAGAAGGGCCTGTTCAGGTAAAAAACCGAGCGCCCTTTGAACCCTTTGAAGCATGGGAATAAGTTCGTCAGGTTTTCCCTTAAACCCCTTGCTTATCTCATTGAAAAGACCCTCTATATCCGGTCCGCTTCCAACAGGCAGCTCCTGATAGATCGCCTGCTCCATATGGCTCTTCCTTTCTCAAGCTGAATCTTTGGAACCCTTTGCTCGGAAAAACTTGGGTTGGTCACCAGGCTTCACGCTCCAGACGCTTGTAGATGAACATGAGCTGTTCTTTAGTTAGTTCCCCGACATTGTTCCGGATCCACTCCAGATCTCCGGACAAGATGGCGGCCTTGGCTTTACGGGAGAGCCGATACTCCTTCAGCGCCTCGGAGCCGCTCTCCATCAACTCACGCCAGAACCCCTCATTCTGATAAGCCCTCTCCAGAACCCGGGTGACCTCTTCCTTCTGGATCAGTCTTTCCTTCTGCGTCTCGACAATGAGCTCTTCCATGGATTCCTTATCTTTCTCTTTCAGCGCGCTCTTTACAGCCGTCTTAAACTCATCTTCCGTAAAGGGTTTGCGCAGGTAGTCCGAAACCCCCATCCTGACGGCCTGGACTGCCGAAGAAACAGAGGGATACCCTGTGATGATGACCACATTTGTTCTGGGTCGCTTCTCCCGGACGCGTTGAATGACATCCATGCCATCCATATCGGGCAACCGTAGGTCAGCTACCAAAAGGTCAAATTCGCCCGCCCTGAACTTGTCCAGGGCGCCCTGTCCTGTATCAGCCATATCCACATCAAAGCCTTCTTCACGCATCACCATCTCAAGTCCCTTGGCCACATTTAACTCATCCTCCACCAGAAGGACATGGGGCCGGTAGGCAGGTTGTCTTCTTATGGTTTCCTGGATTGCGTTCATGATCTTTACCTCCTTTCCTCTCGTTTCGCCCTAAATTCTGCAACAGAGATGCCAATAATAGCCGAAGAGCGAACTGGAACGATTGACTAATAATTTTAATATCTTAGAATAAATAATCCTGCGCGGGAACAGGGATCCTGGGCGTCAAATCGTATAGAATTTTATATATCGGAAAGGGGTCAAGGTTTAAATTCATAAGTTGCTTTGAATAGTTATGCGTGTATAATAGAATATACATGGGGGGCGTCGATGGGCCAAAGGATAGATTTCGAAACGCTTTATAACATCCTTCGGGAAATTAGCGCATCGCTTCATTCCGGCGCTCATGTCAAGGATGTGCTGGACACCATAGTAATGAAATCTGCCGAGATGCTCAATGCCAGAGGCGCTCTCATCCGGATTTTAAACCAAGAGACTAACCAGCTGGAGTTGGGGGCCGCCTATGGCCTGAGTGATCAGTACGTTTCTAAAGGACCGATACCTCGTGAAAAAATTATTACGGATCTCTGCCGGCAGAACAGAATCATCATCGTGCGTGATATCTTAAATGATCCCCGTGTTCAACGCCCCCAAGAGGTCTGGGCAGAAGGAATCCGGATGATAATTGATTCGCCCATCACATATAAGGATGATGTCCTGGGTATCCTTCGAATCTATTTTGACGAACCGAGGGAATTTTCCGAAGAAGAACTTCATTACATCATCCTCATTGCCGAACGAGGGGCTTCCGTCATCCAGAAGGCGCAGCTCATCGAGATGCAGGAATCCCGATACGATCAATTGGCCCTTCAAACAGAAAAATTATCGGCTATGGGCCGGATGGCTGCCGGAATCGCCCATGAGATCAATAATCCCCTTGCCGGAATTCTGCTCTTCAGCTCAAACCTGCTCAAAAAGGCTCCGAAGGAGGGGCCCTTCAGAGAAGGGCTTGAAATCATCATGCAGGAGACCCTGCGTTGCAAGACTATCATCCATGAGCTCCTTGAATTTTCTCGGTCAAGCGTGCCCAAAACAGCCCTGGTAGATGTAAACAACGTAATTATGAGAGCCATACACCTCCTGGAAAATGAGTTTCGGCTCCGGCATATTCGGCTGGAGGTGGACCTGTCGAAGCAATTGCCGAAGATCATCATTGATGAGCACCAGATTGAGCAAATCTTAGTCAACCTTTTACTCAACGCCATACAGGCAATCGAAGAGCAGGGAACCGTTACGATCCTTAGCAATGTTACCTCTGACCGAAGAAATGTGGCCATCGAAGTCTCAGACACAGGATGCGGGATTCCTCCGGAGAATATGTCCAAGATCTTCGAACCTTTCTTCTCCACGAAGGCGAAGGGGACCGGCCTCGGCCTGGCCGTGACCTATGGAATCGTTCAAAAACACGGGGGACATGTTTATGCCTTTAGCCAACCCAACCAGGGATCCCGTTTTATCATAGAGCTTCCTATCCCCCCGGATGTCCATCAAGGTGAAACAAGAAGGTAGGCATGAAACCTGTAAGGATTATGGTGATTGATGATGAACCCGCGGTCTGCAAAGGATGCCGCCTGGCGCTCTCGGATGACAACCATGTCGTTGAGACCTGTATGACGGGCAGGGAGGGCATGGAACTGATCCGGGAGGGTGATTACGACTTGATCCTCCTCGATATGAAGCTGCCCGATATTGAAGGCATGGAAATCCTCAGGGCCATCCACAAAACAAACCAGAGTCTTCTTGTAATCGTCATGACAGGGTATTCCACTGTTCAAAACGCAGTGGAGGCCATGAAATTGGGGGCCTTTGACTATCTCTCCAAACCTTTCACCGACGAAGAACTGATGCTGGTGGTACAGAGAGCCATCGAAAAGAAACGTCTGATGGAAGAAAATCTCCACCTTCGGAAGGAGCTCTTCAGCCGGTTCAGCTTCCAAAACATTGTAGGAGAGAGTCCGAAAATCCTTCAGGTCTTCGAACAGGTCGAGAAGGTTGCTCCGACCGACAGCACGGTGCTTCTGTATGGAGAAAGCGGTACGGGTAAAGAACTATTTGCCGGAGCCATTCACGCCCGCAGTCAGAGGGCCAACCGTCAATTTGTCGCCGTCGATTGCAGCACGCTTTCACCCACGCTTCTCGAAAGCGAGCTTTTCGGCCATGTCAGGGGAGCCTTCACCGGTGCGGTTCGGGATAAGGAAGGCATATTCGATATGGCCAGCGGCGGAACCCTGTTTATGGATGATGTGACCAATCTGAGTCTTGAGATCCAGGGAAAGCTCCTGCGGGTTCTGGAGACCGGTGAATTCAAACCGGTGGGAGCGAGTCGCTTCCACAAAACGGATGTCCGGATCATTGCGGCCACGAACAGGGATTTGAAGGCGATGGTTGAAGAGGGACAGTTCAGGGAGGACCTCTTTTACCGTTTGAATGTCTTTCCCATCTTCATTCCTCCCCTTCGGGAGAGGAAAGAGGATATTCCCAGTCTCGCCTACCACTTCCTCAGACACTTTTGCAGGAAAACCGGGAAGCGGATCGAAGGGTTCTCCGATGAAGCGCTGGAGAGCCTGATCCATTATGATTGGCCTGGCAATGTCCGGCAGTTGAAGAATGTGGTGGAGCGTCTGGTCATCATGGCGGATGATACCAAGCTCGACCTGCGCCACCTGCTCGATCAGCTCCAGACGAAAGGATCCTGGAAGAGTCACCCGATTCCCAGGACGCTTCAAGAACTCAATGCCGTGAAGAAGCATCTCCTTGAAGAGACCTTCGGACAGATTCAAAAGGCCTTTCTCATCAATGCTCTCCGGGCATCAAAAGGCAACATCACCCGTGCGGCTGAAAGGGTGGGGATGCAACGGCCCAATTTCTGTGCCCTCCTCAAAAGACACCGCATTTCGCCCGAACGCATCAAAAACGAAAAAGAGAATTAGGAACACATCCCCAATTTTAATTGACCTGAAACGAGATCCAAACAAGAGGAACAGACGATGAGAGGACTTTATGGTTTGTTGATAGTGGTCGGAATACTGATTGCGCTGACTGGCTGCGAAGACAGTTCTCCTGATCAATCGATCGTGATCACCAGGGAGCATGATGGTAAAACTGTGACCATCAAGAATGGGGTAGATTTAGATGTTGTTCTGTCGGGCAATCCGACAACCGGCTACCAGTGGGTGGTCGCCGAGACTGAAAGCTCGGTCTTGCCATTTGTGGACTCCACGTATAAACCTGACTCGAACGAGATCGGCGCGGGAGGAACGTATACATTCCATTTCAAGGCTATGGCTTCGGGCGCGGCCCACCTGCGCTTGGTGTACAAAAGACTCTGGGAACCAGTTCCGATCGAAACTTTTTCCCTTACGGTGAGGGTCAATCCATAGCGGGAACAGTCCTTGACTGCCGGGAAAAATGCCCCCCCTTCAAATTCAGCTTACAGGTGCCCGCAGGGCGGTTCACCTGCCGCGTTCAGAAAATCAAGGCTTAAAGGGGGACTTTATTCAGAACCTTCGAAAATTCATTGGAAGATTGGGCGGCAATTAAAAAATTTCACTTATTAAAGGTGGGGAAAAAGCGTCCTCTTTATCTCGGCCCTTACGTTTTTCTTGACTCCCTATTTTTATTTGATATATATTTCATTAAAACCTGATGATCTCGTAAAAAGTCGTCACTAAGCCTGCCCCGGAATGTCGTAATCCGGGGGTGGAAACCGGAGTCCAGGGTATTTATAAGTATTTGAAAATACTGGATCCCGACTGGAGTTCACCCCGTACTTGATACGGGGCCGGAATGACGGGAAAAGGGGCTTTCGGACTTTTTACGAGTTCATCAAACCTGTTATTTTCAAAAACAGGTCTTTTTTCCATAGCATCAACCCTTTCAATTCAAGAAAATCCCTCAGGGGAAAATAAGGGAGAAAATCTTATCGGCGATGAACCCTGTCAGGACATGGGGCAATTACAATGTTACTGAGTTTTATACTGGGGCGAAAAGGGATAAATAATACGAGCTTCTTGCAAAAGCCCGTAATTTACCCTTCGACAGGCTCAGGGTGAACGGGCTTAGGTTGAAATTATTTAGTTTTTCCGTTCGTGGTGAGCTTGTCGAACCACAAAAAAATACTTTTGCAAGAGGCTCAATACATAAGGAGGAATTCAATATGTTAGCTCAACAGATGATCCGCTACCTGAAAACCACGATGGGAGTATCTTTAATCCTATTAATATCGATTCTTATCCATCTGGGTTATGGATGTACGGCCAAAAAAACTCTTGACCTTTCCGCGTCCAAACCCCAAGTTATTGTAAGCCCTGAGACCATTCGTCTTGGGGTATCGACAATAATGGATACGGATGTTGTCTTTGAGGGGGCGGGATTTAAACCCGGGGATTCTGTATTCATCACTTTAACGGGACCGAATCAGGTAAAGGCGATCGTAGCCGAGGCTCCCGTTAAAGCGGATGGCACTTTCAAGGCCGAAGTAATCAAGTTAACCAAGGCTATGGAGATTCTGAAGGCGGATATTGGAATGAATGAAAAATTTGATACTGTCATTATTATCACTCAACCCCATATTCCCACCGGCGTTTATACGGTTAAGGTTACAAGCATGCTTTCAGACCTGACCGCAGAATCTAAGCTCACCGTCGATGATCCATCCGTGATCGATCGGATTAAGGATTGGATTGGAAAGCTCCTGGGGAAAATTCAATACAAAAAATAGGCTTTGTTAGAATACGGAGCATCAAAAAGGTTGGAATAGGCGTCGCAAACCCCTGATTTATATGGTGCCGGCGGTAAGAGTCGAACCGACACGTCCCCAGGGGACACGGGATTTTGAGTGCGAAAAGAACTATTTTTCAAACCCCTTGATATTGGCCCGGTTTTCCCGTAATTGATTGTTTTTAAATAGATTTATGAATTACAACTATTCCAGTCTATTCTATCTATTCCGGTCTTTTTGATTTGATTCTATCACAATTTTAGCACAGCCCCCACTGGATTTTGGGTGCTGTAGGGGTGCACCCATAAGGACTTAGTCGTAAAATTCAATTCCTCCCCCCTCCACCCCCCTATCCCACCTTCTTTCCCCACCTCTTGGCCACCATCTGAGCCGGTATCTTGATCTCCGCCTCTATAGCCAGAAATAATTCCAAAAATCTGGGGTCCATTTTGTCCTGATCTGACAATCTTGCGGGTTATCCTGTCCCCTAAAAAGAAAGGGGAAAAAAATCATGGAGGCCATTCAATTGTTCTTGAAAAAAGTGAAGCTGGGCGGGAAACAGAGCCATATGAACATGACCCTTTTCCCTCTGCTGGCGTCGGATGCCAGGGCTCCTGATTACCTGATCCTGGAAGAGGCCTTGGGGCTAGGATCGGTCGAGATAACAGAGGTCAGCCATGGCGGAAGTGTTCCGGATCTCAGGCTCAACAACAAATCAGTTCACAAACTGCTGGTAGTGGATGGAGAGGAGCTGGTGGGGGCCAAGCAGAATCGGATCGTCAATGCCACATTCTTGCTTGCTGGTCAGACCGAAATAACCATTCCGGTCAGCTGCGTCGAACAGGGGAGATGGTCTTACCGGTCCCAGAAGTTTGCCTCTGGGAAAAAGGTCATGCCCTCCAGTATGCGGCGGGAGCATCAGAAGGTGGTTGCGATGAGCCTCAACAAGGGCGGCGGATACCGCTCAAACCAGGGAATGATCTGGGATGAGCTGGCCCTGAAGAGTGAACGGATGGCAGTCCATTCCTCCACGGGTGCTATGGCGGACCTTTTTGAAGGGCAGAGGGATCGTCTGGGCGAATACTTGAAAGCATTCAGGGTAGTGGAATGTCAGATTGGCGCGGTGTTTGCAATTAATGGAGAGGTGGTAGGCCTGGAATGCTTCGGCTACCAGCAGACCTTCAGCAGGTTTTTCCAAAAGCTGGTTCAGAGCTACGCCCTGGATGCCTTGGATTGGTTTGAAGAGCCTTGCAAAAACCATATATCCGGCGAATCTGTAAGGCATTTCTTGGAGGGGGTCCAGAATGCCCCCGGTAAACCCCACCCCTCTCTGGGGCTGGGCGAAAACATAAGGTTCGAAGATAATTCTGTCTCCGGGGCCTCCCTGGTGCTGGACGGGAGGGTTATGCACCTGTCAGCTTTCAGTCATAGCGGGCATAAAAGTGACGGTCCCAGAATCCCCTATCAGAGATTTTCTCAAAGAAAAAAGAGGAGTTAGCCAGAAGAGCCAGAAGATTTTGACCTTTTAAAGAGAATTTGCTATGATGCGATAAATTTTGGGTTTTCCTCAACCCTTTTTCCTGGATCGAAATCCAGGTTGCCAGTCCAAAAAGGGGGAAGAGAATGCGGGGTGATCAATTAGCTCGGCAGTGGCGGGTCATACGGTCGATTGAAGCCAGCACAAATGGCCTGACCGTAGCCGAGATAGCCAACCGGGAAGAAACCGGGATAAGAACCATTTACCGCGACCTGGAAGCCCTCCAGTCGGCCGGGTTTCCTTTGTACACTGAAAAGGTCGACAAGGCCAACCGTTGGGCCTTCGTAGATACCTATAAGTTCAAGATCCCCGCGCCTTTCACGTTGACCGAGCTTATGTCCCTTTACTTCTACAAAGACCTGGTGCGGGTCTTCAAAGGGACACCGTTCCATGACTCCATCGATTCCGTCTTCAAAAAAATTCAATCAACCCTCCCGCCCCAGGCCCTGCGCTATCTGGACCAGATGCAGTCAGTATTCCACGTGGGGATCAAACCCTACAAGGATTACGCCCAATTCAGGAATATCCTGACCCAGGTGAACCAGGCAGCTATGGAGCGCCGTCAGGTCGAAATGGTCTACCACTCCCTCCACAGAAAGGAGAAGACCCTCCGGAAGGTGGACCCCTACAAGGTCTGGTTCTACGACGGGACCATCTATCTCATCGGACTATGCCACCTTCGGGAAGAGGTGAGGATGTTTGTCCTGGACCGGGTCAAGATGCTCAAGATCACCGATGAGCGATTCATGATACCCAATGATTTCAGCCTTGACGATTTTATGAGAGATAGCTTCAAAGTCATGCATGATGAGCTTTACACGGTAAAGGTCA
>VGSF01000078.1 GCA_016875165.1 Deltaproteobacteria bacterium
ACGCTTGGAATCATAAGGCGCTAATTTCTCCGCATATAGGGCGGGCAAGAACCCCCGCCTCCTCCGGAGGAAAAGATCTTTTGTCCCCTCGGCCAAGCGGAACCCCAACCGATGCTTCCGGCGCGTTTCGCTCTAACCCCCGGCTTTCAACAAAGGCTTTAATACCATTTTTTCAAATCGCGAAACTGTTGCGAGTAGAAAAATCGCCTGATTTAACAGGCGGGGAAGATCATCTCGCATACAATACTCTGGGAAGCCATAAAACCAGATCAGGGAAAATAACCAGCAGCACCACCAAAATGGCTGTGGGAATTAAGAAAGGCAGGGTGCCCCGAAAAATGGTGGTGATCTCATACTGCGGCAAAACGCCTTTAAGGACAAAAAGGTTCAGGCCGAAGGGGGGAGTAACCAGGCCGATTTCAGCCAATACGACATAAGTAACACCGAACCAAATAAAGTCAAACCCCAGATTCTTTATAATTGGGGCCACGAACGGAAGGGTTAGCACCAGCATGGACAGCGCGTCAAAGAAGCACCCGAGTACAAGATACATCAGGCAAATAATAGCGAATAGAGCGTATTTGCCTACGGGTAAGCCAATCATAAATTGAGAAAAAGCCTCGGTAAGGCCGATATATTGAAAGACCTGTCCTAACATCCTGGCCGTAAACAGGACAAAGGCAATCATGGAGGTTATGGTTACCGCTGTCCACATACTATCCTTAAGGGCCTGGATGCTCATTTGGCGATAGATCAGGGCAAACACAATGCTGAGGAGAGCGCCTAATGAAGCAGCCTCAGTGGGGGTCATAATCCCGCCGAAGATAGTGCCCAATACCAGGGCGATTATTCCTAAGAAAGGCAGCAAATCCAAAATGGCCTTTAGTTTTTCTCTCAAGGTTGTTTTGGATGTTGTCGGGGCCAGGGAGGGGTTGCGAATCACCAAAATAGTCACAGTGATCATGAATAGGATAGTCAGGATTAAACCGGGGATTATTCCGCCAGCGAAAAGCCTGGCCACGGAGACATCCTCCCAGCCGCCGTAAACAATCATAATGAGGCTGGGTGGAATGAGAACGCTTAAGGTGCCGGAAATGGCTATGGCGCCGAGGGATAGTCTGGGGTTATAGCCCGCCTTTTCCATCTCCGGGAAGCAAATTTTGCCGAAGGTGGCTGTGGCCGCGAGGCTGGAGCCGGAGATAGCCCCAAAGATAGCGTTGGCCACGATGACGGATGAGGCCAGGCTTCCGGGCAGGTTGCCAAAAATTTTCTCAGCTCCACGGAAGAGGGGACCCATCGTTCCAGTGTTGGCATATATTGCTCCCATAAAGACAAAGAGCGGGATAGCCGTAAAAGTGAAGGAGTTCATCATTTCAAAAGCGCAACGGGCAAAGTAGTCCAGGGGCTGATGAACAAATAGGAGCAATCCGAGCCCGGCCATGATCCCCATGGCCGAGGCTATTTCAATCCCAAAAGCTAAAAGAAAAACCAGACCGCCAAGAAGGATGAGGGACATTACTTCCAAACTCACTTATTCATCTCCTCCACATTTTCACCTGCCTGAATCTTGGCTATGGCTCGGGCAATTTCAACCAAGAGCAGCAAGGTAAGCAGGATAAAACCGATAAATACCGGTAATTGGGGCCAAAACAAAGGGACGATGAGCCAGGTTGGCGACCTCAGATTGATTTTTAAGGCATAAATGATCATCTTGTAGCCGGCCTGGCTGAGACCCAGGAGGAAGATGAAAGTCCCTATCAGCCCTATCAGCCTTATCCAGCTTGCTGTTCTGGCCGGGAGCCGGCTCACCAGCAGGTTGATACGAACATGCCCCCCCTGTTTCCAGGTATAAGCCAGGCCGAGGTAGGAGAGGGCTACAAGCATATAAGCGCTGAACTCATCGGCGACCATGAGTGGCTGGAGCAGTATGTATCTCATGAATACTTCCACGGCAACCAGGATCATCATGAGCGGCACCAGCCACCCGGAGACATAGCCGCCAATATCCGCTATTCTTTCTATAATGTAACCGATTCGCCGCATAGTCTCATAGTCTCATAGTCTTGTAGTCTTGTAGTCTTGTAGTCTCATAGTCTAAAGATACCTGCCTTAGCAGACAGATTATTTCTTAAGCATAATTTTGGCGCCGCCGGCATAATCGGCAGCAACAGCCAGAACCTGCTTTCCATGCGGACCGGCGCGTTCCAGCCACATGTCTATGACCGGCCTGGTTAATTCCCTCGCCTTGTTTATCTCGGCTGCATCCGGTTGAGTAACTTTCAGGCGGCTGACCTTTACCCCGACATCGGACTGCATGTGATCAACCGCGGCTCCATATATGGCTTGTCCCTGCATTTCCCTGCCGGTATCAAGAACGATCTTTTGCAGGTCAGCGGGTAGGCCGTCGAATTTGGCTTTGTTAACGATCAGCATGCCGCTGAACATGGATTGGGCCTTCCAGTAGCTTATGTGGGTGCAGACATCCGGCAGCCCAAAGCCCAGGCCCCAGCCGCGGGAGGTCTGGATGGCGTCTACCGTGCCCCTTTGCAAGGCTTCAAGTATCTCCGCAGTGGGTATGCTTAAAGTGGAGGCCCCCATTTTCTGGAGGGCAAGGGTTGGAAATAAACCGGCTGTTCTGATTTTCATTCCCTTAAAATCAGCTACGGTGGCCAGAGGTTTTTTGGCGAATATGCCGTCGAGAGATTCCACGGCAATGTCAGCAATTTTTACCAGGCCTTTTTCGCCGTAGGTTTTCTTTTCGATCTCCATCATCCTGGGGTCATTTACAAATCCTTCATACTCATAGATACTGTCCCATAAAAAGGGAAGGCAGACATCCCAGAGAGGGAAGGTGCCGGAGAGCCAGGGAGTCCTCTCCCAGCCGACATCAGCCCGTCCGGCGATTACGGCGTGGATTACCTCATTCGGCGGAAACAGCCCCACCTTGGTATCAATTGTGATCCGTCCTCCGGACCTTAGCTCCAGCAGCTTTTGAAAACGGGGGTAGGGGTGGAATGACCAACTGTTGGCTGCCGGCCCGGGGTTGGTGGCCAATATCCAGGTAACCTTTCCCGCCGGCTTCGCGGCGGGTTGCGCTTCGGCGCAGATAGCCAGAAGTGATAATGACAATGTCAGGACTAAGCCGAAGCTTCCCAGAATCATCCAAAATTTGTTTCTTTTCATTTCAACTTCACCTCCATTTAGAGTATTTTGTTCCCTTTAAAAAACTCTGTCTCTTTTCCCAGATTTCCCTCCTTTTAAAAACTTTATTAGGAATTAGGAGGTTAACAGCTTGACCCTACCCTGCCGTCTCCTCACTCCTTCCGAGCAGTATATTAACTTTCCCGGACTCTGTCAAGTTTCCTGCTTCTACGTCTCATACAGTCAGTGAAGGACCTTCCCTATATGCAGATGCCGCATCAATGGCTCTTTGGCAAAATCAATTAAATTGTTTTGGATTTTAATCCTGGCCATTTAGAACTTTCTAACGAATTCCGAGAAGCTCTTTGGCTTTTTCCACGGCTGAGCCCGCATCGGGGGCATATCCATCCGCTTCAATCCCTGCGCTGAACTCCTCGGTAATAGGAGCGCCTCCCACCATGACCTTTACGGTTTGACGGACTGATTGTTCCTTAAGGAAGCGGATCGTTTTGCCCATGGCCCCCTGGGTGGTGGTCAGGAGGGCTGACATACAGCATAGATCTGGTTGATGGGTCTTAATGGCCTGGTAGAATTTTTCCGGGGGCACATCCATGCCCAGATCGTAAACCTCGAATCCGGCGCCTTGCATCATCATGATCACCAGATTCTTGCCGATATCGTGAACGTCTCCCTGCACCGTTCCAAAAACCACCTTGGCCTTAGCCTTGATTCCCCTGTCGGCGATCATAGGGCGAAGGACGTTCAGGCTGGCCTGCATGGTTTTGGCCGATAGCAGCATCTCAGGAATGTATAGCTCTCCACTGGAGAATCTTTCCCCGACAACTTCCATGGCCTTAATCAATCCCTGGTCGATGATCTCCCGCAGATCGACTCCCGCTTGCAAAGCTTCTTGAGTCGCCCTGGGCGCTTGGGCAAGATTACCCTCTATAATCAGGGTCTTTAATTTTTCAATTAAATGCATGATTTGCTCCTTCCTTCCGGGGGTTTCCCCTATTCCTTTATTTGTATCAATTTGGCGGTTTACAAAAGTGGTTTTACCACTTTTGTTGAGGGCCGGGGGTCTGGGTGGAACGCGCCGGAAGCATCGGCCGGGTTTCCGCTTGGCCAAGGAAAAACCGCTCGTTTCCGCCGGAGGAGGCGGGGGGCGTTTTCCCCGCCCCACCCGCGGAGAAATCAGCGCCTTATGATTACAAGCGGGCCGCCCAGGCCCCCGGACCATGGATTCCCTCTGACCTTACGCCCCACCTCTTTTCAAAGGGCTAAAGTATTACCTTTATTTAAGGATCTTTCCCAACCATTTTTTCTCGATGGCCCGAACCTTTTCCAATCCTTTTTCATCCTGACGTTCCACCGGCTCCTTTTTAAGAATTTTTTCTACCTGCTCTCTGGCGGCCTCTTCTAAGGATTTTGATCCCCGCTTTTCCCAGGCGCTCCGCCGGTGTCGATTCACTAAACCTGAGGAGGCCAGCTCCTTGCGGAAATGTTTCATGGTAAAGTCGGAACTGAGGTAATTAGCCTCCGACTTCATCTCCTGGATTAGCTCCAGAGCCAGGGTCTCCTCACTGACCTCAATTCCCTGTTTCACTCTTTGAGCTGCAGTTATGATTTCATTGTCGATCACTGCTTGTTCCGATGAGATGGCCCGGGTGAATTCCAGATTTCCTGCGCCCCAGATTATATTGGCCCCTCCAAGAAGCTGGACCAATCCGACAACTGCCCGCTCGAAAGCGCCTTGAGAATCGACGCAGGCAGAATCGCTGCAAGTCCAGGCGGCGCTCGGTAGGTTCAGGTCGCGGGCGAAGGCTGCGCCCGCCGCTCCCAGAAGGCCGTTTTCGGGAGCGCCAGTGGTGGGTTCGGCCGTCCTCATATCCATCACGTGTGAGAACCCCAGATTGTAAATGCAAGGCCGTCCCGGCTCCAGGATCTGGTTGATGACGATTCCTGAAAGGGCCTCGGCATTGGCAAGAACTAACGTTCCAGCAAGCGTCACCGGAGAGGTTGCCCCGGATATACACTCGGAATTAATCATGGCCGGCATCCCATAGCCGGCAGTTCGCGCGTATACTTCCAGCCCCTCCCTTGTCCAATGCAAGGGAGAGACTATCGTATAACCCGTGCTTACGATGGGACGGGATCGGAGTTCTTCTCCGGCCTCGGCAAGGTAGGCCTGGGCCATCTCCACGATGATGGCTGCTCCCTGAGGGGTGTAGATGCAGGGACGAAGATGTTTGGACGTATTCTCCATCATGACCCGGAATCCCACAAAGTCTTTAGCTTCGGGCGGGATCTCGTGGAGGTTGGTTCCCACGACCCCCCGAATAAAAGGAAGAGCATCCACCACGCGACAGAATTCGGCAAATAGCCTTTCGGTGATAGGGCGGGTTTCCTTGCCCCTGGTGAAGTTCAAAGCATTTCCGGTCCAGAAAACCGAGGGGCCTCCGGGCTCAGCGATGGTCATGCCCCCTTGCCGGTCGGCAAATCTTGCCGAGGGAGGGCATAATTTCAGCTTTTCCTTAACGAGAGATCCCGGAAAGTAAATGCGCTTTTTCTCTTCATCTCCCCGGCATCCAGCCTCACAAAGTTTTGTGAAGATTTCGGGATGATCGATCTTAACGCCGGTTTCCTCCAAAACTCGATAGGAGGCGCTCAGGATTTTTTTTCGGTTTTCCTCATCAATGATGGAAAGCGTAATCACGATCTCTCACCTTTCCTTTCCCCGTTCTTCTGGGGTGAAAAAATTAATCCTCCAGAATCGTAACACTTTAGCTCTTTGAAAAAAAAGCTGTGTTGTAAAGGCCAAGGGATTCCAGGGGCCGGGGGTTAGAGCGGAACGCTTGGAATCATAAGGCGCTTATTTCTCCGCATATGGGGCGGGCAAGAACCCCCGCCTCCTCCGGAGGAAACGATCTTTTGTCCCCGTGGCCAAACGGAAACCCAACCGATGCTTCCGGCGCGTTCCGCTCTAACCCCCGGCCCTCGTCAAAGGCTTTAATACCATTTTTTCAAATCGCTAAACTGTTACACAGAATCGTTTTTGGGCATGATCCCCGGGTTATAAAAGGAATCCGCCCGGGGGTCAAATCTGATGATCTCGTAAAAAGTCCCGTTTTCGTCATTGCGAGGAGTTCCGCCAATGCGGGACGACGAAGCAATCCCGTATTTTCAAGGCCTTATAAAAACGAGATTGCTTCGCTTTCGCTCGCAATGACTATTCTGCCGACTTTTTACGAAACCATCAAATCTGGATGACGACTTTGTTGGCCTTGCTGTTGGGATCTAAAATGATCTCGAAGGCCCGCTCTAAAATGCTCAAAGGAAGCAGATGGGAGATGATGGGTTTCAACTTCACCATCTTTTTTTCTACCAGGCTCAGGGCAACCTGGAAATCCCAGCAGTAACCCCGGCTTCCTCGAATCTGAATCTCCCGCTGCACAAAGAGATTCACCGGAAAGGTGATTTCCAGAGGGTCTTCAAAGAGGCCAAGCAAGACGCAGATCCCGCCTTTCTTCAGGGATTCAGCGCTTTGCCGCAGGGTTTTTTCCAGGCCTACGGCCTCGAAGGATCGGTCCACGCCGAGGCCTTTGGTCTCCCGGAATATCGTTTGCACTGGATCTTCTTCGGCAACATTGATGGCCAGCTTGGCCCCGAGAGAAATGGCTGTATCCAGGCGGTGTTTCAGAATGTCCGTGATAAAAATTTCGCTCAAGCCCGCGGCTTTCAGAGCCTGGATCAGGAAAAGGCCAATCCCTCCGGCGCCGAAGATGGCTGCACTCTGTCCCAGTTCCACCTCGGCTTTGCGAACGCCATGGATGGCCACGGCCAGAGGCTCCAGCAGGGCGCCCTCTTCATAGGAGACAAAATCCGGAAGGCGGTGGACCCGGTTTTCTGAGGCGCAAAAATAAGGAGTGAACCCGCCCTGGCCGACGCTGTATTGATAGGCGATATTCTGGCAGAGATGATATTCTCCCCGCAGGCAAAAATAGCATTTACCGCAGGTGATCACGGGTTCAATGGCCACCCTGTCCCCAGGGGAAACTTTGATTACATTCCGGCCTTTTTGGATGACTTCCCCGGAAATTTCATGGCCAATGGCCACGGGCAGTTTCACGAAGGGATGTTTCCCTTTATAAAGGTGAAGATCGCCGCCGCAGATACTACATGCTTTGACCTTAATTAGAACGTCGTCATCTCCGAGGGCGGGAAGGGGTCTGTTTTTAAATTCCACCCGCCGGGGAGCAGTAACGAAAGCCATGGGATATTCATTCATGATAATCATCCTTTAGGCGCTTACAAATGAGATTGTGGGCAAGCTGGCAACAAAAATTTAATAGAGGAGCTTCTTGCAAAAGTCACTTACTCCGTCATTCCGGCGAAAGCCGGAATCCAGAATTTATTGAAAATCCTGGATTCCGGGTCGCGCTTCGCTTGCCCGGATTGACGATTTCCTCTTCTTTTCAAGAGTTTTGCAAATGCCTCAGAGGGTTTCGTCTCAACATTAGAAATACGAAATCCGAAGCTTGAAACAATTTCCAATAATCTAAATTCAAAACAGAGCTTTTGTTTTAAGTATTTGAACATTTGGATTTGTTTCGAATTTCGATATTTGAATTTCGAATTTTCTTATTCCATTATAAAATCTTTCTTCGGGCCGAATTTTCGTCTTTCCCCCAGAATCTCCCGTAGCTGATCGGCAACGAGAAAGGCCGGGGGAGGGCAACCTGGCACATAGTTTGGAAGATGCTTGTATTGATTCTGGCAATTGCCGATGGGTAGAGCGATGCCGGAAAATGATTCAGAAAAGCTGCCCTTAGGTCCAAGGCTGATATTCATTCCAGGAAGTTTTGCCAGCGAAACCCCGGCGGCCTGCAACCGCCCCAGGGCTATGCGCAGGCCGTTGCGGCAGGCATTGCAGGCCTCGCCGTCCATTACGTGAATCTGATCCAGATTGATCTGGAGGGGGGCGCAGGCCCGCACGAAGGGACGGCGCACTTCTGCTATCGAGTTCCCGATGACCTGAATTTCCTTCTCTTCTATTCCGTAGCCGATCTCCCTGGCCAGGGAAAGAGAGAGAACTTCTGCCGGGTCAATATCCATGATCCTAGCTGCCACCGTGTCCACGGCCACTGCGTTTCTTCCGGCCAAGAGCAGGTTCAGGCCAACCGGGGTGCCGGCAATAGGCCCGTCTCCTTCCAGGGCGATCAGCGCGTCCACTACAATGAGATGCGGTTTTAAAACGGCGTTAAGCTCGGCCACCGCTTTGTTCAGGCCTAAATAATGGAATCGTTTTTTTTCATTATAGGTGGTGGTTCCCTTGAGGTTCTTCATAGCGGCTGTTAGGGTGCTGGCAAAATGGGTTTTGAGGACCGGGGCATTGATGAAAAAATCGGCATGCCAAACCTCTCTGGAAACGCGGACGCTCTTAAGCAAGCCGCCTGCGGGAGTCTTGATTTCTTCAAATTCCCCGTCATACAGGTCCATAAGCCTCGCCCCGGTTGCTCTGGCCATTTCTTCATAGCCGTTGGCTGCAAAAGCCTTCTTGGTGTTTAAGCCGATGGCAATGGCCTCAGCGATGACCACCTCCGCCGGATTGGCTTTTTGCACCTCTTCCACCAAAGCCTGCATAAAAACCGGTCCGGTGAGAATCCCTTTTTCCCAGAGATTCTCTTCGGCAGTAAGGTTGGGTTTGATCAGCACCCGGCTGTTCGGGGGAATGATTTTAGAAGCAGGCCCGATGAGGGCAAAGAGATCTCCCATCATCTTCCGGACTTCGTTCAGGTCTTTTCCATTCTTTCCCTTAACGAGAGCAACTGAAGTAAGCATTTTTCACCGCCATTTTTTTATTGGACACAGATTAACACAGAAAAAACCGAGCGCCTAAAATCCCTAAAATTAGAAGTGCCTAAAGTTATGAAAAAGAATTCAGGAGACTGAATTCAAAATGAAGATTTATTTGTTTGGACCACTTTAGTTCTTTGAAGAAAGGCGTGTCGCCAGGGCCAAGGGATTTCAGGGTTCGGGGGCCAGGCTGGCCCGCTTGGAATCATAAGGAGCTTATTTCTCCGTGAATGGGGCGGGGAAAATAATCCCCGCCTCCTTCGGAGGAAACAAGCTTTCATCCTCGGAGACAAGGGGAAGCCCAACCGATGCTTCCGGCGCGTTCCGGCCTGGCCCCCGAACCCAAACAGATGCGTTGCCGCCATTTTTTCAAAATTCTAAACTGATACATTTGTTTGAATTTATGGGTATAGATTTCAGTATTTTTTTACTTTTGGCACTTTAGCGCACTTCGAACTATAGGCACTCTGTTTTTTTCATCTGTGTTCATCCGTCTTTATCTGTGTCCGCTATTATTTCTGAAAAAACTCCGCAGCCCCTTGCTGACAAAGGGCCACGCAGAGGCGGCAACCGTCGCATTTTTCCGGGTCAACCACCAGTTTTTTCTCGACCACCGAGATGGCCGCGTACGGGCAGGCTTCCAGGCACCTGAGACATTTCTGGCAGGCATTTTGGTCGATCCGGGCAACGTAGGGCACGTCTCCGGGGATTTGGCTGGGAGCGATTATCTTACTAACGGAGCGGCCGGAAAAATCGGCGATGGAATCATACCCTTTGGCTTCCATCCAGCCGGAGATCTGGCGCAGCCAGCGCTTGATGATTTTATGCCCGTAAACGATGGCTGCCGAACAGGTCTGGACAGCGGCGGCGCCGCAGAGAAGATAGGAAACAACATCTTCAAAAGCGCCGATGCCTGCTCCGCCGATAACCGGCGCTCCCAGATCTGCTTCCGCAGCGCGAACGAGCCACTTGCGGGTAATGGGGGCCTGCCAGAAACCACCGTACCCGCCCATGCCGCCCCAGTGGATGGGCTTTTCGGTTTCAATATTAAGATAAAGGCCCTGGAATCGGCCAGTAATGACCACGGCGTCAGCTCCGCCGGCAATCATCCGCCGGGCAATCTGGATGGGGTCTGTCCCTTCGCCGACCACTTTGCCGATAATTGGTAAAGAAGTCCGTTTACGCACCAATTGCAAAATGGAGTAACAGAGTTCAGGGTCGCGGCCAGCGACCATTCCGGTTAACTGCCCTTTCTCCACGTGGGGACATTGCAGGTTTAGCTCGATCATATCAGCCCCGTTCTCCGTTACCAGGTCGGTAAGTTTGGACCAGGTCCCCGGATCTGTCCCGGCAATGGAGGCGATTACCTTAACGTCGAAATCATGGGCTTCCTTCGCATACTCCTTCATCTTCTGGACATATTCATCTGGCGGTGTCGGGTTAAGACGTTCGGTGGAGTAAAGGGAAAAATAACCACCGTTATCGATGGCTCCGGGGTGCTCAATATGCCAGCGGGGCCGGGGTTGTTTTTGCAGCCATTCGGTATAACAGAGGGTCTTGGTGACAAAAGCAGCAGCTTCGCTGCGGATGCACTTCTTGACCATGGAAAGGCCGTATGTTGGCGTGCCGGAGGCGATGATAATCGGATTTTTAAGGAGGACATCTTTGATTTTTATTTTTAGGTCAGGCATCGACTTGAAAACCCTTTCTTATTTTGCGGCATTTTTTATAACATAATTCATCCCTAAAAACCAGAAGGAGAAAAATTCAAAGTGCGGAATGCGGAGTGAAAAAATAAAAAACACGGAAACTGTTTAGCCACAGAGAGCACCGAGATCACCGAGACATCCATTGGGGCCTCTGTACTACTAACGTCCAAAATCTGAAAATTTTATTAAGCATATTTTAATTTTATCTGTGTTTATCACTGGTTATCTGTGTCCTAATTTTTTTCTTTTTTAAGATATTTCTTTATATCTCTGCGATCTCTGCGATCTCTGCGTCCTCTGCGGTGAATGAAATTTGGTTGCGGCTCTGCCGCGCTGGGGACTCTGTGGCTAATTTATAACTTGCAACTAAAAGCAAATGGGAATTGAAGTGTCTGCCCGTCCATGGGATAATAATTGGTAAATTTATTGTATAGGAAATTCCTTGTTTTAAAAACTCTGTGATCTCTGTGCCCTCTGTGGCTAATTTTAATTTAATCGGAGGAAAGGAAAACGGGATGGCCAAAAAGAAAGAATGGAAAACGCAGAAATATTACCACGGCCCGGCCGGAGCCCATCGTCGCGCGGTTTACAAAGCCATGGGCTATACCACCGATGACCTGAGCCGGCCTTTGATCGCCATCGTGAACACCTGGGGAGAAGTTTGCCCGGGCCATTACCACCTGGATCATTTAACCCGCACCGTGCGCGACGGCATCTGGAAGAAAGGCGGCACCCCCCTGGAATTCACGGCTATTTCTCAGTGCCCCACAGCCAGTCTGGGAGAGCCCATGATGCGCTACGACTTGCCGACGCGGGACCTTCTGGCTTTTGACATAGAAGCCATCATCGAACAGCAGATCTTCGACGGAATGGTCATCCTGGTCTCCTGCGACAAGGTCGTACCCGGCGCCCTGCTGGCCGCTGCCCGCTTAAACCTCCCTTCCCTTATTCTGCCTGGCGGATGTATGGAAGTCGGCTCCTGTGAAGGCGAGCAGGTTTCCCTCTCGGACCTGGATGAGATCATCTTTGGCGCCCTTCCGGCAGGCAAGGCCGACCTGAAAAAAATTGAACTTCTGGAGGATGCGGTCTGTCCTTCAGCAGGGGCTTGCCCGATTATGGGCACGGCCAATACCATGCAGTGCCTGGCTGAGGCCGTCGGTTTGACCCTTCCATTCGCCGGCACTGCCCGGGCCGTATCAGCGGAAAGATTGCGCCTGGGAAAAGCTTCAGGGGAGGCCATTGTCAAAATGGTCTTGCGGGGCGAGACGGCCCGTTCCATCCTCAGCGCCAAAAATTTAGAGAACATGCTCAGGGTCTGCATGGCCCTCGGGGGATCAACCAACGGCATCCTGCATGTTCTGGCTCTGGCACGGGAGCTTGGCCTGGAGAAGGAAATAAATATCGAAAAAGTAGATCACTTCAGCCGCACCACCCCTGGCCTTGCCGACGTGCGCCCTGTGGGAAAATATTTTCTTCCTGATTTTCATGAGGATGGCGGAGTCCCGGCGATCATGGCTGAGTTGAAGCCTCTTTTGCACTTGAAGGCCAAAGGCGCAGATGGCAGGTTGGCTGCCGACTGGGTAAAGTCAGGAAAGGAATGTTTGCAGAAGGGCCGGCGGACAGTCCGTACTCTGGATGAACCGCTGGTCGCTCACGGTGGGATTGCCGTGCTCAAGGGGAATCTGGCTCCCATCAGTTCTTTGGCCCGGATGCTGAACAATACCATTCCGTCCCATCGCGGGCCGGCGCGCTGCTTCAACTCCCAGGAAGAGGCTGTGGCTGCTTTGAAAAAGGGGAAGGTCAAGGAGGGAGAGGTAATCGTGGTGCGCTACGCCGGGCCGCGGGGAGCTCCGGGAATGCCGGATATTTACGCCCTCCTGGCGACTGTAGTGGGCATGGGTCTCGAAGGCCAGCTGGCGGTGGTAACCGACGGGCGCTTCTCCGGGTTTGCCCGGGGACTGGGGGTTTGTCAGGTTTCGCCCGAAGCCGCGGTGGGCGGTTCGTTAGCTCTGTTGAAAGATGGGGATGTCGTTTCGATCAACCTGCCAGACCATTCGCTCAATGCGGAAATTCCTGATGAGGAATGGAAATTGCGCCGAGAAAAATGGCGCCTGCCGCAGATGAAAAACGCTCCCGGCATCCTGGGCCTTTTTGCGGTCAACGCCGAACAGGCCCATCAGGGAGCCCGGCTGGTGGCTCACCCGGCGCCATGGGACAAAATATAAAAAGAGGTGACACTTTAGCCTTTTGAAAATTTGTGTTACAGCCTTAAATGGATATTTTTAGGATTTAAAATGCTGGCTTCAGGCTAAAAAAAATCCTTTTAGCCTATTTCTCCTGCAATTTCTAAAAGCTGCATAGGTCCAACCCGGAAAACGACGCAAAACGGATACGAAAGGAAAATATCCTGGGAGGGCAGGGAGGCATTGGTTGGACCAGGGAAAAAGACCGTTGAGCAGATGAATATAATAAAAATAGAGTGCAGCTGGTAGAAATTCATAAGTAATTTCCCATTAACATCCCTCTACTTGACAAAGGTTAATGAATCACTATAAGACCGAAACCTGAAACGCCCTTTCGGGATTCTTCTGGATCTCTTTAATCATTTTGGGGAGATCTTTCCGGGCATTGCTGATCGAGATAATGCCTTTCATGGGCGATTACTGCTATAGATACAATTTGTTTAAATTGTACAAATTCAATACCCAAAAGCCAAAAGAAAGAATTTTCCCAACTTACTCCCTATGACCAGGACTTACTTGGAACCTTAGCCTTGATCTGTTATGCACGTTTGGAACGAACGTCCCCTTTCCTTTTCTGATAGAACAGGCAAGATTTTATGGAAGGATGGGAAGCCATTGATCAGCAGAAATGATCCACTGGATCAATCCATCTGAGTGCATTTTTTTGCATACCCCCGCTTTGTGCAGGATCTGGACGGCCGTGGGCACCGAGAGTTTTTTTTGGAAGTAAGTAAGATTCGGAGCGAGATTTTCATCCCTTGCCTTGCATTCAATTAGACAAATAGGTTTTTCTTTTTCCAAAATCACAAAATCGACTTCCCGCTTTTCCTTATCCCGGAGGTAATTCAGGTGGATTTCTCCTTCTCCCATGGCCTTCCACGTCCGAACCGCCTTGAGCAGGTGCAGAGCAACGAGGTTTTCGAAGCGCAGGCTTTCATCCTCAATTTCCACCCAGTCGAAAAAAAATATTTTATTTTCTTTTCTCAGCGTCCGCGCTAATCGGCCGGCCAAGGGAGCTAAGCGGAAGAGGTAAAAAAATTGGTCCAGCAAGAGGATCCAGTCCCGGATAGTCTCGAAAGCCACGCCAACATCTCCTTTGAGAGCATTCAGGGAAAGGGGGCTGCCGATCCGTCCCGGTAACAAATGGGCAAGATGCTCAAGCAGCGAAATCTCCCGAATGGCACTGGCGTCGCGGATGTCTTCCCGGAGAAGCAGGGTCTTACGTTCGGCAAACCAGCGGTTGTAAAAACTGGAAGTTCCCCGGGAAAAAGGCTCCGGAAACCCACTGAAGCGGAATAGGCGCGAATATCCTTCGCTCGCCTCCGCTGAAACCGGGGGAGGAGACCCCAGGGCTTCCTTGAAATCTTTAAGGCCAGAGAGTTCGCCCTTCAGTTCGCCAACGGTAAGGGGAAAAAGAGGGACGCTGAAATACCTTCCCAACAGGCTGTCCCCGCCTTTTTTAAAGAGGTCAAGACGGCCGCTTCCCGTAATCAGAAACCGAAATTCATCCTTGCCCTGGTCATAGATCCCCTTGAGATAATTCTTCCACCGGGCATATTTGTGGATTTCATCAAGAACAACCAAAAACGGTTTCCGCGGGTCCCGGTTTTCTTTCTCGAAAAAAAGCGGGTCGGTTAAGATTTTTTTTTGGTGAGTAGGAGTATCCCAGTTGAGGTAAAGGCTTTGCCCAAATTGGTCTTGATAGCGCTTGGCCAGGGTGGTCTTCCCGACCTGCCGCGGCCCGCTTACGAAGGCCATCTTGTTATACTGCTCAATAATCTCCCTTATAATCCCGAGTGCGGTTCGCTCAAGCATATAAATATTTTAGAGCGAAGTCTAAAAAAGTCAAGACTTTTTTAGACCTCAGTCTATTTATGCCCGTTTTACAAAACGTGTCCTCCCACTATAAAATATCCAAGAATTCATAAATGTCGGAATTATTTACAACTCTCCAGAATTAAAAATAATTAATACTGATGATCTCGTAAAAAGTCGTCACTCCGGTGAAAACCGGAGTCCAGGGTATTTATAAGCATTTGAATCCCGCTCTGAGCGGGACTGGATTCCGGCTGGAGTTCACCCCGTACTTGATACGGGGCCGGAATGACGGAAAAGGGCATTTTCAGACTTTTTACGAGTCCATCAAAATTTCCCTTGACAAAAATTTTTACTTATGGACTTATTGTCATAGAAATCTTTTTCCCCTCTGCATCTGGTTTTCCTGCTCCTGCTCCCGCTGAAGAAAAAGAGAGGCTTTAATTACTTCTTCATGTTCTGATTTTCACTTTTTTAATTTTCTTTCCTCAGTGATTACGACCATCATTTTTTCTTGATGATCAAAAACATAGATTCCGATCCAATCAATTTATTATCACGAAAATCATTCCCTCTCTCCAGGTTGGAGAGAGTCAGGGTGAGGGGGGATATTTCTCCTGCCTCAGGTGGGAGGGGATTTACGGGTGGCGTTGCCGCCATAAAATAATATAAGGGGGAAAAGTTTCAATTGACAATTGAAGATCCGCCCCCCAAAACCCTTTGTAATTGACGGCCTAAAGTTTTCGGTGTAGAATTTTTATAAAAATTGAGGAATATGAAGGGCACGGAAATGAAAGAGGCATTGAGGTACATAAATAATGCGAAAAAGATATTGAAATCTGTCCCTATAGAAGACAATACATATACGGACGTTAAACCTGTAAGAGGGGCGTTTGGAACAGCCTATCTTGCTATTTTAGAAGCTATTGACGAGGCTTTAATAAAGAAGGGATTGAGTGAAAAAGAATTGCCTAAGTCTGTAGATGCATATAGAAAAGCCTTACAGAAATATCTTGCAGTTTATGACGGGAGGCTTTCAAGGGAGTTCGATTCCCTTTACAGGATCCTTCACATAGCGGGCTATTATAGAAAGCTTTTGGACAGAGTAGATATTGTCAAAGACGCCATGAAAGCAACAAAGGGCTTTATTGAAAAGATTAAATAAGGAAGACCCAAAAACCAAGAGAGCATGGAGTTGCTTTCCAGAGCTTTCACAAAACTTCTTTACGAAAGTTCGATTTTTTGATATGGGAGTAGCCATAGATTTTAGGCAAACATTGTTAACCAACCCTTAACTTTTCCCTTACGAGGGGTGAGAGGCGACGGGGAGAAAGAAAAAGCCTGATCAATTTCAATTTTGGATGGTCGGGCTTCTTTGTTTTTAATGGATAAGTCGGGTCGCCTGACTGTTCAGGTTTATGGAGTACCTGGACAAGTGTCGTCAGCAGGCGCGACCATGGCTGGGCGGGATACTGTGGCAGTGTAAACACCTGCCTTTTTTGGGAATTCAGCAGGCTGAAACTTTTAGCTAACGACCTGTGCAAGAAATTTCTTGCACGGAATGGGAATCAGACGGGAAAAGCATTTACTGAGCGGCCAGATTGTGAAAATAATTATTCCCCAGTTTGACTTGACGTGAATTGCGGATGGTGCGCGGGGAAGTTTTTAAAAACCCAATTGGCTGTAGTGTAGGGGGGCATTGCACCTTTTTCGGTGCAGGATTCAGGTAATTAGTTAAGCCCCATTACATTATGAAATTGCGAGGCGATAGCGGGAAGATTATTGTTTCAAAAATGCAAAGCACAAAGCACGTTCTGCACGAGCGTCCCCTTCTTGACACTGGGGAGAGGGAAAGGGTGAGGAGCAAAATCTCAAATATTTTTGGTTAGGTATTAGATGACGACAGAAAGAAAGGAATTTTATGACTGTCTTCAAAGTTAAGGTCATGGCAGTAAACCCTAAGAGTACGGAGAAGGTTACGCCACCTATTGAGGTTCTGGTGGATACAGGAGCCGAAGTGACTTGGTTACCGAGGGATCTTCTCCTACAGATCGCTATATAACCTGTCCGGAAGAGGGCCTTTGTTACAGCAACGAAGCAGATCGTCCAAAGGGAGGTAGGATATGCAATCCTTCGTTCAGAAGGATATGAGACCATTGACAAGGTGGTTTTTGCAGAGTCCGGAGATATGAACCTTCTTGGCGTCCGTACGATTGAAGGGTTCGGGGTGATGATTGACCACGTCGCCCATCGGTTTGTCGCAATCACCACCCTTGCAGTTTAGGGGCCCCAAGCCTTAACAGTTTCAAAAGGGTACAGAATCTTTTTTCGATAGGTGAGATCATTTTTCGACTTCCGTGGAACATAACAACAATTAAAAAGATTGTAGTTGAAAAAAGATAGGTTTAACCACCTGATCGGGGGTGAAAGGTAAAAAGAGACTTTAAAAGCTTGGCTTCGAAATGTCGATATCAGGATTTTTATTTTTTGGATTGAAGGAGGGTGAATATATCGCACCTTCGGTGCGGGCTTTAAAGATCTTTGACATAGCACAAGTCACCGCCACAAAAAAATTGCACCTCAGGCATGCGGTGCCTGGACCGGAGTTAAAGGGGGATGTAAAGGGGGACATTCGTGCAAAACGTGCATTGCATTTTTGAAACAATAATCTTCCCGATATTGCCAGGAAATTTCAGCACAAAAGTCCCCAATTTCATTGATCTCTAAAAGTGCATATGTGAAGGGCGTCCCCCATTTCCACGCCGTTTACCCTTCGACAAGCTCAGGATAAACGGCCGTCGAAGGGCTTAGCATGAGCGGAAAACTCAAATGCTTTCAACATATCACCGTTCGCCCTGAGCCTGTCGAAGGGTAAACGGTTGATTTGGGCAACAGCCCGTAAAGATTTCACCCCTGATCCTTTTCTTGGATAGACAAAATAATAAGTTGTCTTTGTACCAATGTCCCCCTTGGTGAGTTTAGATTCTTCTGAAGTATGAGGAGGAAATATGGAAAGAATTGTGATTGATAAAAATATTAGACATGGAAAACCCGTGATTAGAGGTACCAGGGTTCCAGTCGATTTAGTTCTGGGATCTCTGGCGGGTGGCATGTCTTACAAAGAAATTTGTGAAGACTATGAGATTACCGAACAGGATATAAGAGCGGCAATAGAGTATGCTGCCCGAATAGTATCCAATGAAGAAATACATATTCTCGAGGCAGTGTAATGTTCAGGATTTTGGTGGATGAAGATATGCCTCGTCCTACGGCAGGATTGCTTCAATCGCTCGGAATCGATGCGATTGATTTGAGAGATATGGGATTGAAGGGTGCAACCGATGCCGAGGTCTTTGAGCATGCCCAAAAACAGAGAATGATAATTATTTCCAGAGATAAAGAGTTCGGCAATATTCTGAAATATCCTTTAGGAACTCATCATGGAATAATTTGGGTTAACCTTCCCTACACCTTTATTAGACATCAAATTTTGGATGCAGTTGAAAGATTCTTTGTTGAAGTAGAAAGAAACAGATTAGCGAATAATTTGACTATTCTGGAGGTTGGAAGATATAGAATAAGAGAACGATCTTCGTGAGGGATTCTTGAAGCCTCTCTGTGGGTCTCGCAACGCGGGATGTGGGATGGAGGCGGGTGTTTGTTGCCCCTTGCAACTAACGCCTTACGGAATCAAATGAAAATAGCGTATTACCGTTGCCTGACACCAGAAGTCAATGGCGCAAGGTCTGACACCAAGGCCTCTGATACGGGGCTATCTGGCAGTCAAATGTGACGTTTAGCCTCCTGGCGCGCAACATCTCCCGCCTTCCTGAAGAACGCAATAATTTCAGCATGGGATTTGCCCTCCAGTGTGGACGCCATTTCATCACGAATCCGACTAACCATCTCTACCGATCGTATCTCATTCTTCTCGTTCATAAGTTGTAACCTCTCGCGGCGATTAAATCGCCAAAGGCTTATAGCCAAATTCAAGATTAATTCCATTGAACTGATGGATTTTATCCAGTCTTACAATATGCTGGAAATTCCAGCTGACCACAACATCGACCTTCGCAGTGGTGGCCAAGGCAATGTGAAGCATATCGTTTCGAAAACGGGCGTCGAGGACGTCACGCCCCTCGTATTTTTCGAGTAAAATGAGGGCCTCTTCAGTGTCTGATGGGCAATAACAGCAAATCAGACTTGACAAGCAGATGATATAGATATATGATATAGATATAAATAAAAGAATAAACTGGAGGATTGATTAAATGGCAAGCAAGAGAACGATCATCACGATTTCAGATCAAGAGAGGCAATGGCTTGGAGATTATACCAAAACACATGGTATTTCGATGGCTGAAGCCATCCGACAAGGAATCGCCTGTCTGAAGGCCTCTCAAAGTTTGGCCTCTTATCAAAAAATAGTCAGCAACACCAAAGGGATCTGGTCCAAGGGAGACGGGTTAAAATATCAAAAGCGATTAAGAACGGAGTGGGAGTCTTGATGGAACTGGAGCGACTTCTTGATTCCGTGATCATCATCGACCATTTCAATAACATTTCTGTGGCATCAACGTTCATTGCTAGCCTGAACCCTGCTCAAACAGCCATTTCGGTAATCAGTTATGCTGAGATTCTTGTCGGTTTTGATGACGAAGCAGCAGAAAAGGCCAAAGCCTTAATGGTCCACTATGAGATATTGAACATCGACAAAGCCATTGCAGAAAAGGCTGCGGCACTGAGACGTCGGCATGGTTGGAAGCTTCCCGATGCTTTCGAGGCAGCCCTTGCCCTCTTTTATCATCTGAGGTTGTGCACAAGAAATACCAAAGGTTTTGACCCTCGAAAACATTCCTTTGTCGAAATACCTTACGATCTATAACCAACGATAAGTCCAGGCTCTGAAGATAAAGCCTCATGCCCCTTCATGATATTAAAGAGGAAACCTCCATTCCGTTGGTGTTATAAAAGAAGCATTTAAATCTGCGAAAGCCTTCATTGAAAAGATTAAATACGGAGAGTCTCAAACCCACAAAAACTTCTTGACAAAAGGTCAGTTTTTTGATACAGGATTAGCCATGGATGGATGGACAAAATTGTTAACCCACTTTTAATTTCACCCGTTAGAAAGTTTACATTCTTCTAACGGGGCGAGCCTTATTTTTCCCTCTTTTGGGGTTGAGAGGTGAAAGGTGAGAAGAGAAGCCCGATCATTTACGATTCGCTCTGGATGATCGGGCTTTTTTTTAAGGGACCTGTTCTCTGTATTTAATTTTTATCAAAGATGGGAGAAAGAATGTCAATAAACAAGTCTGACCCCTTAATACAAGTCTGACCCCTTAAGACCCCTTAATACAATCGCCGGAAAATAAAAAAGTCAGGCTGGACCCTCAACTTTGCTCAAAGCGATAAACAACCAGTAAAGGAAGGCAAAAAAATGCTGATGCGAAGGATATTATGCTTCAATAGTTTTGTTGCATCTATAGGCTTATTATTCATGATCACAAGCTGTACCCCCGGGCCCAAAATTAAAGGAGACAAGCAATATGTATCAAGCACCCAGGTCTCCAGCCAAGGATGGAATCATACCTTTAACGAGGAAATCATATCCCTCTATTTCACCCCAGGAGGTTTAATCAGTATTTGGACCCGAAGTAAATTCGAAAAAGAAATGCCTCAACAATGGTTTTTCAATCCTAAGAATGGAGTAAAAATCTGGAATGGATCTATAAATTCAGGTCTTTTAGTCACAGACCGTCCTTCGCCGGTATTCCTTTTACGGATGGAATCCGAAAAGGTGGCGATGGTATGTATTTCTCCCGATGATGGAAAAGAGCTCTGGCGAAAACAAACTGAGGATAAGATTATTTACGCCGGGGCGAATCCAGCAAGCGAGGTTGTTTTTTTAATTTCTATCCCTGAATATAAAAAATCACTTGGAAATACGTCAGAAGCCGTTTTTAGGGCTTTTTCCATAACTAATGGAACAGAGGTGTTTAAAACCGCCTTAGGTAAACTCACTCTAACATTGGCTACGCCTGATGATATTGTTTCGATTTCAGACGGTCTTGCCTATTTTGCTTACGGAGGAAAGGCTATTGCCTTCTCCATGAGTTCTGGAGAAATGATCTGGCAGGAAAGCCTTGCCTCAACAATAGTAAAGAAAGAACCTCATATAAATTTCTGGCATCCTACCCGAGGAGGAATGATATTTGTTTCAGGCCATCATGTCCATCTTTTTTCTCAGAAAAGCGGCGTTGTCTGGAACAGAGATATTGGCGACGACCTATTCCCAAGGACTATCGAGGTGGTGGATGCCGGGGTTCTTTTAAGCTACTGGTGGGATAGAGGTGTCGGTGTGATGTTACTTGACAGTCGGAATGGGAAAATATTGTGGAATCATAAGACAGCTACTGAAAAAGAAATACGATCACCTAAAGGAATTGTGGTCTTAGAAGACTCTGTCCTTTATAGCGTAAATAACAAGCTTATATCGGTGAATCTCAGAGACGGTTCAGAGCGTTTTACTTCAAAGACAGGAGAAAAAGCTAAAGTATATGCTGATTTTAAATATCTTTTAAAAAAGGGAGGACGGGCTGTCTTCATTGGAGATTGGAATATCACTGCCCTCGATACCAGAACTGGCAAAGTCGCATGGGGTTTTACAGGCTTTGAGACTCCATATGCTACCTGGGCCGGTTATGCAAAATTTGCCCAGGCTTTAACTATTGGCACGCGGATGGCAGAGCACTCAATGCATCCAACTCCTGGAATACAATATTATTACCTTAATAAGTATGATACCAGCAATTTAAATATACCTATCTTAAACAAAAATGACATCTTTATTGGCGGAAAAAGATATCGCAGGGAAGACGTGGCGAAAGTCTTCGAATTATTGGGTTCAGGGGAACATTTTCTTCATATGATCGGAATTGGATCTGCGGTAAAGCCGGGGGCATTGAGGGGTGGGGTTCACCCGGAGAAGTATGCGGCTTTCATGAACTCTCTTCAAACTATTGTTTCCGCCACATTTAAGGGAAACATCGCCGTAGTCCATCTGGAAACGGGAGCGTTGACCTTTCATTCAATATTATCGGGGGGTACTCAATGTTCCCCTGTAGCTTTTGCCGACTCTGCGATGCATCGAATTATTGAAGTTTATCAGCCGGTGGGTTTATTCTGCAAGAAAACAAAAATGGTAGACATCCTTGAAATGAAAACTCCCAATGATTAGCCGCCCTCTTTGAAACATTTGGGCGGAATGTATAGGGAACATCCATAAAAAATTTGATCGTAACCTTGACCCTCAACTTAATAATATAAGGAGTTGCTTTATGTTCAGGAGGAAAGAAGTTGCCTGGGTATCGGGAATCATCCTAACCATAAGTGTTTTGATTTTCCCTGGATGCGTTGCCAAGTGGTCGGTAAAAGAGCAAACGGAGATTGAATCCAGGTTCCTTTGGACAAAAAATTTACCCCAAAATGTCCTCTGGGTTGATGTCACCCCCAACGGCGTGATTCAAGTGGATATATCCCAGAACCAGGGAGACAACCTAACCGGAAAGGCTCAACGGTACTTCCTGGACGCAACAAATGGAAATGTCATCTGGGAAGGAAACATTTGGGCGGGACATCTGATAACGGATAAGCCCTCACCCGTTATCGTCAACCCCGGCGAATGGAAACATTCCCTAACTGCCTTTTCCCTGAATGGAAAGCTTCTCTGGAAAAAGGATTACCCCGGTATGTATATAACCGGGATGTCCGCCCCCGGGAAAAACCTGGCCATCACTCTCGCCGTAGATGACCCCCTGAAAAAAAGAGATCGATCCCTTATGGGAACATTATTCGCTACGTCTTTAGAAAGCGGAAAAGTACTTTGGACTGCCCAGATCGGACCTTTCCAGATTGCTGACCAGACCCTGGGGAACTTATGGAGAACAATCGGGAATAACTTTTCCCTGTCGGGGACCAATTTATATCTTTTGTTAGATGGAACAGCTTACAATATCGATCTCGCATCCGGAACCGTCAGATGGAAACAGACTGTTGAGGTAAAGCACAAGAAGAGTGCGGGGGACCATTTTATCTGGAGGTTCAGGGATGCGGACGCAGTCGTTGTCAATGAAGGAAACATCTTCCGTCTATCCGCCAACGGGGGGGTTCTTTGGGTGCGGGGCATCGAAGACAAGGCGGTCATACACGACATCCAAATCATCGGTTCAGGGATCGCCTTCGGGTATCGTTCCCCAGAGCAGGAAGGGGCCGGACTTATTAATTTCAATTCCGGTGAATTGTTGTGGCTAACGAAAATGCCGCGGGAAAAGTCTTTATTTGGAAATATAAAGCCTTCTTCTCTAAATGGTATTGGCGTCGCAGACCAAAAGGTCTTCTATGCCGGTTATTCCAAGCTTTATGCGGTTGATCTGGAATCAGGAAAAAAGATTTTTACGGCGGACATTCCCGATAAGTACAATTCGCTATTTCTCCACAAGGACCACCTGATTCTTCTTGCTCCCGACCAGGTCGAAGCACGGGCATGCCAAGACGGACGTAAATTATGGCAGAGAGGCCCTTTTGCCTCCCCTTTCCTAAAATTCAATAGGGATAAAAAAATTGCCGGAGGCATTATGTCCGCGATGATGCAAGCAAGCGCCACTGTTTCCAACCAGATGAGCGCGACCTATGGAAAAATGTCCAGAGGGAAGTATGAAGGAGGCGGGAATACCATGGATGTGCAATCGAGGATGGTTTTTGCCAAGCTTTCCCAATCTTCGGGAGCATCGGGTGCATCGGCGGAGTTTGGCAAATCGTTACTCGGTCTTTCAGATCTCGCCACTCCCTTCAGCATCGAAATACTCACCCCCTGGACTGCAGTTCCGGAAAGGAACGCTTTTTTCCTGCAAATCGCGGATACGACATCCTTCTATGGAATTTACCAGCTGGCGAAACTTGTCATGGTAGATCTTGACACGGGCAATCTAAAGGATATCCACCTTCCAAAGGCCCCCTCTGCCTGTATACCTCATGTATTGGTGGATGAAATCGGCAATCGGATTATCGAGGTGTACCACAAATTTCCCCTATGCGAAGGAGCAAAACGAATCGATGTTTTAATGTTGAAAAAGTGACGGAAGATGAAGGTTTTCATTGGGCCGGGCGAAAAAGGGGTATAAAACGTTTTATATACTAACCGGTCGTAAAGGGGGACATTCGTGCAGAACGTGCATTGCATTTTTGAAACAATAATCTTCCCGATATTGCCAGGAAATTTCAGCACAAAAGTCCCCAATTTCATTGATCTCTAAAAGTGCATATGTGAAGGGCGTCCCCCATTTCTACGGTTTTCACCGGGGAGACGACTTAAATCCAATTTTTTCACACCTTCCCTCGAGGGGGAGGGAAATGGTGGGGGGCCGATGGATTTTTGTTGCGGCTATGCCGCGCTGTGTTCTCTGTGGTGAATCGTCTTTCTTAGGTTACAAATAATCATACAGAAAATCACCAAAGAGTTCAAAGAAAAACTTCGATTCGGATTAATAAACCCATCAGGTGCATAAAGTTATCGGGAACGATGACGAAAAACCTTGCGATGATTGCCTCTTAAGGCAATTAGGAAAATGCACCTGGAAATCACTTTTGGAGGTCTTCAAGGTCCGTCATTCCGGGCTTGACCCGGAATCCAGGATTTCTTTCTGGATTCCCGCTTTCGCGGGAATGACCAATCTGATCCAGGCGAATATTTTTGCAACGTTTAGGTAAAGACTCTGCGGAATTTTTGAACATATTGAATTTCCATGCATAAAAAGGCCAACATGAGTTAAATGGCAAAGCCCATAAAGGAAATCTTTGTAATTGACGGCCTTAAGTTTTCGTTGTAGAATTTTTATGAAAATTGAGGAATATGAAAGGCATGGAAATGAAAGAGGCATTGAGGTATTTGAATAATGCAAAGGAGATACTGAAGAAAGCTCCCATAGAAAATAACATATTCACTGATGTCAAGTATGTTCAGGAGGCTTGTGGTACTGCATATCTTGCAATACTGAAAGTAATAGACGAGTATTTACTGCATAAAGGGCTAAGCAAAAAGGGACTACCCAGGTCTATCCATGCTTACAGAAGGGCACTGCAAAAGTATTTAGCAGTTCATGATGGGAAACTTATGAGAGAGTTTGAGTCTCTTTATGAAGAACTACACATAGCAGGATATTATAGAGGAAATCTCCATTCTGTTGGTGTAGTTAAAGAGGCTTTAAAATCAGCGAAGGCATTTATTGAGAAGATTGGTTGAGAAAACAAAATTACTTTAATGAAACTGTTTTCCTGGGGAGATTAAAAGGACCAAAATAAACCAACACATAAAGGTTAATGTATTCCTAAAAACCTAAACCGAAAAGCCAAACCATTCGTGAGGATGGGGAGGATGGATCTATAATTGTGGATGCGGGTAGTTTGCGGCGGTGGACTTAATAGAAAGCCGGGTTGCCGAAGAGGTGATCCGGCTTTTTCTTTTTGGAGCTGCAAAGCGCAAAGCACGTTCTGCACGAACCATTTCCAAAAAATGAAGGGTGAAGAAGGGTTCTTAATTAAAGGAAGGTTGCAAGCTGGGAGGGAACGGATGCTGCTTGGTGTCACCGCCGCTTAAAAGTGGATCCACCCACCGGTGAAAAACGGACCCGTCTGATCGTTTTCCTGCCGGGTTTGCCTGCCGATTTTTGGACCCACCTGATTAGCTTCCTTTTTGCCTGAGTGGTTTAGCCTTTAAAGATCCGTTAGAATC
>VGSF01000079.1 GCA_016875165.1 Deltaproteobacteria bacterium
AGCTCTTTACTACTTGCCAGTCATCTTCTTCGTCCAACCATTTTAGGTTTTCCATTGTCACCCCCTTGGGTGACAAATATATCAAAACTCCCCTAAATAAGTCAAGCGTTAAGTTAGCGCTTATGCCCCTGGCGGGAGGGGGTTGGGGGGAGGGGGATAAAAAAGGAAATTCCTATACAATTAAATTAAAGTTTCTTTAAGACATGTCGAAAAGACTAATGACTCGAGGCTTATGGTTATCGCTCCTTTCCACACCCAACATGTTCTAAAGGCTTATAGCCAGCAGTTGGCCATACGATCCCGTGTCTCTAAAGACAAGGCGCCCTCTTCTGGCCAGAGAGATAATGTGACCATATCCTCCGAAAGTAAAAAGAAGCTGCTGGCTGATAAAATCGCTAAGGAGATTGTCAACCAGTTAACAACCAGCTCTGAACATAGCCAAACAACCCGGAAGATCCTGGATAGACTGAGCCGGGAATTTGGGCAACCCTTGAAGATCAGCAGCCCGGATGGAAAAGAGATCATTTTTGAAGTTTTAGAAGGGCCTGATGGCCAGGTTGCCCGAAACCTCTCCGGAGAGGAAGCCGGGGGACTGAAAAGAATACTTTTTGACATAACAAAATCCATGGTATACGATGGTTTATTATTAAGGGAGGATACCCATGAAACTTGAGGACATCAATCAAACAACTAACACCCTGCCCCATATCAATCAGGCGGACAAACCGAATCTTCCTGAGAAAAAACAAACCGCTGCGGAAGCCGGCAAGCAAATCTCGGCCACCGATAAAGTTGAACTTTCAGCCCAATCAAAGGATCTTAAAAAAATCCGAGATGTCCTGGCCATGACCCCGGACGTGAGAACCGATCGGGTAGCCGCCCTGAAAAAGGCCATCGAAGATGGTCAGTATAAAATCCAGGCAGAGGCTGTTGCGGACAAGATGCTCAAAGAGCAACTCTTTGACTGAATCAGCAGTTAAAATAGTTCCTGAGAAAAAAAGCCGGGCGATGCCCGGCTTTTTTTAATTTTATCTATGGAGCTTCTTGCAAAAGTCACTTACTCCGTCATTCCGGCGAAAGCCGTCCGCCTCAGGCGGACAGAATTTCTTGAAAATCCTGGATTCCGGGTCGCGCTTCGCCCTGTACACCATGCGGTGCAGGGCTTCGCTTGCCCGGAATGACGATTTCCTCTACTTTTCAAGAGTTTTGCAAGCCCTCAACGCTCACTTAAATTGACCCACTTATGCTCAATAGAATTGACCCACCCTAAAAGTGTATTATTGCGCGCGCAATATGAGAATATTTTCACTCAACTATCTGATTTTTAAGCATTGTGGCTATACCTATGCTTATATAACCTGAAGTACTCCTGCCTGGGTTATTTTTCCTTAGCATAAGTGGGTCAATTCCTATGAGTGTCAAAGGAGCCTCTATGTTTATCTGTATCTGTGGTTATCTGTGTCCTAAATTGCCTTTTTTAAGATATTTCTTTATATCTCTGTGATCTCTGTGCCCTCTGTGGCTAATTTAAAAAAACTGGTTTACCGCAGGTAGTCTTGCAGGCTTAACTCCGAAATTTTGGCTGAAGCGGCCAGAGCCACTTCATAAGCTGTTTGCCTTTCCTTCAATTCGAGAATGGCCCTGGCATAGTCGATGTTCTCCGTATCCGCCAGCCGGTCTTGAATATTTTTATTTAAAGTGGCCAGAACTTCCTGTTTCCCCATCAGACGATTCTGCCGGATGCCGACATCGGCTAAACGGATATTAAGGCTGTCCTCCACCTGTTGAAGAATACCTGCCTGTTGTCTGATCAAATTCACATCATTATTCTCAATAGCCGCCTTCAAAGTCCCCAGGGCGTCAAATAAACCTGTATCCACAAAGACCGCCTGGCCATTTTTCCCCACGGAAACCTTTTCGTCCTTGCCAATCCGAATCTCAAAATCATTGGCATCCCCACGATACTCAGCGGTTTCAATCCCCCCTACAGTTGTTCTGGAAAACGGGGCTGTGCGCGTTCGATAGCCGGCAAAAATGTATTTCCCGGCCAATTGGGTATTTCCCAGGCTAATGGCCTGATCCAGCAGGTGGCCGACCTCCGCTGCCAAAATGGCCCTGGTTTCTTCCATCTGGGTTCCATTGCTCATTTGCAGGGCGATCTTCTGAGCCCGATCGGCTAATCCGGAGGTTTGGTTGATGGCTGTTTCGCTTAAATTCAACCACAACTTTCCGATCTCCATATTGCGTTGATATTGCTCGATATGGGAGAGAGTGGTCCTGAGTCCCAGGGCGCTGACCATGGAGACGGGGGCATCGGAAGGCCGGCTAAAATTTTTTCCGGAAGCCACTTTTTCGTTAACCTTTTTTAATGCACTCGATAGGTTTAAGATTCTTTGCTGTATGCCCTGATAGAGGGATTTGGTGGCAACCCTCATGATTAACTCCTCTCAAACGCGCAACAGAGATTGCAACAACTCGTCGACGATGGCGATTATTTTGGCTGCGGCCTCATAAGCCCGCTGAATCTTCAGCAATTCCGTCATCTCCTCATCGAGGTTCACCCCGGAAATAGAGCTGCGCGCCTCTTCAAGGTGAAAAAGCATGGTTTGGGTAAAGTCCCTGCTCTGGTTGACTCCTGCGGTTAGGATGCCCATGTCGCCGGCAAGCGTCCGATAATAATCATCCATGTTTGCGTTTTGCAGGTTGCTCACCCTATTTGCTCCGCGATTTTCGTAGGTCCATTTGCGGATCTGGCTGGTATCATCCGTCTGGATATTCAAGATGCGCAAAGCATTCTCATTGTCGCCGGGTGCGCCGGATATTCCGCCGGCGGCGATATTGGCCGGCTTCCCCCTTATATCAGAGCTTAATCTTATAAACCCGGCCGCTCCGGTAAAGTTACCGGAATTGGGGAGAGCCGGAAGAGTCACAAAATCTTCAAAAAAATACAGGCCGGTTTCTCCGGAAAGGGCATACCCGCCCAGGTGCTGAGCATTCACCTGCTGGATTAATGTCCCGGCTAATTCATCCAGGTTGGCCAGATACTGCGGAGCGATTTCATCCCGGATATCCAGCCAGGCCCCGATCTTCCCGCCCGCCAGCCTCTGGCTGATATCGGCCCCGCCCTGACCCGAGATAATGCGGTTTCCGTCCTGAATCAATTTCCGGGATTGATTACCTTCCACCAGAGGGGTGCCGTCAGAGGTCATGACCGTTAGCGAGCCATTTTCATTCTCATAGTACATGGTCCCGACCAACCCGGATAATTTTTCCAGGAGGACATTCCTCTGGTCGCGCAGATCATTCGCCAAGGTTCCATTGCTTTCCGCCGCGGTAATTTTCTCGTTTAAGAAGGCAATCCGCTCAGTTGTTTGGTTCAATTCCGCGATAGCCCCGCCCAGATAGGTGTTCATGCTCCGGATGACCTGGTGGAGCTGATCGCTCATGGAGTTAAAATGTTTCCAGAGGATATCTCCTTTTCCCAGCAAGGCTGTCCGTTCCGGGATTCCTTCGGGGTTGCTGGCCAGCTCCTGCCAGGCGCTCCAGAATTCGTTCAGGGCCTGACTCAAGCCCTGGCCGCTGGTTTCGTTGAAAATGTTTTCCAGATAAGACAAAACAGAAGCCTTGGCTTCATTCTCCGCCAGCACTGACGTATTCTGGTGAATGGTTCGCGTGATACTCTGGTCAAAAGCCTGAACCACGGAAGCAATCTGCACCCCCATCCCTAATTTAGTGGCGCTCGGAAGAAAGGAAGCCTGGTTTTCCAGAAGAGCCGTTTGCCGGGTATATCCAGG
Source organism: Deltaproteobacteria bacterium (assembly GCA_016875165.1). Lineage (GTDB taxonomy): Bacteria > Desulfobacterota > SM23-61 > SM23-61 > SM23-61 > JAHJQK01. The sequence continues at coordinate 3,795 of VGSF01000079.1, forward strand.
GGTATTGACATTGGCGATATTATTGCTGGCGACCTCCATGGCCACTTGCTGAACCCGCAGGGCGCTTTTGGCGATATTTAAAACTGCGCTGATTCCTTGCATCTTTATACTTTCCAGTTCAGCGCATACGGCTGGTTGGTTAATGGTTTTTTGTGTCCATTCGGAATATAAACCGGGGAATCATCGAGAGGGAAGATGAGCAATGAAACCAGGTCCTTCCAATAATTCAGGGATTCCTGGATGAACGATTTATTCCATTCGTTGATCTGTCTCACCCGCTCTTTGAGACTGCCCAGTATTCTTTGATAGGCCTTCAATTTCCTGTAGTCCGCGGGCGGGAGGACCGACATCAAGCCCGATATGCTTTTTTCCACCTCATCTTTCCCCAGGAAATTAAGAATCTCCTCGATCGCCCGGCCAGTCGAAGCGTTGACCTTCTGTATTTCCGTCGTATGAATCTCGATGGAATGGGCCGATCTTATAAGAGACTCATGGGACCCCTGCTTCAGATATTCGGACTCCTTTTTCATTTCTTCGATCAGCCCCTGATAATGGAAGATCGCTTTCTCCATTCCCTGGTACAAAGATTGAAGGTGACTCTGCAAGTCGTTCATCAACTATTCCTCCCGCGTTTCTGCTAGGTTTCCCTCTTTGGAAGGGATCATCTTTTTTTCGGACGGAAGAAGGGAAGCCCTCTCTTCCTGCCGGATCATCTGCTTGTAAATCATCGTCCCCAGGCCCATTCCCCCGCGTTTGGCCAGGGCTTTACCAAGCTCCTGATCTATAAGCGTTTGGTAGATCTCTTTTCCTGGTCCGTTCCCCGGGAATCCTGTCGGGGATACTGCCTGGCGCATTAATTTCAGAATCTGGGAGATAAACAATGATTCAAAATCGGCACAGGCTTTTTCCATTTTTTCTCGGTCCAGCTTCCTCGCTCCCGGCTTGCCTGTTGCAGATAAAGAATCCAGATTTTTATTCACTCCGTTTGCGGATATTTTTTCCATTTTTTTAAGCCCTTAATAAATTTCCAAATCAGCCTGCAAAGCCCCGGCTGCCTTAATGCTCTGGAGAATGGACATTAAATCGCGCGGAGTGGCCCCTATGGCATTTAAAGCCCGGACAACCTCTCCCAGATTTACACCGCCGGAAACCACCAATAAAGCTCCCCCTTCTTCCTTTACGGACACGCTTGAATCCGGAGTTATTACGGTCGATCCTCCCGGAGCCACGATGGCCCCGGTGCCCGTCCTGGGAGGAAGGATAACAGGCGGCGTTCCCTCCGGCGGAGCCGGGGCAAACGGAAGCGGCTGCGATACATTCAGTTTCTCTTTGATCTGAATACTCAGGTTTCCGTGGGCCACGGCCACAGTGGAAATCCGTACATTTTCCCCTATCACCACCGTGCCGGTCTTCTCATTCAAAATAACCTTGGCCACTGTATCCGGCACAACTTCCATTCTTTCCAGAGAGGCCATCCATTCAGCCACGCTGTTCTGGAATGATTCCGGAACTTTGATCTTTATGGTCCCGGAATCCAGGCATTTAGCATGCGCTCCTCCCGTAGAAGTATTAATGACTTCCTTTACTTTTTCAGCGGTCGTGAAATCCGGGTTGAATAAGGTAAGAATCAGCTCTTTTTTCCCATCCAGGAGAAGCGGCACTTCCTTTTCGACGATCGCCCCCTTGGTGATGATCCCCACGGTAGGATGATTTTTTTGCACCCCGCTCCCGGACGCCCCGGAAGCCGCAAACCCCCCTGTGACGATGGGGCCCTGGGCCAGGCCATAGACCTGCTGATCCACCCCCTTGAGGGGAGTCAATAGCAATGTCCCTCCCCCGAGATTGGTGGCGTCGCCGATGGAAGAAATATGCACGTCAATCCTGTTCCCGGCTCTGGCAAAAGGAGGCAGCGCGGCCGTGACCATGACAGCAGCCACGTTTTTCAGCTTGATCTGGCTAATCCGCTCACTGCCGACATGGACACCCATTCTTTCCAGCATATTGGCAATGGAACGGATGGTAAACTCGGTGTTGGAACCGTCGCCGGTGCCGTTCAGCCCCACCACCAGGCCATATCCCAGAAGCTGATTGCTCCGCACACCTTGAAAAGCAGCGATATCCTTCAGCCTTGCTCCCCAGGCAGTTGCCGAAAAGACCATGAGAAATATTCCCAAAGAAACGCTGAGGCAAGCACAAACCTTCTTCACGGTTTCACCCCTCTAAAAAGTCGTTAAGACATGCAGGGCCGGTTTAAAATGGCCATACGTAATCCAGTATCCTGGCCAGCCAGCCCGCTCTTTGCTTATCGCTAACAATCCCCTGGCCGCTTAACTCAATTGTGGCATCGGCGATATAAGTGGAGAGAACGATATTATTTGAACTGATATCTTCCGGGCGAATTACCCCCTGGATGTTAATCACCTGATTCTCGTTGTTCACCCGCACCTGCCTGGAGCCCTGGAGAGCCAAATTCCCATTGGGAAAGACATGGACGACCTGGACTGTGATATAGGCATTGAGCCGGGAGCTGCGGGTGGTCTCGCCCTTGCCGTCGAAGTTATTCCCCATGCCCGCCTTTTGGTTTGCGCCCACCCAGTCACCTGTAAGTTTCTCCAGGACTCCGCTCCAGCTTGCTTCCACTTCTGATTTCCTTGATGCTTTGGTTGTGGCATTTTTCGAGGCGCTCGCTGATTCCACTATATTGATGGTGACGATATCGCCTATGCGGCGGGCTTTTATGTCCTCATAGAAGTTAGCCGAGGTCCTTGAAGACCAGAGGGATCCTTCCGCCGGAGGCGGCTCCGGAATCCTTATTTTTTCATAAGGAAGAGCGGTTTTTTCCACTGTCTTGGGGGGAGGGGTAGCGCATCCGGCTGCCAACAACCAGGAAAAACTGCCCGCCAAGACCACTGTAACCAAAATCTTTTTTCTGCTCATGGCCCTCATCCCTTCATTAAAAATCGACCTGAACGGTGCTGGCATCCAGAACTCTTCCGGAAACTTCTTTTTTACTGGATACGTTGATCAATCTCACGCGGTCCCCTCTTTTTCCGTTTTCTTTTACTTCCCCCAGCGCGGTGATTTTCATCCGCTCATTTTCAAATAAAAGCAGCACCCGGTCGCCCTTTTTAACCAAAGGAGGGGTTTCGATCATGCCTTTGCGTAAAACTTCCTGGGCGTTGACTGTTAAAGTTGTCCGTTTTCCCAAAACATCACCCACATCCGTTACGACATCGGAAGGAAGGAGAGCAATATTCTTGCTGACAATCTGGACATCTTTTACTTCAAGTTCCTGGTGTCTGTTCAGATAGTGTCTCGCGGAAACTACCTCGGCGTAAATTTCCAGGCGGGCATGGATACGCATTCTTTTAATCTCCAGCCCATCGACCAGTAAGACCATTGTGGCGGAGATATCGCCACTCCGGGGTACCTGTTCAGCCCCCCTTAACTCAAAGCTAAGGATACCCGGGGAAACGATGACCCTTTCGTATCCCCGGACATCCATCACTTTCACGGTTCTATTCCGGTTGCCGGCCATTTTTTGGAAATGACCCTCCAGCATCCGGACGATTTCGGGAAGCTCGACTGCCCGCCCTTCCCGAACCACCTCGATCTGCTCCGGTATTTGCAGGCGGGCAACAAGGGAAGGCAGGTTGATGGGCTTGATCTTCCGGGCGATCTCTTCCCTAAGAAGAATCAGGGCCTCTCCGGGAAAAGGAGATTCTTTTATCTTTAATTGGGCAATCCTGTCCACCCAAACTCTGGGCGATCCTTTAATGGTGGCAATATCTTCTAAATAAATGAAATCCTTATTCACCGAAGCCTGGTTTTTAAAGTTAACCGTAACCATCACGCTCTGCCGGGAAGCGCTCTCGGTCGCCTGGGGGCATAGCAGAAAAAATCCCATGATCAAAAACCATCCTATGAGGGAAAGCCGATTCAGCATGTTCACACCTACCTTCTTAGGCTCGTAGCCATATGCAGCATGTCATCTCCGGCCTGGATGACCTTGGATCCGATCTCATAGGCTCTCTGGGCCATGATCATATTGATCATCTCTTCCACCACATCGACGTTGGACATTTCCAGAAACCCCTGCAGGATGGTGCCAAACTCATCCGCGCCTGGATTCCCCTGAACCGCGTCCCCGGAGGCGTCGCTTTGCACAAACAAATTATGCCCGATGGATCTCAGCCCCGCCGGGTTGGCAAAATTGAATAGTTGGATCTGAGTGCTGCCCAATTCTCTCCCGTCTGAACCGGAAGCAACCATCCTCCCGCCGGGCTCAATGGTAATGGTGGCCGTCCTGGCCGGGATGGCGAATTCCGGCTGAAGGCGATTTCCGTTGCTGTCGCAGACGTATCCATCCTTATCCATTTTAAAAGCTCCGGAACGGCTGAACACCTCTTTGCCGCTACTCATCAGTTTAAAAAAACCTTTCCCTTCAATGGCCATGTCTAATTGATTTTTGGTCTGGGTGTAGTCCCCCTGCATAAAAACTTTCTCAACGGCCACCACCTTAGCTCCCATGCCCACCTGGATTCCCGCGGCTAACTGGCCGCCGGAGGCCGTGGCCGAGCCAGGCGTGCGCAGATTCTGGTACATCAAATCCTGAAAATTCACCCGGCTTTTCTTAAATCCGTTGGTATTGACGTTGGCCAAATTGTTGGCAACGGCGTCGAGATTAGTTTGCTGGCAGGACATGCCAGTCGCTGCTGTCCAGAGTCCGCGAATCATGATCTTCCTCCTTCTGATTCTTCATTCATTAAACTTTTCCCAGCTCATTGACTGCCTTGCCATCCAGTTCGTCTTTGGCCTTAATCACCCGCGAACTGGCGTCGAAGCTGCGCAGGGAGTCAATCAGCATAATCATCTCTTCCATGGGATTTACATTGGATAGTTCCAGGGCGCCCTGGAGGATTTTGCTTTTATCGTCTTTCCTCTCATCCAGAGGCGCGCTTGATGCAAACAGGTTATTCCCTTCCTTTTTGAGCAAACGCGTGTCCGGGAACGTGGCCAGCATGATCTTATCCACTTCATGGCCATCCGCCCTAATTGCGCCACCGGGCTCCACGACGATTTTATTCCCGTTCAGGATTATTTCGCCGCGCCGGCCCATTACCGGGAAGCCGTCTGCCTGAATCAACACTTTTTCCCGATTCAAGCGCAAATTGCCGTTACGGGTGTAGCGGATGCCCGCCGGGGTTTTCACCTGGAAAAATCCTTCTCCGTCGATGGCCAGGTCCAGGTCATTCCCTGTTCGCTGCAAATCCCCCTGGCGGAAAACAGTCGTAGAGGCCTCAATTTCAGCAGTCTTATACCGCTCCCCGGACCGGGATAGGATTTCTTGGAATACAGGGACATCTTTTTTAAAGCCAGCCGTTTGGATATTGCTCAAATTGTTGGCCAGAACGTAGAATCTTTTTTCCTGCCGAAAGAACCCTGTGGAACCAACTGTTTGCAGATTTTGCACTTTTCTAACTCCTTATTGATTTGGCTTTGAAGAAAAGCAAGGAATGTGCCACGTAAACTTAGATTTTTAGATGCGCTTCGACCAGAACGAAAATGTCCTTGCCTGTTTATGGGAGAATAAATAAATCATTAAAATCAGGCGATGGAAATAATTTCCCTTGCTGCTAAAATATTCTTCATTGACCTGGCCGTGAATCCCGCTAAAAGCGTAAGGAAAAAGGTGCCCGAAGGAAATGCCCGCCGGGAAATTATTGCCTACCCCTTCCCTTTCTTATAACTTTGATGCTGATGGTTTATGGAGTAAATATGGGCTAAGATTTCGGCCACAACCAAATAAATCGAAGGGGGGATTTCTTGGTAGAAATCGAGCTGGGCCAGGATCTGCACCAGAGCCGGATCATCCTGAATGGGGATGCCGTGCTTTTTACCCAGTTCAATGATTTTCTCGGCTAATATCCCGGATCCTTTGGCCGTGACGCGGGGAGCTTTATCTTTTTCCGGAATATAACGCAGGGCCACTGCCTTTTTTCTGCTCATTTTTCCTCTTTAAATTTTCCGGTTCTCAGACCTTTATGTTCAACAGAGATTCCGGGGTCTGCTCAATTTCATTGACTAACGTCGGGTTGAGCGATTCCCAAGACTTCAGGGAAACATCAAGATGGGAGTGAAACCCGAGCTGGTTCAACCTTAAGGTGAGCCCCGGAAGAGAATGACGAATCAATTCGGCGGCCGCATGATCCGCAGTCATAAAGAGACAAAATAGTTCCTTTTCTTTTACTTTGACTTCAATCCTCATCTTGCCCAACTCAGGCAATTGCAGCAGGAAGAGGAGGGAAAGTTCCTCTGATTCAGGAAAGTTTGGGTCCACCTGGGAGAAGGAAAAGTTAAATTCCGCAAACTGCATCTCACTCCCAAACCAGAGCGGCAGGAAAAGGGAAAAGTTCTTCTGGAGGCTTGCCGGCCGCAGATTAAGGATTTGGTACAGCTCCATCTTGTTGATGAAGCGGTCGAGTCCCTGGGCCCATTCCTCTATTTCCCCGGGATTTTCAGCCTGATGGCTCCCTGGCCTTGATTCGCTTTGTAGCTCAGCCCGAATTTTCATGGCCAGTCCCTTGAGGTCGCCCTGGATGATTTGCGAAAACATATTTTCTTTCCCGCCCTCGATTAAATGTTTGATTCTGTTTTCCAGGAAGAGACCGGACTTAAGCAAGAGCTCCGGGAGAGGATTTTTTCCCTCAAGAAATGGGCCTGAAAAAGAAAAACAGTTCAGGAGGGTCAAAAATTTGGCAAGCGGCTCCTGCAGGCGGGGGATAATTGTCTCCCTGCCAGTTTTCAATAAACCAGATAAATTTTTGCCTAATTCACCCAATGGAACATCGGAGGATAGATATTTTTTAAGGAGATAAAGAAAGGTTTGCTCTTCACGATTCCCAGCGGATAGGAGCTTCAAAAGCACCTTGGGCTGGATTTCCACCACTTGAAAACTAAGCTCCCGCTTAGTCGGCAAAGGAGCGCTGCTCTCCACCAGAATTTCTTGGTTTTTAAATTGCGCCAAAAACTGGTTGGGGCCAATCCGGCCGGTGATCTTGCCCTGGAGAATCTCCCCCGCGCGGAAAAGCGGCGGTTTTTCTAAAGGGCGGGATTCTTGCCCAAGGGATTGAGGTTGTATGATTATTTCACTCAAATGGAATAATAACTCATTGCAAAATGTTCAATGAAAAATTAGCAATAATAAGTTTTCCTAACTAATTCTATTTTCATTGCTAATTTTCCATTGATCATTGACCATTGATAACTTTGCAACGACAGCCGGTTGTTAATATGGATTAGCGCCCAAAAGGAAGAGGCTTGGGCATCCTTCGCTTCGCCCGGAAATCTTCTCTCAATTCATGGCGATTTTTCTTAAATCAATGATTAATTGGACTTCTTCCTTGGCCAGACCAAGTCGTCTGGCAATATCCGCAACCCCGCACCCGGCCTGGGCCATCTGCAGTATGGGATCATTGCGCTCTTGGCCATCGGGATTAGGAATCGGGGAGGAATCCCTCTCCTCCGGCTTTAGCAGTAACATTTCCAATCTCTTAATTTTCTCATCCAAAGTTTCCATGAGGCGTTTGGCAATTTCCCTTTTCTCTTCCAGGTTTCTGGAGAGGGTAAGGGTGATCGATTCTGATTCCTTGAGCAACTCGTTCACCCGCTCCAAATCAGGAGGAGAACTCTTGGAGGCATAGGAAAGCGGTCTAACCCGCTTGGCATAAACTGCGTTCAGGGCCCTTTTCATGTATAGAATGGCTATCAGGAAAGATATGAGAATACTCCCTTCCACCACAATCAGCCCTATCTCCATATTCGTAAGATTCATTTTCTTCTCCCTAACCCGGCATAGCCGGATTTCGTGCTTTGGGTTGCACATCGAGTCTTATTTAGAAATTAGTAACAGTTTAGCGATTTGAAAAAATGGTATTAAAGCCTTTGTTGAGGGCCGGGGGTTAGAGCGGAACGCGCCGGAAGCATCGGTTGGGTTTCTGCTTGGCCACGAGGACAGAAGATCTTTTTCTCCGGATGAGGCGGGGGTTCTTGCCCGCCCCATATGCGGAGAAATAAGCGCCTTATGATTCCAAGCGTTCCGCTCTGGCCCCCGGACCCTGGAATCCCTTGGCTTTAACAACACACCTTTTTTCAAAGAGCTAAAGTGTTACAGAAATTATTTGTCGCCATTTTGGCCGGAATTTCACTGGTATGGGATTAAACAATGATGTCCAGGAGCTTCCCTGAAGGGGGATTTTCGCTTTTCTCTTCCCCCGCATCGCCATCCTTTTCCTTTTCCCTTGGGGATGCCAACGGCGGATCCTTCTTTTTCTCCCTTTTTCTGCGGGGGAATCCTTTGCCGATGGGCACGTCTTTAGGATCCCGGGTTTTTCCCGAAGGAGTCATCTGGCTTAATTGGCCAAAAACGGAATAGTCGTCACCCATATATTTCTCGCCATGGGCTTATTATTTGTTTTGCCCTTCGTTGCCTGAAAAACATTTGCGGCAAAGTCCCCGGGGCCATTATTTGGCCTCGAAAATCTTATTGATCTTCTCCATCAGGGTTTCCGCGGTAAAAGGTTTGACGATATAATTACTGACCCTGTTTTTCACCGCTTCTATTACATTTTCTTTTTGCCCCTCGGCTGTTACCATCAAGAAGGGTAAATTTTTCCACTCCTCGCTGGCTCGAACCGCTTTTAAAAGCTCAATCCCGGACATCTGGGGCATATTCCAATCGGAGACAATGAAATTGATTTTTTCGCTCTTCAGAATATTCAAGGCAGTCGTTCCATCATCGGCTTCGAAAATATTTTCATAACCCAATTGCCGCAGAATATTTTTAACGATGCGCCTCATGGTTGAAAAATCATCTACAATTAATATTTTCATCTTCAAGTCTGGCATATTTCCTCTCCTTTAATCCTGATCCTTAAAATCACTTTTCGCCTTGCAAATAAGACCGTATTTTCGATCTTAGTTTTAAAATCGCCTTGGTATGAAGCTGACATATGCGGGATTCGGTATAACCCAACACCTCTCCGATTTCCTTTAAAGTCAATTCATCATAATAATAGAGCGAAATAACCGTCTTCTCCTTGTAAGGAAGCTCCTCAATGGCCCGAACCAACACCTCCTTTAACTCCACCAGGCTGAGAAGGTGTAAGGGGTGATTTCCCTTATCATCCAATATCCGGTCCATTAAATTCCCTTGGTGGAGGTGGGGAATTTTCTCCCCCAGGTTATCGATATCCAGCAAAAAGACCCCGCGGATCTCGTTTAGCCTGCCGTAATAATCATCCAGGGAAAGGCCCATTTCCTGGGCCATCTCTTCACCTTCCACGGCCCGCCCTTTTTTCTTCTCTAAGGCCTGACACGTTTTCTCCATCTGGGTGGCCTTTTGCCTAACAGACCGGGAAACCCAATCCAGAGACCTTAATTCATCCAGCATCGCTCCCTTAATCCGAAATTCGGCATAGGTCTTAAACTGCACCTTTTTCTCAGTATCAAATTTATTCAGGGCATCCATCAACCCGATCACCCCGGCCCCGATCAAATCCTCGACAGAAATATGCGGGGGAAGGCGCATGGCCAGGCGGTGGGCTATGAACTTGATTAGCGGGGTATATTTCAGGATCATCTCATCACGGCTGGACGCCGGCTGGCCCGGGGACGCCGGAGCAGGCAATTCCGTATAATAGGCTTTATGCTGCAAAGCTTTTGATTTCAATTGACCCCCTCAACTTTCTCTAATGGCTGATGGTCAGGAAGCAAATGCTTCCAGGAGAATGGGGCAATGCCGCCGGATCCATTGGCCGGCGCCTTTTCAAGCAGGGTTCTGGCTAATTCCATAAAACTGCGGCTGGAAATAGCCTGGGGATAAAGCTCCAAGACCGCTCGTTGTTGTTTCACGGCCTTGGGCAGGCTTTCATCGAAAGGGATAAAACCTAAATAATCCAGAGATAAGCTGCCCAGGAAGCGGTCAACCGCCATGCTTATTTTCTTATAGACTTCTTTGGCCTCCTGGCCATTGCGGACAGAATTGATCAGGATGGTGAACTTCTTTTTCTTGTGTTTTGTCGACAAAACTTTTATCAAAGCGTAGGCATCGGTAATCGAAGGGGGTTCCGGCGTGGCGATTACAATAGATTCTTCAGCAGTCAGGTTGAAATAGAGGACATTGGCCGAAATCCCCGCTGCCGTATCAATCAATAATATATCCACGGTTTCAGCAAGCAGATCCAGTTCATTCAAAAGGAAAATCTTCTGGCTTTCATTCAGATCGACCAATTCCAGAACGCCGGAGCTGGCCGGTATGATGGACATCCCTCCCGGGCCTTTGATCAAGATGTCCGAGACGCTTTTCTCTCTTAGCAGAAGATGTTCGATGGTATATCGCGGGACCAACCCCAGGAGGATATTGATATTGGCCAGTCCCAAATCGGCATCCAGGACCAAAACCCTCTTCTGCAACCGGGTAAAAGCGAGGGCCAGATTGGCCACAACATTCGTTTTTCCCACGCCTCCCTTTCCGCTGCTAACCGAGATTACCCTCGGCCCTTTGGGATAAATAGATTCTCCTTTCTTATCTGAAAAAACTGGGCAAGAATTTTTCTCGTCTTTGCTTTTCTCCATGAGCGTTCTTAATCCTTCGGCCTGATCCATAGCAAATGACCTCATCCATTCTACTGTATTGTTTTCAAAATTAGATTGGCCACTCTTCCCTTGGTAGCCAGTTCAATATCCTCAGGAACCTTCTGTCCGTTCGTTAAATACGAAAGGGGTCTTTTATAACGTAATAATTGGTTGAAAAGAGAGGAATATTCCTCGGTTTCATCGATCTTGGTAAAAATATAACTGCGAATCGGTAGAAGGCTAAACTGCTCCGCATTCCGGGCTAAATCGATATCTTTGGTGGTAGCGCTGAGCACCAGATGAACCTCTACCCGCGGGTCCACGCTCAGAAAGTTTCTCAATTCTTCCAGCTTATCTGTATGGTATGGGTTTCTCCCGGCCGTATCAATCAACAGAAGATCCTGCTGGCTGTTATTTTCAATCATTTGCTTCAGGGCCTCCTGATCAGGAGCAATTTCCAGGGGAAGCCGCAATATCCGGGCGTAGGTTTTCAATTGCTCAATCGCCCCAATTCGGTAAGTGTCAATCGTGATCAAGGTAATTTTTTTGTTAAACCGCAAGCTGAAATGCGCCGCCAGTTTGGCCAAAGTGGTGGTCTTGCCCACCCCTGTAGGTCCAACAAAAGCCCATATCTTACTTCCGTTCAGTTCCGGCCCGGTTACATCCACCGCCTCCATCAGCTTCCACCTAAGAAAACCGCAGAAAGTTTCCGGGTTACTCCACCCCCCCGATTCCTTTTGATAAGCCCTGATCTCTTGCAGCATTCCTTGAACAAACTCCGGATACAAGCCGGCCGAAAGGAATCTCCGGATCATAGGATCCTTTGCCGTTCTTCCCCGGTCTTTTTCCAGATGAGGCCAGGGGTGCGGCGCCAGAGGGGCCTTCGCCGGGAATTCCGGAGGCGGATGAGCCTTAAGATCGATGGCGGCAACCACCTCAATAAAATGCTCTTTGGCCCGCTTAAACTGATCGGATGGTTTGTGAACCGTCTTGGTAGAGAGGATGATGGCCTCAGGGCCTAAAACCTCTTTTACCTGCCGTAAGGCGTCCTGAACATCTTTGCCCTGAAAACTTTTAATCTGCATGGCTCAAACTCACCGTCCCTAAGGATTGTATCTTGACTTGTGAGGTTAATTCGCTATGAGACAAAACCACAACTTGAGGGAGAAAGCGCTCTAACAGTTTTTTCAGATGCCGGCGGATCATGGGAGAGCAGAGAATGACCGGCTGATAATTCAGGTGGGCCATCCGCTCCAGAGTATGGTTAATGCTCATCAATATTTTTTGGGCTAAATTGGGTTCCAGAGAAAGGTAAGACCCCTGATCTCCTCTTTGGATCTTATCCCTTAATAAATCTTCCACCTTCTGATCGACGGCAATAATTGGCAAAACCCCCTCTCCTGTCTCATATGGTTTGATGATGGACCGGCCCACCTTTTGCCGGACATATTCAGTAAGGATATCTGGATCCTTTGTTATCGGAGCATAGTCCGCCAATGTTTCCACGATGGTCAATAAATCCCGAATCGGAACCCGTTCGCGCAGAAGGTTTTGCAAAACTTTCTGAATTCCCCCTAAGGAGAGAAGGTTGGGCGTCAACTCTTCCACGGCTTTGGGATAATTTTGGGCTAACCGGTCCAATAGCTTGTGCACATCCTGCCGGCCTAACAACTCGTCCGCATGCGACCGGATGACCTCGGTCAGATGAGTGGCTATGATAGTGGCAATATCCACGACTGTGTACCCGGCAAATTGCGCCTCCTCTTTCCTCTTCTCAGGAATCCACAGGGCCGGAAGCTGAAAGACAGGCTCCTTAGTGGGGATTCCCTCGATCGTTCTCTTTACCTCACCCGGATTCAAAGCCATGGCATAATTAAGCATGGCCTCTCCTCTGGCCACTTCATTCCCTTTAATGAGGAACCTATATCCCCCCGGGTTTAGCTGGAGATTATCCCGAATCCGCAAAGGAGGAACGACGATCCCCCAATCCGTGGCCATCTGCCGGCGAATCGCCCGAATCCGATTTAGTAGTTCGCCATTCTGTTCTTCATCCACGATGGAGATTAAGCCATACCCTACTTCCAGCTCCAACCGGTCCAGACTCAACAAGGATTCCACGTTTTCCGGGGCCGGCGGGGCAGCCGCCTTCTGCGCCTCTGCCATCTCTTTCTTTTCCACCCTCTTCTGCTCCTGAAAGGCCAAATAGGCCAATAGGCCGACGACTAAGGATAAAGTGATAAAAGGTAAATGAGGCAGGCCGGGGATAAGGCCCATGATCAATAGGATCCCGGCTGAGATGGCCATGGCCTGGGGGTGCAATTTAAATTGCCGGCTAAGTTCCTTGCCCATGCTTTGTTCGGTAGCGGCCCGGCTAACGATGAGGCCGGCAGCCGTGGAGATAATCAGGGCCGGAATCTGGGTAACAAGCGCGTCTCCTATGGTCAAGGTAGTGTAAGTCTGGGCGGCCGTGAGCAGGGGTAAATTCTGCTGCAGGACTCCGATGATAAACCCCCCCCCAATATTGACCATGATGATTAAAATCCCGGCAATTGCCTCTCCCCTGACGAATTTACTTGCTCCGTCCATAGCCCCGTAAAATTCCGCTTCCCGGGCAATTTGCGCCCTTCTTCTCCTGGCTTCCTGGTCATCAATGACGCCCGCGTTCAAATCAGCATCGATGCTCATCTGCTTTCCCGGCAGGGCATCCAGAGTGAAACGGGCGGCTACTTCGGCAATCCGCCCGCTGCCTTTGGTAATGACCACAAAGTTAATAATGACCAGGATGGCGAAGATAATGAACCCAACGAAATAATTACCGCCGATTACAAAGTTGCCGAATGATTTTATGACTGCGCCGGCAGCCGAAGTTCCTTCGTGCCCATTAAGGAGGATGAGCCGGGTTGAGGCAATGTTCAAAGACAAGCGGAAAAGGGTGGTCATTAAAAGTATCGAGGGGAATGCGGAAAAATCCAGAGGCTTGATAATATACATGGCCGTTAAGATAACGACCAGGGAAAGCGTGATGCTTAACGAAAGAAGGATATCCAACAACAGGGTGGGGATAGGAATGATCATTACCAGGAGGGTGCCAATGACCCCTACGGCCACCAATATGTCGCTCCGTTCGATCCGCCCCTTTTTTTGGGTGAAAAATGTATGTTGCAGGGTCTTTTCAGTCATAACAATTAATCCCTATCAGAAAGTTTTGTTTTTCATCCGGTACACGTAGGCCAATATATCGGCAACGGCCTGATAAAGAGCCGAAGGGATGGTCTGCCCTATTTCGACGGTTTTAAAAAGAACCTGGGCCAGGGGTTTGTTCTCCACCAGAGGAATCTGGTGAGTCCGCCCTATTTCCTTAATTTTTTCGGCAATCAGCCCCGCTCCCTTGGCCACGACTTTGGGAGCATTCATCACCTCGCTTTTGTAATTCAGGGCCACGGCCAGATGGGTGGGGTTGGTGATGATTACATCGGCCCTGGGCAATTCGGCCATCATTCTTTTGCGGGCCAATTCGCGCTGGATACTGCGGATGCGGGCTTTAATCAGGGGATCGCCCTCGCTCTGTTTCAGCTCTTCCTTGACTTCCCGTTTGGCCATGCGCAGGCTTTTCTCATGGCTCCATCTCTGAAAGACGTAATCCAGGGCCGCCAATCCCGACATGACGAGTAAGGTTTTTAAAAACAGGCGGAAAACCACCACACCGATATATTGAAACTGGCTGCCGACCTCCTGATTAAGGAGGGTTAAAATACTGGGCATCTCCTCCCGAATGGTGGAGTAGGCCACCCAGCCGATTATCATAATTTTCAGTATAGATTTTATCAATTCAGCTGCTGCCTGCTTGGAAAATAAGCGGGATATCCCTTTAATAAAACTCAGCTTGGATAATTTAGGTTGAATCACTTCCAGGGAAAACAAATGGCCCACCTGCATATAATTGCTTAAAATCCCCGCCGCCATTAGGGCCAGGAAAATCGGGGACAAAACCTTAAAAAGGAACCAGGCGATTTCTCCGGTCAGAACTTGAATGTTTGCCGGATTAACGGTCAATGTCCCTGTTCTTTGCAAAAGCTGCACCATCAAGCCCGAGAGCTGTTGGTAAAAATAAGTACTCAATAAAAATAGTACTGATAAGCCCGTAAGTAAAATCATGACCGAGGGTATTTCCCGGCTTCGGGCTACCTGGCCTTTTTTCCTGGCCTCGGTCCGGCGCTTTTCTGTCGCCTTTTCTGTTCGCTCTCCAAAAGGTTCTTCAGCCATGCCTATCTCTGCATTAAGGGCAAGAGCTTGAAAACAAGCCCTTTCCCTGATTCTTCGAATAGGGCCCTGAAATAAGGCAATAAAAGGTCAAGGGATAATCCTAAAATAAGGAACCCCAGGCCGATGGTCAGCGGAAAGCTGATCATCAGGATATTGACCTGAGGAGCGGCCTTGGCCAGGATGCCCAGGGCCATCTGGGTAAAGATGAGGACGGCCAGCACCGGCACCGCTATTTTTACGCCGATAACAAACATATTTCCAGCAAGACTAACAAGATGATCATAAAGCGGAAAGCGCAGGTAAATTTCCCCCGGAGGAAGAAGATTAAAACTTTGCGCCAATGCCCGAAAAAACCAGTGATGTCCATCGATCGATAAAAAGATCAATATGCCAAGCAAATAATAGAACTGCGAGAGCAACGGTTCATTGATTCCCGATTGAGGGTTGATGATATTGGCCATTCCCAAACCCATTTGAAACCCGGCAAGCAATCCTCCCATCTGGAGGCCGGAAAAGATAAGTTTGACCGAGAGGCCAAGAATGAAGCCGATGAGGAGTTCGCCGATCATCAAAAAAACAAATTGATAAGGCTCCGATGGCAAGTTTTGGGGATTGATCTTGACCAGCGGCAGAAGAATAAGGCTGACCGTCATGGTCAATCCTATTTTCAAAAGATTGGGAACGTTGCGTGAACCCAAAAAGGGCATTAAAAACAAGATAGACGAAACTCGCATCATAATTAAAATAAAGGATTGAAATTGTATTAATGACCAACCAACCAAACCTGCCGGCATTTATTCGTCCGTTTTATTAAATCTATTTAACATAATGGGGGAGGTTGATGAACAGCTGTTCGGTGTAAAAAATCATTTTCTGCATCATCCAGGGGGCTAAAAATAATAAACTTACCAGGACCGCGATAATTTTGGGAACGAAAACCAGAGTGGCTTCCTGAATTTGGGTAACCGCCTGAAAAAGACTGACAATCAGCCCCACCAGCAATCCTGTCCCGAGGATGGGTAAAGCCAGAAATAAAGTGATCTCAATGGCATCTTTGGCAATCTGACCGACCAGATCCGGGTTCATCTTCTCCTCTTTAATAAGACTCATCTCCAAATTAATTGATCAAATTTTTAATGAAGGCCGACCAAGGGCCCGGAAGGAAAGACAGATTGCGCCGCAAGCATCGGCGGGATATCCACTTTCCATAAACCCAGAGCTTCCCTTCCGCAAAGCGCAGCGGGGGCGGGGAAACAAAGCTTCGAAGAAATTGCAGCCCCCCCGCCACAGCTAAGGAGAGATATGTGCCTCATGATTGCAAGCAAGCTGACTTTCCTTCCGGGCCCCTGAAATCACGGCCATTTTAAAAATGTCAACTCTTTGGGCTTCAACTAATTTGGAGATGACCTTTTAATAAAAACTTTTAACCAGAGAACCAACCAGGAGGTTCCAGCCATCCACCAGAACGAACAATAATACTTTAAAGGGCAAGGAAATCATGATCGGAGGAAGCATCATCATGCCCATGGACAAAATGACGCTGGAAACCACCATATCAATGACCAAAAAGGGAATATAAAGGACGCAGCCGATCTGAAAGGCAGTTTTAAGCTCGCTGATCATGAAAGCCGGAATCAGAATTGTCGTGGGAATGTCGTCCGCGTTTTTCGGCTGGGGAATTTTGGCAATATTGACGAACAAAGCCAGGTCTTTTTCCCGGGTTTGCTTAAACATAAACTGGCGAATCGGTTTTAAGGCCTCTTCCATTGCTTGGGCCTGAGATATCTTCTTCTCTTTATAAGGCGTCAGGGCTTTTTCATCCACTGCTTGCCAGATCGGAGCCATAATAAAGACGGTTAAAAACAGGGATAACCCGATTAAAATTTGGTTGGGAGGCATCTGCTGCGTGCCCAGAGCGTGCCGCAGGAATGAAAACACCACAATCAAGCGGGTGAAAGATGTCATCATGATTATAATCGCAGGAGCAAGCGAAAGGACGGTCAAAAGGATCAAGATCTGAATGAGAACCGAGACTTCTCCCGGATCTTTGGCTTCCCCCACCCCGATCTTGACGGTCGGAATGGGCCAGGCCTGGGCTTGGGCCAAACCCGCGGATGGGATCATCAGTAAAAGGCCTGCCGCCATAACTCCCAGGATTAACCAGCGAACCCTATTTCCCATTCCCCATCCTCAGGCTGCCAATCCTAAAACTTTTCTGCCGGCCGGACCAGCCCTTCAACCAGGATGGCGATTCAGGCCCAACGGAAGTTTCCAGGAGGCTACTTTTTAAGGTTTCTTTATTTTCAATTTTGGTTAAAAACGTAATCTGCTGAGGAGAAATTCCCAAAGCCAGGACCTCTTCCCCAATTTCCACCAGAGAAACATATCTTTGGGGAGCGATGAGCTTGCTGGTTAAAACTCTTATCCCATGATCCCCTAAGGCGTTTCTCCTGCCCCATTCCATCCTTTTACTCAGCCGCATTAAGCCAAACAGGAGAGCGCCTATCATTCCCAAGGCCAGTATCATCTTCAGCGTAGCCCAGACCATCGCATCCCTCATGAACCTAATTGCTTAACCCGTTCAGCCGGGCTGATGATATCGGTCATGCGAATACCGAATTTCTCGTTGACCACCACCACTTCTCCCCGGGCGATGAGTTTTTGATTGACGAATATTTCCAGCGGCTCACCAGCCAATTTGGTCAGTTCAATGACCGATCCCTGGCCTAACTGTAAAAGCTCGCTGATCAACATCCTGGTTCGCCCCAGTTCAACCGATACTTCCAGGGGGATGTCCAGGATAAAATCCAGGTTGGGGATTTCCTGGGAGTTGTTGAAGTTCGGTTCTTCGGAGGTCAAAGGGGCCTTCATCCCTATCCCTGGTTTTGTTTCTTTATCTCCCATGACCCCGGCATTTTCTTGTTCCATGGCCATTCTCCTTGAATCTTTTTCTTATAAAGATTTGACTTTTTCCTCTATTTGAAAAGCCTTATTGCCCCCGTAAATCCCGGCTCTTCCCAATAATTTCGGTATTCCTTGAACCTTGGCCGAAAGAAGTTCGCCCACCCCTTTATCCAGCGGCAAAACATCTCCCACCTTTAATTGCAGGAGTTTTTGGGGGGTGATCCGCCCCCCGCCCAGTTCTACCACCACTTCCACTTCAGAAATCGTCAGGCGTTCATAAAATCTTTGAACCCAGCTTCGATCCATTTCTAATTGGTCGCTTTGGTATCCCGAGTACAGCTTGGCCTTGATCGGCTCGATGGTCGAATAGGGAATGCACAAGGTGATGAATCCCGTGAATTGTTCCAACTCCACCCCGAAGGTGATTGTGATAACCAGGTCGCTCGGGGTTACAATACTCACAAACTGGGGATTGATTTCGCTGCGGACGAATTGAATGGTCAGGGGATGTATCGTTTTCCAGGCCTTTTCTAAGTCGTTGAATACCATAGTCACCACTTTGTGGATTAATCTGGTTTCAAAAGCCGTGAAATCCCTTCCTTCAATCCTAAATGTTGTTTTGCCGCTCCCTCCCAAAAAAACATCCACTAAGGTGAAGACCAATTTGGGATCTAAAGATAAGATGGCATGCCCGCGCAGGGGATCCATTTTGTAGATATGCAGACTGCTGGGAACTGGAAGGGTGCGGATGAATTCCCCGAACTTCACCATCTGGATGCCCTTGGGGCTCACGTCGATCACCTTGCGCAACGACATGGAAAGGGTGTTCCGGAATAACCTGGCAAAAAAATCATTGAGGATTTCCAGGGTGGGCATACGGCCGCGGATAATCCGATCTTGATTCGTAAAATCAAAGGGAGACACCCCGGATTTATTCTGCTGCTCCGCTGAGGTATTGACCTTGCCGTCATCAATTCCTTGGAGAATGGCATCAATTTCATCTTGAGATAATAATTTGTCCATGGCTGAATCTCATTGCATAAGGAATTCTGTAAAATAAACTTCTTTGATTTTCATGTTGTTCAGCAATTGATTTAGGCGATCTTTGATTTCTCCCCGGAGCCTTTCTTTCCCTTCTGAATCTATTATTTCTTTACGCTGTTTACCGCCGAGAACTTTTAAAAGGGCATCCCGGAGTTGAGGCAGTCTTTTTTCAAATTCCTCGTTGGCCTTCTTCTCGCTGCTTTCAATATCAAGTTTAATTTTTAAATAACGAGACTGCCCCGGATCGGCCAAATTTACGATCATGGAATCCATTTTGTACATATGCCCCTTTGTATCTTGCCGGGATTCCTTTCCTTTTGCGGAAACATTTGAAACTCCCAAAAGGTTCCGGAAATTGTCCACGGCCCAGGGAGAAAAAACCAACAGCCAGCCCGCCCCAATGGCGACTAATAACATTAGACCGGCTATGACGATGATCAATTTCTTTTTTTTCATCTACGGGATTTCTTATGGGAAGTAGATAATTGTTGGATTTATCATATTCTCGCTATCAACGATTAATCTTTTTCTGCAAGGGGTATGCCAAAAGGCGGATGGGCTTAAAGGTGGCTAATTAACTGATCTGATTGATCTTTATGGAATAAAACTGAAAGGAGGCCCAGGATGTTCTGTCAATTTATAAGTCTTGAGTCAATGGTTTGACGGGTTCCCTACAGGGCCCTGTCAAGGTATCTTCTATTTTGCTCAAATCAGAGGTGTTTTCAATAGGATTAAATCCGAATACCGAATCCCGCGAAACGCGAGACGAAAGGCAGGGATAATGATGTGGCCCTGGAGCGCGGGTTTTCAGTAAAAGTTTTTAGGGGGGAAGCCCGCAGGCCTTTTGCGCTGCTCCCCCCCTTTCTTAGAAGCTGCGGAAAAATTCAAGCCGGCAGCGAAATCGGCTTTTCTTGTTGTCCAGGGGACGGAAAAATTTGCGCCGCCAAAATCGGCGGGACTGGAATTACCTTAAACCCTTACCTGCCTTCCGCGAAGGGACGCAGGCAACTTAGAACAAAACTATGTAAATACGTATGGATTGGCCTTCGGGCATAGCCGAAATCAAGTCCACCGCCGGCAACAAAGAGAGCGCTGCCTCATTTTGGCAAGCAAATTTTTCTGGCCCCTGGACATGGCTGGCGCCTCTTCTTTCCCCATACCCCAATTTTTTCACACCTTCTTATTTTTTGGGGGATGGATTACCGGATATTAATCAAATGGGCCAGCATTTCATCGGTGGTGGTGATGACTTTGGTATTGACCTGATATCCCCTCTGGATAATAATCATTTTGATTAATTCCGCAGCAAGATCAACATTGGATCCCTCCACCATGGAGGAAGAAATGGTTCCCATCCCGCCCACTCCGGGTTTATTGTACAGTGGATCTCCGGAAGTGGTCGTGGCCTCATAAAGGTTCGCTCCTTTCCGGACCAGGCCGTTTAGGTTGGAGAAATCAGCTAACGCTAGCCGGGCGATATTCCGGCGGGTCCCATTTGTATAGTAGGCCACAAAGTTTCCTTCCCCATCGATACTCACCCCGGAGACTGTGCCGGCGGCACAGCCATCCTGGTTGATAATCTGGATGACCGAGGGAGAACCGTATTGACTCGTACCGGTAAAATTAACGTTGCTAACTGTGGAAGCGCTGCCATTGGAAAAGGTCATCCCCCCGGCGTGAAAGGTAATCGGCATAGCCGTTGTTAGTTGTCCGGAAGTGTTAAAGTCAAGTGTCCCATTGCCAAAATCCTGAAAACTTCCTGCCGTACCTCCATCGACATCGGCGCCGTCAATCAAGCTATGCCACTCCCATCTTTGCCCGGCCGTCTTTGTGAAATAAAGCAGGATCTGGTGGGATTGGCCCAGGGAATCATAAATATTGACCGATGTTGAAAAACTGGAAGTATTGAACGGATCGGCGGGGTCCCAGGTCTTGACCGTTTCGGAGGCGTTCAGGTTCAAGACCATGTTGATGGCGCTGGTTACTTGCGGGGGAATGATGCTGTTTTGGTTAAGGCGGATGTCATCCAGGTTTTCAATCAACATCGTGCCGGTATTGTCATAGCGGTATCCCTGGACCCGGTAGCCCTGAGGATTAACATAATAGCCCTGATTGTCAATGATAAAATGGCCGGCCCGGGTGTAAAATAATTCATCCGTGAGCGGGTCTCCCACGGTGAAAAAACCTTTTCCGTTAACGGCCACATCGGTGGAGACGTTCGTGGTTTCCAGGGATCCCTGGATAAAATTTAAATCCACCGTCGAGATTTTGGCCCCGGCTCCGGTCTGATTGCTGCCGGAAACGCCCGTAAGAGCCTTTCCCAGGACATCCTGAAAGTTGGCCGTGCTGCTTTTGAATCCTGTTGTGTGGATATTGGCAATGTTGTCGCCAATGACCTGCATGGCCGTGGCATGCGTGTCCAGCCCGCTCAATCCTGAGTAAAATGAAGATGTGATTGACATAAAAACCTCTTTCTTTATTATTGGGCATTTTAAAGAGTAAACGTAGAGTATTTATCTGTGTATTCTGTGCTCTCCTATATTCCCCTGCTTTTCATAAATATTTGTAACACTTTAGCTCTTTGAAAAAAGGTGTGTTGTAAAGGCCAAGGGATTCCAGGGGCCGGGGGCCAGAGCGGAACGCTTGGAATCATGAGGTGCTTATTTCTCCGCATATGGGGCGGGCAAGAACACCCGCCTCCTCCGGAGGAAAAGATCTTCTGTCTTCGTGGCCAAGCGGAAACCCAACCGATGCTTCCGGCGCGTTCCGCTCTAACCCCCGGCCCTCAACAAAGGCT
>VGSF01000080.1 GCA_016875165.1 Deltaproteobacteria bacterium
TGGTGGATTTGAGATTGAAGTTCGGGATGGAAGAGGCAGGGTATACGGAGCGGACGTGCATTATCGTGGTTGAGATCAAGGGGCAGGGAGGCTCGGTTTTGATCGGCATCGTAGTCGATTCGGTTTCGGAGGTGTTGAATATCAAAGCTACGGACATTGAGGAGACGCCGACCTTCGGGGCCAGGCTGGATACGGATTATATCCTCGGGATGGCCAAGATGAACGGAGGCGTGAAGATTCTGCTCGACATTGACAAAGTGCTTAGCGCGGAAGAAGTAACCTTTTTGGACAAGGCGGCCTAAGCAAAGGAACTGCCTAGATGCATTCTTATTGTGAGAAAAATTGAAAAATCACTATAAAAGGAGGGATTTAACATGAAGTTAAGTAACATGAAGATAGGGCCAAGGTTATATTTGGGCTTTAGTTTACCCGTTATTCTGTTAATTGTCATCATTGGAATTTCCGTCATGTTCATGGGCGATATCCAAGTGAACCTTGATCGGATCGTCAAAACGAACAATGTCCGGGCGGAAAAGGCGAACGAGATGGCGGGATGGGTAAGGGAGAATTCCATTTATCTCAGAAATATCTTTCTAAACAAAGATATGGAAACGAGGAAGGCTGAGAAGCAGAGGATCGAGGAGGCAAGGGGAAAATACGCAGAGGTTTTTAAGAAGGTCGAAGAGATGACCACTAAGGAGGATACCAAAGGCCACGGAATCATCGCAAAAGTTAAAGGATTGCAGGACACCGCAAGGGGATTGAACAACAAAGTGATCGAGCTTTGTCTTGCCAACAAAGATACTGAGGCGTTGGAGATTTTGAATAAGGAAGCACGCCCTGCGGTGCGAAAATGGATTGAGGCGGCACAAGAATTGGTCCAACATCAGGATGATCGGACCAATAAGCGTTATGATGATTCGGTTAAAGCCTATGCCAGCGCAAGGACCTATATGTTTGGCATTGGTGGGATCGCTCTATTCCTGGCAGGATTGATCTCCTTCTTGATTACCCGCAGTATTACCAAACCGGTCAGTCGTGTGGCAGAGGGGTTATCAGAAGGCGCAGAGCAGGTTGCCTCAGCCTCCAGCCAGGTCTCATCCGCGAGCCAGTCGTTAGCGGAGGGGGCCTCGGAGCAGGCGGCGGGGATTGAGGAGACCTCTTCTTCCATAGAGGAGATGTCCTCCATGACCAAGCAGAATGCCGAAAATGCCAGTCAGGCCAACACCCTGATGGCCGAGACCAGCCGGGTGGTGGAGGAAGCCAATCGGTCGATGAAGGAGTTAACCGGGTCGATGAAAGAGATTACTACGGCCAGTGAGGAGACGGCCAAGATCATCAAGACCATAGATGAGATAGCCTTTCAGACGAATCTTCTGGCTCTCAACGCCGCAGTTGAAGCGGCGCGCGCAGGGGAGGCGGGAGCCGGTTTTGCGGTGGTGGCTGATGAGGTGAGGAATTTAGCGATGCGGGCGGCGGAGGCGGCCAAGAACACGGCGAATTTGATTGAGGGGTCGGTGAAGAGGATCAAGGGCGGATCGGAGATCGTGTCGCGGACGAATGAGGCTTTTTCCAAGGTGGCCCAGGGGTCGAAGAAGGTAGGGGATTTAGTGGGCGAGATAGCGGCGGCCTCTCAGGAGCAGGCGCAGGGGATCGAGCAGATCAACAAGGCGGTGGCGGAGATGGACAAGGTGGTGCAGAAGAATGCGGCCTCAGCCGAGGAGTCGGCCTCCGCAGCAGAGGAGATGAATGCCCAGGCGGAGACGATGAAGGGGTTTGTGAACGATTTAGTTGCCCTGGTGGGGGGCAGAAATGGGAATGGAATAAACAGTTCGGAGTTGGGAGTTCGTAGTTCGGAGGCAAAGATACAAAGTGGGAATGGGAAGAAGCATGTAGGGCAGTTTATCAACAAAGTAACGAAGGGTGTTAAGAAAAAAGATATGATGGCGCCGGTTTCGAAGCTAAGCGGACAAAGGCCCGAAAAGGTTATTCCGATGGGGGAGGAAGATTTTAAACAGTTTTAAACTGGAATTCACATCTTGACATCTGAATACAAGAAAGGGCACGACCTACATAAATTGAAGGAGTATAAAAATTCGAGCTTTTCAGCCATAGATCTGGCCAGTTCTGATTTAAATATGGCCACCATGTATATGGAAACAGCCGAAAATAAGTTTCAAATACTGAACAAAAGTTTACATGATTTATTAAACCTGGAAAGTAAATTGAGTCAGGAACGATATGACTTTTCGGTCACTAGTTTTAACGCGTCTTTGAAAACATTTATCGTTGTTTTGGGAATTGCCATAGGAGCCTCGCTTTTGGTGAGCCTTTTGATAGCCAGACTGATCACGTTTCCGATTCGAGAAACTATAAGTGTAGTCAAAAGAATTGCCGACGGCGATCTAACCCAGGAAATCAAGTTGATTTCTCAAGATGAAATTGGAGATCTCGCCCAATCTGTTAATTCCATGCGTCTTAAGATGGGCGAGGCAGTGGGTCAGTCGGTGGCCACGTCGCAGACCCTTTCGGAAGCAGCTTCTGAACAGGCAGCTTCTTTGGAGGAGACCTCTTCCTCCCTGGAAGAGATGTCCGCGATGACCAAACAGAATGGGGGGAGCGCCGCTCAGGCCAAAAGCTTGATAGCTGAGACTCAGCAGGTGATTGAAAAAGCCGACGACTCCATGAAGGAGCTGACTGGATCGATGAAAAAAATCAATGAAGCCGGAGAGCAGACCCAAAAAATTGTTAAGACTATCGACGAGATCGCCTTTCAGACCAATCTTCTCGCTTTAAATGCAGCAGTAGAGGCGGCGCGTGCAGGTGAATCGGGCGCAGGGTTTGCCGTGGTGGCAAATGAGGTGAGGAATTTAGCTATGCGGGCGGCGGAGGCAGCCAGGAGCACCACCGGTTTGATGGAAGATATTGTTAAGAAGGTTAAAAATGGCCAAAATTTAGTGGACCTGGCCAATGAGGCATTTGATAAAGTAACAGATAGGTCCAAGAAGGTGGTGAACCTGGTGGGTGAGATTGCCGCAGCATCCCAGGAGCAATCCCAGGGGATCGATCAAATCAATAAGGCTGTGGCCGAGATGAACAGTGTGACGCAACAGAATGCGGCCAGCGCCGAAGAATTGGCCTCCATCATGGCGATGTTCAGGACCGTGCGAGAATCATAAACTTAAAACTAAAAAAACCTCATTGAGAAATTAGAAAAATTGTATCAATTTAGCGGTTTGAAAAAGTGTTTTTACCACCTTTGTTGAGGTCCGGGGGTCTGGGTGGAACGCGCCGGAAGCATCGGCGGGGTCTCCGCTTGGCCACGAAGAACCCCGCTCGTTTCCGCCGGAGGAGGCGGGGGGCGTTTTCCCCGCCCCACCCGCGAAGAAATCAGCGCCTTATGATTCCAAGCGGGCCGCCCAGGCCCCCGGACCATGGATTCCCTCTGACCTTACGCCCCACCTCTTTTCAAAGGGCTAAAGTGATACGAAAAATTATGAAACAGCAACCCACCTTTTTTCCGGGCATTAACCCCTACGGCCAACGTGCCTTTAAAGTAAACGAATATTCCGCATAAGAATAAAATTTACTCCCGGAAGTATTCTTTTAACTTTTGGGTCCTTTGCCCCGCAGGCTAATCCCGCCGCTGGCGGGGCTGCAACTACAAGGGTTTTTATAAATTCGGGCATATTTTGGGTTTAAGTTTAGCTATTTTTTGACGATAGGGTTAACAATAAAATTAAGGGGTTAAACCCTTTTGGAATGTTCATCGACAAATACGGATTCCAAGGAGGCTCTTGCAAATGTTATTTATTCGGTCATTCCGGCGGAAGCTGGAATACAGAAGTATTTGATAATCCTGGATTTCGGGTTGCGCTTCGCCCTGTACACCATGCGGTGCAGGGCTTCGCTTGCCCGGAATGACGATGGAGCGCCAGTTTTTGAGTTTTGCAAGAACCTCAATGGATAAAGATTAAAGCGAGATCAATTACTGCTGGGGAAGGAAAAGATTCTATGAACATGAAAGCGGAATTTATCAATCCGTTCTTGGAAGCAACGATTTATGTTTTAAAAACAATGGCCTCTTTGGAACCTGTTGCCGAAAAACCATTCCTTAAAAAGGGAGCTTCGGCCAGCGGGGATGTTTCCGGAATTGTCGGGATCACCGGGGAGGCTGAGGGATCTTTATGCATTACCTTTTCCCGGGAATGCATCCTTTTCATCATCAGCCAGATGCTCGGCGAAGAACAGCAAGAGATTAACGAAGAGGTAAAAGATGCCGTGGGAGAATTGACCAATATGATTTCCGGAGATTCCAGGAGGCGTCTTCAGGAGATCGGTTATACTTTTCAGGGAGCGATCCCTACGGTTGTTTCCGGCAGAGGGCACGAAGTGAAACATATCAGCAAGGGGCCAATCCTCTCCATTCCCTTTACCACCAAGGCCGGAAGCTTTATCGTTGAAGTCTGCTTTAAATGAATTATTGATGGCCTCGTAAAAAGTCGTCACTCCGGCCTGCCTGTGCCTGGCAGATAGGTGGAAACCGGAGTCCAGAGGTTTGATAACTTCTTGAAATAACTGGATTGTATAGGAATTTCCTTTTTGGACACGGATGTACATAAATTATCAGGATAAACTAAAAAGAAAATAATTATCTGCGGTTATCTGTGAAAATCTGTGTCCCAATAAATTTATTCCGGCTTTCGCCGGAATGACGGGAAAAGGAGCTTTCGGACTTTTTACGAGTTCATCAATTATTGGGAGCGTCTTAAATAAGTTGCCATCCACTTAAGCGAAGCCATCACCTAAAATCCCCCCTGTCCCCCTTTTCTAAAGGGGGGAGAGAGGGGATTTTTGGGCAATCTCCGAAACGCTTATGACAACTTTCTTTTGCTGTTTACTATACGAGAAAAGATTAAGGAATAGGGGCCTGATCGATGCTTGATGCCTATCGGTTGCCGCAAGAAGAAATGACCGATGCCGACTTTAAAAAGATCAGCGGTCTTGTTTACGACCTTTGCGGGATTAACCTCAATGAGGGGAAAAAAGAACTGGTAAAGGCTCGCCTGGGAAAAAGGATGCGCAGTGGTCAATTCCAGTCCTTTCGGGACTACTATCAATACGTTGTCCAGGATCAAACGGGCCAGGAATTAATCCACCTGTTGGACTCGATCTCCACCAATTTCACCAGTTTTTTCCGGGAACAGAAGCATTTCGATTATCTTCAATCAGACTTATTGCCGGCGTTGATCGCCCGAAAGAAGGGCAAGGGGAACAAAATCATTCTCTGGAGCGCAGGTTGCTCATCCGGAGAAGAGCCGTATTCCATTGCCATTACTCTATCGGAAGCCTTGCCCAGCCCCGAAAACTGGCCTTTTAAGATTGTGGCCACAGACCTATCCAGCAAAGTGCTGAAGATCGCGGCATCGGGAATATATCCACATGAACGAATTCGAACGATTTCCCCGGCCTTAACAAAAAAGTATTTTTTAAAAGGAGAAAATAGCTGGCAGGGTTATGTGAAAGTAAAAGAGCCGCTCAAAAAATATATTGATTTTAAAAGACTCAATTTAATGGAGCCGTTTTCATTTCCGGAACCTTTCGATTGTATTTTCTGCCGGAATGTCATGATCTATTTTGATAAAAAGGTGCAGACCTCCCTGGTAAATCGCTTTTACGACAGCCTAAGTAAGGGAGGAGTTCTTTTGATAGGGCATTCCGAAAGCCTGACCGGGATTCAACACAGGCTTCGTTACGTAAGGCCGGCTATATACCAGAAAGAAAAATGAAAGTTATAGTTGGGATAGCGGACATGCGGGTGGCCAATGACCCCGAGTCCACTTTAATAACTTATGCTCTGGGTTCCTGTATCGGGGTTGCTCTGTATGACCCTGCGGTCAAGGTTGGGGGGCTTCTCCATTATATGCTGCCGGAATCTCAACTGGATCCGGCAAAGGCCCAAAAAAATCCATGTATGTTTGGGGATACGGGGATCCCTCTTCTTTTTAGGGAAATGTACAAATGGGGGGCCGAAAAGAGGCGGATCGTGGTCAAGGTGGCTGGAGGGGCGCAGGTAATGGATCCTACTGGTTATTTCAACATCGGCAAACGGAATTACACGTCCTTACGCAAGACTTTATGGATGAATAGCATTCTGATTGAGGCAGAGGCCGTGGGAGGCAATGTCAACCGGACAGTCTATTTAGAAATATCTTCGGGCAAAGTCTGGGTGAAGACCTCAGGGGATGGCGAGAGGGAAATATGATGGCTTCGTAAAAAGTCCATCTGCGGCGTTGCGCTTCACCTTCGTCGTTGCGGAATTGTAGGGGCGCCCCCATGTGGGCGCCCAATCTCGGGCAACCACATCGGGTTGCCCCTACAATGTTTTGCGCGCCTTGCATATGGAGCTTTTTACTTTGCTATCCCAATTTTGACTTTTTACGAGATCATCAAATATGAATCAGATTGACACCATTATCCAATCCGCCTCCCAGCTACCCCCCTTCCCGGCCGTCCTGCAGCGGGTTCTGCAGTTGATCGATGACCCCAAATCCTCGGCCCAGGATCTGGTTGAGGTCATCCAATACGATCAGTCGATTACGGCCAATGTTCTCATGGTCTGCAATTCGGCCTATTTTGGCCTGCGCCGGTCTGTTTTTTCGGTTCGAGAAGCCCTGGTCAGGATCGGGTTTAATCAATTGCTGGAGATCGTCCTCAGTTATGGAAGCGCCCATCTTTTTTCTCGAGCGTACCGGGGATACGATCTAGCGGCGGGTGATCTGTGGCGCCATTCCGTGGCTTGCGCCCTTTTATCCCAGATAATCTCCGGGCGCCTGCACCGGGAAAAGACGGCCATTCAGTTTACGGCCGCTCTGCTGCACGATATCGGTAAAATCGTTTTAAACGAATTTGTCGCGGATCATCTTCAGGGGATCCGGAAGCTGGTTCAGGAAAAAGAATTATCCTTTCTGGCTGCGGAAAA
This sequence comes from Deltaproteobacteria bacterium, assembly GCA_016875165.1. GTDB lineage: Bacteria > Desulfobacterota > SM23-61 > SM23-61 > SM23-61 > JAHJQK01. The sequence continues at coordinate 6,983 of VGSF01000080.1, forward strand.
AGAAGTTTTAGGGATCGACCACGCCGAATTAGGAGGGGTGATCTCGGAAAAATGGAAATTTCCGAAGACCATCGTTGCCGGCATTCGATATCACCATTCTCCCTCCTTGACTCCGGAAGATCGCGAAATGGTATGCTTGATTTCTTTATGCGACTTGATCGCCATGATGACCGGTTTCGGAGGGGGAGCAGATGGACTGGCGTACAATGCCGATAAGGAGATCATGAAGCAATATCGCCTTTCGGCAAAAGACATCGGAGGGATTATGGCCGAATTGGAAGAACGATTAAAGCAAGTTGAACAACTGTTGAATTTACAATAAAGATCATCTCGTTGCCGAAGAGGTGAAACCATGGCTTACAACATCTTGATTGTTGATGATTCTCAGACGATGAGAAGAGTAATCCGGAAATCCGTGACCCTGGCTGGATTTGATTTGGGGGAGTGCTGGGAGGCGGGAGATGGACGGGAAGCCCTGACTGTTCTTAAAACCCATGCGGTAGATTTAATTCTCACCGATTTCAATATGCCGGGGATGGATGGGATGGAGATGCTAAAAGAGCTGCAAAAAGATGAAAAGAATCGCCATGTCCCGGTCGTGTTGATCACTGCCCAGGACAATGCCAGGGTTGTGCCGGAGGGATCGGCTCTGGGAATTAAGGGCTATCTGCAAAAGCCCTTCCAGCCAGAGGCCATCTGCAAAATTCTGAGCCAGGTGATGGAGAAGAACCGTGTTTGACGACATTCGAAAAAAGGCCATTTCCGTGGTTTCGAATATTTTTGAAACCATGTTTTTTATTTTTTTGGAGCTCCAGGAGAATGGAGAGGAGCCGAAAGGGCGGCCTGAAGGGATGGGAAAACATCCTGATGGGCAGCCGTGCGATGGCGCTCCGCTTAATATTTTAAGGAGCGAAATCGGATTTCAGGGAAAAATACAGGGGAAGATAAGGTTGTGCATCCCTTATCAATTGGCCAGGACGATGGCCGGGAATTTTATGGGGCTGGAGGAAGGAGAGGTCTCCGAATCCCAAACCATGGACATGGCCGGAGAATTAACCAATATGATCTCCGGCAATTTGTTTTCCCTCCTGGATAAAAAGGCCGGTTGCAGGCTGACCGTGCCCAAGACCGAAGCAATTTCAGACTCAGAAATGGCGGATACCTCTGATAAAGCCGGAATTACAATAAATTTCGATGCCGAAGGTCAAAGGATCAAACTGCATCTTCAGTTTGAATCCTAAGAGGATCTTTGCCGATAAGGAGGACGAGAAGGTTTGATATCTTGATTGTATAGGAATTTCCTTTTTCAACTTTAGTCCCGCCGGCGGGGTCACTTTTGGCACTGAATTTGAAATGGTCAATGGTGAATCATCAATGATCATTGATAATTGCTAATTGAATCAGGTTAAAGAAACGGAAAAGGGCATGGCTCAACCTAAGATCAAAGTTCTCATCGTGGATGATTCAGCGACCGTCCGCAAAATCTTCAGCGAAGAACTATCCAGAGAACCTGACATGGAAGTGGTGGGTGTGGCTCCGGACCCCTTTATCGCCCGGGACAAAATCGTCTACCTCCAACCAGACGTGATTACTCTGGACATCGAGATGCCCCGGATGGACGGATTGACCTTTTTGAAGAAAATCATGCAATACCACCCGTTGCCGGTGATCATTGTGAGTTCTCTAACTCCGCAGGGAAGCACAATGGCCCTGGAAGCCCTGGAAAGCGGAGCTGTTGAGGTTTTAGCCAAGCCGGGCGCATCCTTTTCCGTAGGGGAAATGAGTACCCAGCTCAAAGATAAAATCCGGGCAGCGGCCAGGGTCAATTTGCGACAAGTCCGCCGGCCTGTCCCTTCTTCCCCGGTCCCCGCGGGCGCGATATCCCATGCCCTCGCTGAGACCACGCAGAAGGTGATTGCCATCGGGGCATCGACCGGGGGCACCGAGGCCCTAAAAGAAGTTTTGATGAACGTGCCCGAGAACATACCGGGAATATTAATCGTGCAGCACATGCCCGCTCAATTCACCACAGCCTTCGCCGAGCGGCTGAACCGGCTTTGCCCGATCGAAGTGAAGGAAGCAAAAGAAGGAGATTCCGTCTTGAACGGGAAAGCTCTTATCGCCCCGGGCAATTTCCACATGCTCATGAAAAGAGTTGGAGCGAAATATATCGTCCAGATAAAGGATGGCCCTTTAGTCCACCATCAAAGACCCGCAGTAGATGTCCTGTTTAATTCGGTCGCTCAGCATGCCGGGGCCAATGCCGTGGGGGTCATCTTGACCGGGATGGGCGCGGATGGAGCTCAGGGATTGTTGAAAATGAAAGAGGCCGGGGCCAAAACCATCGCCCAGGATGAAGCTACTTGTGTAGTGTTCGGGATGCCCAAAGAAGCGATTAAAATGGGGGCAGTTGATCGAGTCGTTTCGATTGATCGAATTCCCCAGGAGATGATTCGTTTTTTAAATTATTCTTCCTCAAAGCCATACGCAAAGGAAAAGAATGACTAAGACGAATGCCGATGCGGCCCAAGTAAATCCAACCTCACCCCAAGGCGAGTCTTCTCCGGCCGGGCGAGCCGTCAAGAACTCCCCGGGTGAACTTTCAAAGGATGTCCCTAAGAAAGAAGAATCAAAAAATAAGTTTGGAAAAAAAATCTTACTTATGTTGGGGGTGGCCAGTGTCCTGTTTATTGGCGGGGGAGTATGGATGGCCGCATATCAGGGCTGGATTTCGATTCCTGGATTATCCCAGGGGAAAAAACCCGAACCGGCCAAAGTTGCACTCCAGGCGATCGGTCCGATGATAAAATTAAGCCCCCTCGTTGTAAATTTGAATGAGGAAAAAAGCCATCATTTCATCAAAACTACAATCGTCCTGGAGATAGGCCGGCAGGAATGGGTGGAGGATGTTCAAAACAGGATGCCATCCCTCACAGATATGGTGATCTTAACTCTGTGCGATAAAAGACTGGAAGATTTACGACTGGGTGATTCCAAGGATAATTTAAAAAAGGAACTTTTGACAAAAGCGGCTCAGGTAATGGGTTCAGCAAAAATAAAACAGATATACTTCGAAGAATTCCTGTTTCAATAGCCGACAGGATGGTTAGTCGGGAATCGAGTAAAAAGGTTCCCTTACAACTGAAAGAGCTCAAAGTCCCTAACAATCTCTACCCGGCAAAAATTGCCGCCTGAAACGAATCTTCCCAGCACCCCTGCCAGTTATTTCCCGTCCGGATCATTTGCCCATAAAACCGATCATAATAAATTAATAAATTATTGTTACTCTATCTCCCTGGATTATTATTAAAATTCTAAAAATGAGGGCGGGAATATAAAAGTTGTATATCAGGGGCAATAACGAAGGCATTTCAATTGCATATTCCCCTCGTAAATTCTGATTTTAAGCGAATTAGTTAGTGTCCATCCGGAAACTCAACTTTTCCCCTCCCCCTTCGACGGGGGAGGGGGGGTGATAAGGGAGAGGGGGTTTCAGGATGAGAATTATTTAGGGGGGCGGGGCATGAAAATAAATGGGATCGATAACGGGACTTCTCCGGTGATTCCTATGAAAAAAGGGGGCAAAGACGAAGCGAACGGGATTGACTTTCAAAAAATACTGAAAGAGGCTCGTTCCAACTTAGATGGGCTAAGGCCCGACGTTTCCCCGAAGACATCTGTTGAGCGGCCAGAAATCCTTCCAACATCTTCTCTATCCATTAATCTTTTATCTGAATTAGGGAAACCTTTTCCAGTCCGAAATGAGGGTATCCAGGCAGCGGAAGACACTTTAATCTTACTGGATCAATACCAAAAAGCGCTGGCAGATCCTCATATCACCCTGAAAGAGATTAATCCCTTGGTCCAAGCTCTGGGGCAAGAAGTAAAAAATATAATTAGAGTGTCCGAAAAATTATCTTCGGCAGATCCTCTACAAAAAATCATGGAAGAAGTTGGGGTCATTTCGGCGGTGGAAATCGAAAAGTTTAATCGGGGAGAATATATTTAGATACCCTCGTAAAAAGTCAGAAAAGCCGTCAATCCTGCGAAAGCAGTCCGCCTCAGGCGGACAACGAAAAGTCCTGAAATCCCCCCTAACCCCCCTTTGGCAAAGGGGGGAAGGGGGGATTTATCGGCAGACATTTACTTCTTACAAACATGTTTGTATTAGTGAGGCGCTAAGCGCCTAAAACCGTGAAGAGAAATATTGCTATGCTGCGGAAAGATAGAATCGGCCTTTTTCTTCTTTTTTTTATTTTATTGACGACTCTCTTAGTCCCCATCTCTGCGGTAGCGGATATGAACCCTAAAATGGCCGGAGTCGTTTATGGAACGAATCGTCCGGTCTTAAACCAGGAGGAAGAAAACGCGGAAACTTCAAAAGAACTTGGGACTAAGGATATTGAAAAACCTTCCGGGAAAAAGGACAAAATTTATTATTCCATTACCACTCCTGAAGAGGAAGCCAAAAAACAACAGGAGGAAAAAGAAAAAATGGACAAGTCTTTGGAGTTCATAAGAAACATTATTATTGATAACCGAAAAAAATAGGGCACTCCTCCAACCTATTCCCCATCTTTTTCCCCCACCTCACCCTTAAGCCAGGTCTCTTAACTTTTTAAAAGAGCTTTCCGTGATGATCTCGTAAAAAGTCTTTTTTGCCCTATTTTCGTCATTCCGGCCCCGATTTTCATCGGGATAAACTCCAGCCGGAATCCAGTCCCGCTCAGAGCGGGATTCAAAGGCTTATAAATACTCTGGACTCCGGTTTTCACCTGTCTGCCAGGCACAGGCAGGCCGGAGTGACGACTTTTTACGAAACCATCTTCCTTGGTTCTCCAAGCCCAAAGAAGAAATTCAATTGTATAGAAGGTTCTTGCAAATCTCAAAATCCGTCGCTCAATCGTCATTCCGGGCAAGCGAAGCCCTGCACCGCATGGTGTACAGGGCGCAACGCGACCCGGAATCCAGATTTTTCATGCTGCCCTGGATTCCCGCTAAGGTTTATCCCGAACTTGATGCAGGGCGGGAATGACGAACCTGCGATATGCGAATATTTATGCAACGCTTAGGTTTGATGGATTCGTAAAAAGTCCTGTTCCTGTCATTGCGAGGAGTTCCGCATTGGCGGGACGACGAAGCAATCTTGTCTTTTCGCGCACTTATAAAAACGAGATTGCTTCGCTTTCGCTCGCAATGACCCTTTCGCGACTTTTTACGAGATCATCAGGTTTAGTTTAAAAAATGTAGGGACGGCCCTCTGTGGCTAATTTAAAAAGATGATAGTCAAAATGTTGACCTTTAATTATTTTTTTGACGATCTCAGAATATTTCAAAACCCTTTTTTTGATTGGGTGTTAAATAACTATTGTTTATTATTAGGTTTTAATTATTTCCGGGTAATGGCATTGTATTTGCTGTTCATCAATTCCTGTTAGGAAAGGGAATAAATGAAATTGTTTCCGCGCCTGACGCATCATTTTAAGCAGCATATCTTTTCTTACGGGTTTAACAAAAATCTGCGCCATAATTAATTGCATCAGGGAAGAAGATAGAATTCTGTATGGGAAAGAGATCTTTGTTAGTCGTCGAAGATGATCCGGAGATGAGAAGAACCCTCTCCGAGGGGCTTTCCAACAACGGATACATGCTGCAGTTGGCTGAAAATGCCGGGGCGGCCCTGCGACTTTTCGAGGAGAAACCCTTTGATTTAGTTATTTCTGACGTTCAATTGCCGGATATGAACGGCCTTAACCTGCTCGATGCCCTGAAAAGCAAATCCCGGCATACCCCGGTTATTATGATGACCGGTTTTGGAACGGTAAAGAATGCGGTTGAGGCGATGAAGAAAGGGGCTTTCGATTTTATCCTGAAGCCCTTTTCCTTGAAGATCATGGAACAATTGGTCGAGAGCGCTCTTCAGGGAAGTACGATTATAAAAGAAAAAAACGCTGATTTCCTGAACAAACCATCCTTATCCCTGCCGATAATCACCCAAGACCGGCGAATGAAAGAAATCATCCATCTCTGCCAGCGGATTGCCGCAAGCAAGGCCACCGTGCTGATCCAGGGAGAGAGTGGAACGGGAAAAGAACTTTTTGCCAGGGATATCCATGCCCAGAGTCAGCGGAACCAGGGGCCTTTTGTGGCCGTCAATTGCGCCTCCCTGCCTGAAACTTTATTAGAGAGCGAATTATTCGGCCATGAAAAAGGGGCTTTTACCGGGGCCATCGGCAGAAAGATCGGGAAATTTGAACTGGCCCACCGGGGAACGATCCTTCTGGATGAAATAGGCGAGATGAATACTTTTCTCCAGGCGAAAATTTTAAGGGTCTTACAGGAAAGTGAGGTGGACCGGATAGGCGGGAACCACCCGGTCCCCATTGACATACGGGTCATCGCCACAACGAACCGCAATTTAGAAACGAGCATAGAAAAGGGGGAATTCCGAGAAGATCTATATTATCGGCTGAATGTGATTGCCCTAAAGCTTTCCCCTTTGCGGGAACGGCCGGAGGACATCGAGCTTTTAGCCGTTCATTTCTTAAAAGAATTTTCGGAAAATTACAGGCGCCCCATCGATTCAATTTCCGAGACCGCTCTATCCTGGTTAAAAAAACAGGAATGGCGGGGCAATGTAAGGGAATTGAAGAACAGGATCGAACGCGCCGTCCTCATGGCCAACAAACCCATCCTGGACATTAAGGATTTTTCCGAAGACGATGCGCCGGATCCTAAGATGCAGATCGAAAACGATCTGCCTTCTTTGAGTTTGCGCGAGATGGAGCAGAATTTAATTTTCAAGGCGCTGGAGAAGACCGAAGGGAACCGGACTCATGCCGCTAAAATTCTGGGCATTAGTATCCGCACCTTGCGCAATAAATTGAATGAATACAAGATGGGACTGTTGCCGGGGGAATTATCCTGATCAATTATAATCTGAGTAACACTTTAGCCCTTTGAAAAGAGGTGGGGCGTAAGGTCAGAGGGAATCCATGGTCCGGGGGCCTGGGCGGCCCGCTGGGAATCATAAGGCGCTGATTTCTTCGCAATTGGGGGCGGGGAAAACGCCCCCCGCCTCCTCCGGCGGAAACGAGCGGGGTTCTTCGTGGCCAAGCGGAAACCCGGCCGATGCTTCCGGCGCGTTCCACCCAGACCCCCGGACCTCAACAAAGGTGGTAAAACCACTATTTCAAACCGCTAAATTGATACTACTCTGACGGTTTGTTAATATTTTGGCACATTAATTGCTGAGCAAAAAAACATGAGCAACCTTTTATTCGGAAGAAAATTATTCGATCAAACGATTGGCTTATTGCATCGTTCCCTGGACGTCAGAGCTTTACGGCATAAGGTTATTTCTTCTAATATCACCAATGCCGAGACGGTGGGCTATACCCCCAAGGATATGCCCTTCCAGAAAATATTAGAGCGTTCCGTAGAAAACGTATCCGAGTCCCATCTGCAAAAAACCCATCCGCAGCATTTTCCCCAACCGGGCGACCGGTCTTATTCTTCTGATTTTTCAACCGAGATCGCCCAGACCAAATCAGGAGGGGAAGGAGTGAATATAGATCAGGAAATGGCCAAATTGGCGGAAAACAACATTATGTTCCAGGCCGGAGTTCAGGTCCTGATGAAAAAATTAGAGGCCTTACGATTGACCATTTCCGAGGGGAGGTAAGAAGGGAACATGAATTTATTTAACGCTATGCAGATAAGCGCCAGCGGGCTTCAGGCCCAACGGTTGGTCATTAACGTGATTGCCACGAACCTGGCCAACGCCCAAACAACCGAGACAGGGGATGGGGGCCCTTATCGGAGAAAAGAGGTTGTGCTTTCCCCAGTTCTCCCGGATCATCATTTCGCGGATTTGTTACTGAACAAATTCAAGGCCATTGGCCATCTCGAAAGAACCCATCCGGGTCATTTTTCCAGAGTAGATATTTTACCGGGAGGAATCGATCAAAAACAGGGGGGGGTGAAAGCTGAAATGATCATAGATGCGAGTGATTTCAAAATGGTTTTCGATCCTTCCCATCCTCATGCCGACGCCTCCGGCTATATCTTCTTGCCCAACATAAATATCGTAGAAGAAATGGTCAGTTTAATGGGAGCCGTGCGCAGTTATGAGGCCAATGTCACGGCATTCAATGCGGCCAAACAGATGGCTTTAAAAGCCCTGGAGATCAGCGCGCGATAATTGCGCCTGAGGTGAAAAATGGAAGACCTGAAGATAAAAAATATTTCCTTCCCAGCGCTGGAGAAAATCAGCCAAGGACAAAGAACAGCCTCTGACCCGCTGGCCGGGTTCAAAAAGGCCATTAAGAATTCGGTGGAGGAAGTCAATAGCCTCCAGAAAGAGGCCAATCTGAACGTTCAGGAAATGATCCAGGGGAAGCAGGATATTCATCAAACCATGATTTCCATGGAGCAGGCGGGCCTCTCCTTCCGGCTGATGCTTCAGGTGCGCAACAAAATGATCGCGGCCTATGAAGAAATAATGCGCATGCAATTTTAATCCACTCAGGACTTAGAAAAAATGGCTACTCCGCTTTTAGAACAATTGTGGCAACTTTTCAATTCGCCGGCAAAAAGAGGGGGCTTATTGATTGGCTTCGTCCTTTTGCTGTCCCTAATTGGATTCGGATATCTGATTTTTTGGAATAACGCGCCGGATTATCAAACCCTTTTCAGCAACCTTTCCCAGGAAGACGCTTCCGAGATGGTGAACAAGCTGAAAGAGAAAAAGATTCTCTTCCAGTTATCCGGCAACTCCATATTAGTCCCCAAAGAGCAGGTTTACGACATTCGCCTCTCCATGGCCGCAGAAGGCCTTCCCAAGGGCGGAGGGGTGGGTTTTGAAGTCTTTGACCGAACCAACCTGGGGGCAACTGATTTTGTGCAAAAAATGAACTACCAGAGGGCTATGCAGGGTGAACTCAGCCGGACCATCAAACAAATAAAAGCGGTCGAACACGCCCGAGTCCATATTGTCAGCCCCAAAGAGTCTCTTTTTGTGGAAGAGAAGAAGAAGCCCACGGCCTCCGTTTTTATTAAGACCCGGTCCGGAATGTCCCTGGAAGCTTCCCAGGTGGAGGGGATTGTTCATTTGGTGGCCAGCGCCGTGGAGGGATTGGACACCAGCCATATTACGGTGGTTGATACTTCCGGAAAGATCTTGTCCAAAAGAAATGAGAACACCCCGATCGCCCAATTGACCACCAATCAATTAGAGTATCAAAGAAATATCGAAGAGGGCCTCAAGAAAAAGATCCAGGGAATGCTGGAGGGAGTTCTGGGCCATAACCGGGCCGTTGCCCGGGTTTCCGCGGACATTGACTTTCAGCAAATCGACATAACCGAGGAGAGATTTGACCCGCAGACCATTGTCAGGAGTGAACAAAAGAGCAGCGAGCGCTCCTCCATGACCTCGGGGGCCAAGGGCGCGGGGGAAGGAAAAATCGACAACTCTCCGGTTGCCAAACCCTCCGGGGGCAAAGGAACCGAATCTCCCGAACCGAGTCAAAAAGTCATGCCCGGCATTAGCGCTTCTGCGCCGATCAACGCCAACTCAGCGGAACGGCAGAGTGAGACCCGCAATTATGAAATATCCAAAATCAATAAACACATTAAAAGCCCCGTAGGAACCCTAAAGAAAGTGTCTGTTGCGGTCATCGTTGACGGGACATATAAAGAAAACTCCGATGCCCAAGGAAAAAAAGTCAAACAATTTGTTTCGCGCTCCCCCGAGGAGATGAAAAGTTTAGAGAGAATCGTAAAAAAAGCGGTTGGTTATGACGAAAAGCGCGGCGACCAGGTGGAAGTGGTAAACATGCCTTTTAGCTGGTCGATAACGGAAGAAGAAGAGAGTAAAACCGTAAGCGGGACCAACTGGAAAGAATATCTTCTTCTTTCTTACAAACCGCTGGTCAGCCTGATCCTAATTTTACTATTCATCTTCTTTGTGGTGCGACCGCTCCTGAAAAAAAGAAATTTCCTTCCCCAGGAATCGGTCGCCTATCTTCCCCAACAAGCCCAACCTGCGCTTTCCGCGGAACCTTCTCTGGTTTCCAAGTCCTTGGATCTGCGGGAGCAGACCATACAGTTAGTGCAGGGGGATTCTACCAAAGCCGTGGGAATCGTGAAAACCTGGCTGAATGAAAGGGATTGATACATAAACCATGGGAACTGAGCGAATTAGCGGACCCCAAAAAGCAGCGATCCTTCTTTACAGTCTGGGAGAAGATTTAGCCTCTGCAATTGTACGGAGTCTGGATGAGGAGGAAATTAAAAAAATAGGGACCTCCATGGCGAAAATCTCTTCCATTTCCCCAAAGACTGCAGAGTCCATTTTTTCGGAATTTCATCAACTGGCTTCTTCCGGCCGGCCGATTCAATTAGGGGCCGACGGGAAGAATCAGTTCATCAAAAACCTGTTCTCCAAGGCCATGGAAGGAGAGAAGGCCCAGGTCCTTTTTGAAAAGATCGAAGAAGAGGGGAAATGGAATTTATTCAAAAAAGTTAGGCGACTGGATCCGAGAACCCTGGCCAGCTTTATCAAGAATGAACACCCCCAGACCATCGCCGTGGTCCTGGCCCATCTGGATTCAGGCCAGGCGGCGGCAATCCTGGGGGAATTTCCGGACCGGGTGCGAACCGAAGTCCTTTATAGGATTGCCCAATTGGAAAACGTTCCTTCGGCCATTCTGGAAGAAATGGACCAATCCCTTCAGGAGGAAATTTCCATGTTGGAAAATTTGGAAGGGGGAAAATTGGGAGGGATCCGTTCAGTGGCCGAAATTTTGAACCAGATGGATAGTTCCGCCGAAAGCACAATCCTGCAGTCCATGGATGAGCAACAGCAGGGCTTAGGGGATGAGATCCGCAGGTTGATGTTCGTGTTTGAAGATCTGGCCCAGGTTGAGGACCGCAGCATGATGGCCATCCTGAAAGAAATAAACAGCGAAACACTCAAAATTGCCTTGAAGACCGCCTCCGATGGCTTAAAGGAGAAAATTTTCAAGAATATGTCCGAAAGAGCCGGCCAGATGCTCAAGGAAGATCTGGAGTTAATGGGACCGGCCCGTTTAAAAGACGTGGAAGCCGCTCAACAAATGATCATTAAAACCGCGAAAAAATTAGAGAGTGAAGGGAAAATTGTTATAGCCGGCAAGGGCAAGGAGGATGTTTTTGTCTAAAAAATTTATCGTCCAGGAAATTCCGCAGGTAGGGAACTTAAATAAATTTGCGCCTAACTTTCATCCGGGACCGGAAAATTTACCCATCTTTCAGATGGAATGGCCGAAACTTAAGGCCAGGGAGTTTACCTCTTCTCAGGGTCAATTTTGGAAGGAAATGGAGGCGCAGGTATTAAAGCAGGCCAAAGAGAAGGCATTATTCATGGAGAAAGAGGCCTACGAGAAAGGGTTTGCCCAGGGAGAAAGGGATGGATTCGAATTGGGGCAGAAACGATTCGAAGCCGTCATGCAACAAATTCAAAAGCTCCTCACTGAAATAAGCCGCCAGCAGGAAGAACTTTATAAAAAGCACGAGCGGAAAATGGTGCAACTCGTACTTAGCATCACACGAAAAATTTTGCGCCAGGAAATTCATTTAGCCGAAGAAGTTATCGCCAAGACGTTGCCAGCGGCTTTTCAGCATGTGGTGGAACGAAAAAAGATCGTCGTCCATTTAAACCCCAAAGACTATAAATATCTGCTGGCCCACCCCAACAACCTTCCCTTTTCCCTGGAAGATGAATCGCTGGGGGGGGTGAAAATTCTGGCAGACCCGGCGATCACCCGGGGGGGTTGTTATATAGAGACTCCTCTGGGGGATATTGATGCCACCCTGGAAGGCCAGTTAGATCAGATTGTTTCTTTGATCTGGCAGAAATTTGAAAGAGGCGGACTCCTGACCTAATGAACAGCCCGGTGATTCATACTACGTACAATCGCGAATCCTTTCTTCATCTCATCCAGGAAGCAGATACAATTAAAAGATTTGGATGGGTAAATCAAGTTATCGGCCTGGTGATTGAAGGGATCGGACCCCGTTCGGCCATCGGCGATATGTGTTATATCAGCTTCAAGAATGAGGAAAAAGCGATTCCGGCCGAAGTGGTCGGGTTCAAAGATCAAAAAATATTACTTATGCCACTGGGGGACATCCGGGGCATTGAACCAGGGTGCAAAATTACCCCGATGGGATGCCCGGCCAAGGCCAAAGTGGGAGAAACTCTTTTAGGACGGGTGCTGGATGGTATGGGAAACCCGATAGATAATAAAGGGCCGCTTTTCTTGGACAAAGAATATCCTCTTTATGCCCAATCCGTGAATCCCATATTAAGGCAAAGAATTACCCAGGCGGTCGATGTTGGTATCAAAGCGATTAATGCCCTGCTTACTTTAGGCAAAGGCCAGAGGATGGCCATCTTTTCGGGATCCGGGGTTGGGAAAAGCACTTTATTGGGGATGATGGCCCGCCAGACTAACGCTGAAGTCAGCGTCGTCGCCCTGATTGGCGAGCGAGGGCGAGAGGTCAGAGAATTCATCGAAAAAGATCTGGGAGAGGAAGGGCTAAAAAGATCCGTGGTGATTGTGGCCACCTCCGATCAACATCCTCTCCTTAGGATGCGCGGCGCCTATTTAGCGACGACCATAGCCGAATACTTTCGGGATCAAAAAAAGGATGTTCTTTTGATGATGGATTCCATAACCAGATTTGCCATGGCCGCGCGCGAGGTGGGCCTGGCCATCGGAGAGCCGCCTACAGCCAAAGGATATACCCCCAGCGTCTTTGCCCAACTTCCGAAACTACTGGAACGAGTCGGCACTGCATTCACTATGGGGAGCATTACAGGCATTTATACGGTGTTGGTCGAAGGAGATGATTTGAATGACCCCGTTGCCGATTCCATCCGTTCCATTGCCGATGGGCATATCGTGCTGGCCCGGGAACTGGCCAACCAAAATCATTATCCGGCCATCGATGTTCTGGGAAGCGTCAGCCGGGTCATGGGCGATATTGTGGATCCAGAACAGATGGCGGCCCGAAATCAACTCGTATCGATAATGGCTGTTTTTAAAAAAGCCGAAGATTTGATTAATATCGGAGCTTATGTGGAGGGGAGCAACCCCCAGATTGATAAGGCTATTAAAAAAATTCCGGAAATCAATGGCTTTCTGCGCCAGTCCATCAACGAGAAGCTTGATTACGGGGAATCCCTCCAGGGTTTAAAATCCCTTTTCCATTAGACTATCCATGCGATTTCCCTTTCCATTACAGGCCCTCTTGAACTGGAAACGCCATGCGGAAGAAATTTCCCATATCCGCCTGGGCGATAAGATCACTCGCTTAAAGACGAAAGAAAAAGAAATTCAGCAATGCGCCAAGAAAAGAATTGCTTATGATGAGGAACTAAGGAAAAAGAGTCTTCTGGGCATAAAAGCCCATGAATTTGTAATATACAAGCAGTTTGACGAATACAGCCGGGCCGAACTTCTGCTGAAAGAGATCGAAAAAAGAGAGGCTTCCCGAGAACTTGATCAGGAGAGAGAGGAACTAATCGCCCGGACCAAGGAGAGGAAGATTTTTGAGAAGTTGAAAGAGAAAAGATTGAAAAGCTTTTTGCAGCAGGCGGAAAAGATTGAGCAGAAAAGCAATGATGAAATGACGGTCATGAAATATAAATTCCCTACCAGAGTAAAACCTTCCTGAAACCACCATTTTTGGGCCACTTTAATTATAGTAACAGTTTAGCCATTTGAAAAGCTGTCAAATCCCCCTTCATCCCCCTTTTTCAAAGGGGGAAAAGGTTGAATCTTTTATCGAATTCCAATAAAAAACCTCTCCTCCCTTTGCAAAAGCCTGCCTGCGGTAGGCAGGGGAGGTCGGGAGGGATTTCTGGTCCACCTGAGGCGGATCAAAACGCTAAATTGTTACAAATGAGCTTCTTGCAAAAGTATTTTTTATGGTTCGACAAGCTCACCACGAACGGAAAAACTAAATAATTTCAACCTAAGCCCGTTCACCCTGAGCCTGTCGAAGGGTAAATTACGGACTTTTGCAAGAGGCTCAAATTTAAGAGTATATAAATCCCCTTTTTCTCCTCCCCCTTAAATCTTTCCCGTCGAAGGGGCGTTAGACCTCAACACTCAAGGGAATTGACCCACTTATGCTAAAAAATATTGACCCACCCGAAGGGTACCTTATTGCGCGCGCAATAACTGATTTCTTCAGCCAATAGCTTGATTTTTAAGCTCTATGGCTTATAACTTTACCCGTATCTGTACAGCTTAAGATCTTATTACCTGGGTTAGTTTTATTTAGCATAAGTGGGTCAATTGTTATGAGTGTCAAGGTAAAGGGATGGATAAGATGGAAAATATTTCTTCATGCCGGCGTGGAAAAAGGGAAAATATTGCCGAAAGCCCTTTTAGCAAATATTTCCCCTTTTCCTACGATTGTTTTAACCACTGAAAATTGATGGCTTCGTAAAAAATCGTCACTCCGGTGAAAACCGGAGTCCAGCAGTTTGATAACTCCTTGAAATAACTGGATTCCGGCTTTCGCCGGAATGACGGGGAAAGAGGCTTTCGGACTTTTTACGAATCATCAAAATTAATACAAAAAAATATTTTCAATAATTATTTTCAATTCCACAGCCTTGGCATCTTCATTGCTAAAAATAGATTTACAATCATGGATACCATCGTTCAAGCCATCAGAGCATCGAGAGAATCAATCGAGGGAAAGAAAGTTGCTAATCTCTCACGACCGGCGGAAGATTTCGCCGAAGTTCTGGAAAAACAGGTCACTCCAGATAAAAATGAAAAGAACCTGTCGGAAGTGGAAGCTTCCAATATTCAATCCCCGGTTCCATCCTCTAACTCATCTCCGCCTGTTTTACCAGAACCATATTTATTGGCGGGGAATCACTTGAACCCATCGGCGCCCATTAATTCCGGAGAAAACGGGGGAGGGGAAAAAATAAATCCAACCAGCGAGGGGGAGGCCTTATCCGCGGACTCTGCAAATGCCGCCGGAATAACAGCAAACCATCCAGGGCCGATTCTCCCGGAGTCAATGGAAGCTATCATCGTTCAGCTCGGAGAAACGGCGCTAAGCGGGAAGGAAGCAATTCCTCATTCTCTTACTGGAGGAATCCAGGAGGTGAATAATCTTTCTTTAAAAAATATTGAATCACCCACAGCCTCTTTAAACCTGAATCAACAGCAACAAGGGCGGGATGTGTTAATGAGAGAACCGGATTCCCGTTCATCCTTAATGCCTGAAGAAATCGTGGTCAATTCCCCGGGGGGAGAAGGGAGAAGGGCGGAAAATAACCTCATTAAGGGAAGTGAGCAATTTGACCTTCTGGTCAGGGCCGATCGTAATCCGGAAGGGGATAATATCCTTTTCGCCGGCCGAAATGGCGAGAAACAGATAACCCTCGCTATGGCCAAAGAGGCGAAAGATGGTTATGCCCCGTCCCAGACTAAACCGAACAACCTGGAAGTTTACCAACAGGTAGGCCCCAGGATCATTTGGTCGATTAAAAACAACACGGAAAGAATCCGGCTCACCTTAGACCCCCCTCACCTGGGCAGTATTTATATGGAGATAAGCCGGAATAAAGAAAATATTAAAGCAGCTTTATGGGCAGAGAAACCCTTGACCAAGTCCGCCCTGGAAGCCAGCCATTTCCAGATTCAAAAGATCATGGAGAGCGAAGGGTTTAAACTGGAAAAAT
Organism: Deltaproteobacteria bacterium; assembly: GCA_016875165.1. Lineage (GTDB taxonomy): Bacteria > Desulfobacterota > SM23-61 > SM23-61 > SM23-61 > JAHJQK01. Next base: position 22,740 of record VGSF01000080.1, read on the forward strand.
TTGACGTATTCATCCGGCAGGACATGGGGTCGTTTCCGGGGCATAGAGATGATCCGATTAACCGGAATCCCTGGAATCGGCCAGGGTCCGGGGAGAATAGCCAGGAAAAGACTGAATCACTGGAAACCATTCCTAATATGATGATCAAGATGTCCAAACCGGGGATGAGCTACGTGGATGTAATAGTATAAAAACATAAGGAGGATATATGAACAACCTATCATCTTTACAATCAGCCGCAAACCCCAATCAGGCACTTCTTCAGACAAAAAGAAAATCGACCCTGAACCAGGAAGATTTTATAAATCTTTTTGTAACCCAGCTTAAATTTCAGAACCCCTTAGAGCCGCTGGATAACTTTCAAATGGCCACGCAGATGGCCCAAATGAACAGCGTTCAATCGTTAAATAATATTAATGAATCCTTAAATAACATGGCGGCCAATCAAGCTTCCGTTTCCTCCCTGCAGGCAGCGGGGTTAATCGGAAAAAAGGTCGAGGTGTCCGGCGATCGCTTAATCGTGGATGGGGGAAAGATCTCCGAGGGTGTTTACCAATTATCAAAACCGGGGAAGGTAGCCATTCAAATTTACGACGCCAATGGCAAATTGATCAGGGTCATTGAAGAGGGGACAAAAGATGCTGCCAAACATAAATTGGCATGGGACGGAAAGAACCAGAATGGGGCGCAAATGCCCGATGGAACCTATGGCTTCAAGGTCCTGGGGTTAAATGAAAATGGGCAATTAATATCGGTCAATTCCTCTGTCATCGGTACAGTAACAGGCATATCCTTTGAAAACGGGGCAACTTATCTCAATATCGGGGCCGAGAAGATAAAGTTTTCCGACATCTCGGCCATATTCAGTTAAACAGAGCGGAAGAATTGTTAAAATATTTGTAAGAGCGCTTCTTGCAAAAGTCCGTAATTTACCCTTCGACAGGCTCAGGGTGAACGGGCTTAGGTTGAAATTATTTAGTTTTTCCGTTCGTGGTGAGCCCTTCGACTCACCGTTCGCCCTGAGGTTCTCGAAGGGTGAACGGTTCGCTCAGGACAAGCTTGTCGAACCACAAAAAA
>VGSF01000081.1 GCA_016875165.1 Deltaproteobacteria bacterium
AGACCAGATGGAGCAAGCACAGGCACAGTAGGTTTAGGCTAAGAACTTTCCGTTTCCAGCCCTTTCGTCTGCTGGTGCCAAAGAGTCTCAAGCCATGCCCCTGTTTCCTGTACCCCTGGACTGTTCCCCCTCCATCTACCCTGGCCTTCGCCTCCTCTGCCCAGGCTCGGCGTCTGCATTTTCCCCACCACTACCGGTCATGTGGGCTGTGTAACGAGGCGGCAACGTCCGCTTTATGCTACGGCCCGGTGAGTTGCTTGCTCTTCACCGGCAAGAGCTTTTACTTTCGAGCTTTCGCTTCCCGGGGTCGCCCCCGAGGAGCGTCGAGTATAACTATCCGGCCAAACAGTCAATTGCCGGAGCCAGACTTTCACCGGCAAGACACGCAGCATTATGGGCTGCGAACAGAGGACACAGAGAAAAATATAATCAAGGTCAAAAAATAATTAAATTTTTCGTAACAATTTAGCGGTTTGATCCGCCTCAGGCGGACCAGAAATCCCTCCCGACCTCCCCTGCCTACCGCAGGCAGGCTTTTACAAAGGGAGGAGAGGTTTGTATTTGTAATTGGAATTCGATAAAAGATTAAGCCTTTTCCCCTTTGAAAAAGGGAAGGTGTGAAAAATTAGGAATATTCCCCCTCACCCTACCCTCTCCCGCCGGGGGAGAGGGGAAACATATTGAAATAAGAAAGAAATTCCCTCCCCCTTGATGGCGGAGGGCGAGGGTGGAGGTGATTTGGGGGTTTTTTTCACAGCTTCAGGAGGATGAGGGGGGATTTGACAGCTTTGCAAAGGGCTAAACTGTTACAATTTTTCTTTTTCATTTTGATTTTGACTCGGTGTTCCGAGTGCTCTGCGGCAAAAGAAATTTGGAGGATTTATGAAAACTGCTAAATCAAGGAGACTCTTCGCCGAAGCCCAGAAGGTAATTCCCGGCGGAGTCAACAGCCCGGTACGGGCGTTTCGAGCTGTGGGGTTAGATCCGCTCTTTGTGGCTAAAGCCAAAGGATCAAAGATTTACGATGCAGATGGCCGGGCCTACATTGATTATGTTTCTTCTTGGGGCCCGATGATTTTGGGACATGCTCACCCCCGGGTCCGCAAAGCCATGGCCCGGGCCCTCTCTAACGGCTGGAGCTATGGCGCAGCCACCGAACTGGAGGTGCGCCTGGCCCGAATGATTTCTAAAGCCATACCATCCATGGAATTGGTGCGCATGGTCAGCTCGGGGACAGAAGCGACGATGAGCGCTTTGCGCGTAGCCCGTGGTTTTACAGGCCGGAATAAAGTCCTCAAGTTCGCAGGCTGCTATCACGGCCATGCCGACAGCTTTCTGGTCAAAGCCGGCTCGGGAGCAATCACCTTTGGAGTTCCGGACAGCGCCGGAGTTCCAGAGTCTCTGGCCGCGCATACTCTTACTGTCCCATATAACGATTTGGTGGCCGTTCAAGATATGTTCGACCAAAATCCTTCCCAAATTTCCTGTGTCATTGTCGAGCCGGTGGCCGGAAATATGGGGGTTGTCCTGCCGCGGGAAGGGTTCTTAAAAGGCCTGGAGGTGATTTGCCGGAAGAACGGCTCCTTGCTGATTTTTGACGAAGTGATTACAGGTTTCCGTCTGACCTATGGCGGAGTTCAAAAAATATTTGGGATCCAGCCTGACCTCACCTGCCTGGGAAAGATCATTGGTGGAGGAATGCCTGTAGGAGCCTATGGAGGACGGAGGGAGATCATGGAAAAAGTTTCTCCCCTCGGGCCTGTTTATCAGGCGGGGACCCTTTCCGGGAATCCGCTGGCTATGACCTGCGGCCTAACTACCCTTGAGGTTCTCCAGGAAAAGGGGGCATATAAAAAGATTGATGCCCTGGCCCAGGAATTGTGCCGGGATCTTGAGGGACTTTGTTCCCGGAAGGGGATTCCCGTCCGGATCAACCGGTGCGGATCCATGTTCACCATTTTCTTCACCAGCGATGAAGTTTATGATTATAGCTCAGCCAAGAAATCAGACGCGGGTAAATACGCCAAATTTTTTCAGAAAATACTTGAGGCCGGAGTCTGGTTTCCCCCATCCCAATTTGAGGCCTGTTTCATCTCACTTGCTCACACAAAAAATGACCTGAAACGAACCTTAGAAGCAGTAGCAACGGCGCTGGAAAAACTGGAAGCAGAATGATTTTTAAAGAGAAAAGCCAAAAAACCCTTGACAATATTTTGGCAATTATGTTAACAAATTAACCTTGAATGAATATTCATTCATTATCGATTAAGGAGCCTGGCAAAACTCATTAATCTGGGCAATCTCAACCGGTAAAAATTAGGAGCAAGGGCCGCCAGGCCGGATGGCCATGGAGGACGAACAAAAAAAACTCTACAAGAAACTCGCCCGTTACAGCGCCATCGGCCTGGAGATGGGCTTCTCTGTGGCCATCGGCGTGGCCATCGGATATTTTCTTGATCGTTATCTTAACACCGGACCATGGCTGACTTTAATTTTCCTTATTCTTGGTATAGCAGCGGGCTTTCGCAGCCTTTTTTCCCTGGTTAAAAGCCTTGACAAGGAAGGACGAAACAAATAAATTCTCGGTGCCGGCGCGGCAAGGTGAAATCCGCAAGCTGACTTCCATCGAGAAACGAACTGGCCAGATTCTGATCCTCCTCCTTCTGACCAGCCTCTGGCTGCAAAGCTGGCCGGTTTCGTTAGGGCTGATTCTGGGGGGGGGAGTGGCCATCCTAAATTTTCACTGGCTCTGGCGGATCATGGAAAAAATGATCTTCGACAAAAAAAAAATTTACTGCTTGCAAGTTCTGGTCAAGTTTTTTGCTTTGCTCGCGGGAATCTTTTTCGTTCTGCGCTTCATTGAAGTAAATTTTATCGCTTTCGTTGTAGGCATTTCCACTTTACTCCCGGCCATTCTTTGGGTAATCATCCAGGAATCGCTCAGGGCTGAGGGAAAGGCGAACGGATAATGGCTGGACATCCTTCTTTTACCTGGCTTTCTTATGTGCCTTTCATCGGTGAACTCCCCCCCCAGGTTTCCGGCGCCCTTTTTGTGCTCCTAACTCTCTCTCTCCTGGCGTATGTGGCTTTTCGTAAAATAGTCATGCAAGCCCCTGTTGAAATGGTTCCTTCCAGCCGGTTTTCTTTGCGGAACCTCTTTGAGCTCTTCACGGAGATAATTTTGAAATTCCTGGATGATATTATCGGACCAAGGGGCAGAGAATTTCTCCCTTTGATTGGAACCCTGGGCTTTTTCATCCTTTTCTCCAACCTCATGGGTCTGGTTCCGGGTTTTTTGCCGCCAACAGATAACCTGAATACAACGGTAGCCTGCGCCCTGGTGGTTTTTTGCGCCACGCACTATTACGGGGTTAAAGCCCATGGCCTTAAGTATCTCAAACATTTTCTCGGCCCGGTTTTGTGGCTTTCGCCCCTGTTTGTCATCATCGAGGTCATCAGCCATTTAGCCCGGGTCCTCTCACTTTCCATGCGTCTTTTCGGCAACATCATGGCTGACCATATGCTGTTATCTTTGACCCTTTTAACTCCTTCTTTGCTGGTTCTCTTCCTTCCTCCCCTGGCCATGTTTATGGGAATTTTCGTCTCGCTTATTCAGACTTTTATTTTTATGCTGCTGTCCATGGTTTATCTCTCCCTGGCGATCGAAGAGGGAGAACACTAAAGGATTTTGAATAATCATTGACCATTGACCATTTCAAGTTCAGTACCAAAAGTGATCCGTCTAAGGCGGACTAAAGTTGAAAAGTTAAATGTGATGGTCTCGTAAAAAGTGTAAAGCTGTCACTCCTGCGAAAGCAGGAGTCCAGAACTGCTTGAATTTACTGGATTCCGGCTTTCGCCGGGATGACCTAATGAAGGGAACTCTGACTTTTTACGAGTTCATTAAATGTAATGAAAGACACTTCATTCTATGGGAGGTATTGGATAATGAAGAAAAAAATGATGTGGATTCTTTTGCTGACTTTGGCCCTAAGCTGTTCTTTCGCCTCGTTGGCTTTTGCAGCTGAACCCCTGGGCCAGGAAGCGAAGAAATTTATCGGCCTGGTTTGCGGTCTGGCCATAGCTATTGCCGCCTTAGGTGGAGCACTAGGTCAGGGGATTGCCATTGCCAAGGGCCTGGAAGGAATTGCCCGCAATCCGGAGGCCCAGCCTAAGATCTTCATTCCCATGATCGTAGGACTGGCCTTGATCGAATCGCTGGTGATTTACGCCCTGGTTATATCCATCATGCTTTATGGCAAACTTTAATCCCTGAGTCCTTGGGCCCACGGCAGATATAAGTTATCAATTGAGGCTCTTGCAAAAGTATTTTTTTGTGGTTCGACAAGCTCACCACGAACGGAAAAATTAAATAATTTCAACCTAAGCCCGTTCACCCTGAGCCTGTCGAAGGGTAAATTACGGACTTTTGCAAGAAGCTCAATTATCAAAGGTCAATGATCATTGAACATTGATAATTGACCATTGACCATTTTAAGTTCATTGCCGAATTTGATCCGCCAGTGGCGGCGCTTAAGTCGAAAAAGGGTTTTCCTATACAATTGAATTAAGGCCTTGCCAGGGAAGTCCGGCCAGGCCCGTTTCCGTTATTTCATAGACTACGGGGAATAAGCGAGCATCAAACAGCCCGCGGGTTATTGCGCGGAGGCTTTCTGAAAGAAAGAGGCTCAAAGTTTTTTACGCTGAGGCGGACCTGGACCCCTGAAGGTAGCTGAAAGGAAGGAATAAGATGGACACCAGTGTTCTTTACAATATTTTCCCCCAGGAAGCTTTCGGAGCGTTCATTGCCGTCTACTTCTACCTCACCGGCCTGAGCGCCGGATCCTTCGTGCTCTCCACCCTGGCTTTCGTCTTCGGGATGGATAAGTACAAACCCATCGGAAAGATTGGGGTCATTCTGGCAACCCTGTTTTTGGTCATGGCGCCGCTGGCTTTGATCGTACATGTGGGCCAGCCTTTGAAGTCCTGGCACCTCTTTGTTTACCTGAACGTCACCTCGCCGATCACCTGGGGGTCTTTCCTCCTGACTCTTTACCCCATCAATTGCCTGATCTACGCCTGGTTTATGTTCAAGGAAAATCAGAAAATGACCCGCTTATTCGGGACCATCGGGATTCCCCTGGCTATTTTCGTCCATGGCTACACCGGATTTATCCTGGCCTTGGGCAAAGCCCGGGCTCTTTGGAATTCAGCTTTAATGCCCTTCCTTTTCCTGGTTTCGGCCATGGTTTCGGGTATTGCCCTGATGATCCTCATATCCCTGGTAAAGGACAAGTTCTTCTCCAAGGAAAAAGTAATCAACCGGGACCTCATTTTCGGCCTGGGGAACTTCCTGGCAGCCATGATCCTCATCGACATTTTCCTGGTCTTGAGTGATGTGCTTGTCTTACTGGTCTCCCATACGGATGCCCAGGAGGTGGCCTATCTGCTTTTGTATGGAAAATTTAGCTTCCATTTTATCTGGGTGGAGAATATTTTAGGCAAGGTCATTCCGGCTATTGTCCTGTTAGTTCCCCGCCTGCGCAACTTGACCACTGTAACCTTAGCCTCCATCCTGGTCGTCATCGGTATTTTCTTTATGCGGTTAACGGTCGTTTTGGGCGGTGAGTTTCTGCCCCTGGTTTGAAGATCGAGGAGTTTTTCATGACGAAGATTACCAGACGGGATTTTCTGAAGTTAGGGTTCACCAGCGCTGCGGTAGCCAGTCTTGGTGGTTCTTTGACGGGTTGTTTCAGTCCTCCTCCGGAGTTAGCCAGGAGGGTCGCGCGCACTGCCGGGAAGCCCCTAATCATTGCCAGCACCTGCCTGCTCTGCCCTGCCGGATGCGGAATTTTGGGAGAAGTCGCCGATAGCCGCCTGATTAAAATTGTTGGAAATCCCAGGCATCCCAACAATCGGGGAAAGATATGCTCCCGGGGCCATGCCGGCGTGAACACCCTTTACGATCCTGACCGCCTGCTCTATCCTTTAAAACGAACAGGGGCGCGGGGGGAGGGCCGGTGGACCAGGATTACCTGGGATCAGGCCATGGATGAGATTGCCCAAAGGCTCACCTCACTGAGCAGCGCCGGAAAGACAGAAGCATTCTGGGTGGAGATGGGCGCCCCAGGCTCCCGAGAGCTTTTAGCGTTGAATTTTCTAAAGGAATTCGGCTCGCCATCGGTCTTTCCGGAAAGCAGTTTCTCTGATCCTAATAGAGCCGCCGGCCAGGCATTCACCTGGGGAGCGGAAACCGTGGTCGGCGACGTGGCCAGATCCCGCTTCATCCTAAATTTCGGGGCTAACCCCTACGAGGATCATGAACAGTACATCTGCCTGGCCCAGCGTATAGTCGAAGGGCGCATGGCCAATGCGGCCAAGTTGGTCACCTTGGACGTGCGTCTCTCCAACACGGCCGGGAAGAGTAATGAATGGCTTCCCGTAAATCCCGGGAGTGATGGAATCATTGCCCTGGCCATGGTCCAGCACATCCTCCAGCATGATCTTCATAACAAAGACTTTCTGAGCCGCTGGACGAATTTTCCTCTGCCCAACCTCATTGAGCACCTTGCCCAATATACACCCGAACAAGCTGAAAAAATAAGCGGAGTCAAAGCAGCGGACATCCGGCGCCTGGCCACGGAATTCGCGAAGGCCAAACCGGCTGTCGCTTTAACAGGGCGGGGAGTAAGCGGCCACCAGAACGGGGTTCTTAACGAAAGATGCATCGCTCTTCTTAACGCCGTGGTCGGCAACATTGACGTCCCGGGGGGGTGTTGCCTGCCCCGGACCATGGACCTGGGTGAGCCAAAGTTAAAAAACGCCTTTGTTTCTTCCTCCCGGGCTTTCGCCGAGCTGAAAGAAGGGAAGACCAAAGCAGAAATTTATTTTTCTTACATGGGCAACCCGGCCTATGCCAACCCCGGCACAACTGAAATTCTGCAAATTCTCAAGGATGAAAAACGCCTTCCCTTCATCGTGGTGGCCGACACGCATCTTACCGAGACTGGAGCCCTTGCCGACCTTCTGCTGCCCATGGCTTCTTACTTAGAGAGCTGGAATTTAGAATCCCGTCCGGCCATGGAACTTATCCCCTTCGTCAGCATCCGGCAGCCTATGGTTCCTCCGCTGGGCAAGTCCAGATCCATCGGGGACACCTTCATTGAGCTGGCCAGGCGCATGGGCGGCAATTGGACGAAATCCTTCCCTTACGCAAGTTCCGAAGGTTTTATCGGGAGGGCAGCCGGGCGAATCGAAGGGCTCTCCAAAGCCGGAGGAATCGAACTTCTGAAAAAGGAAGGAGTATGGTTCGACCCCGCAGCCAAACCGGTTTACCGCTCATACGAGAAGAAGGGCTTTGCCACTCCTTCAGGAAAGTTCGAAGTTTTCTCCAAAACGCTTCAGGAAAAGGGCTTACCCGCTCTTCCGGCGTATGTACCCATTAAGGCCCATCAGGGAATCACAGAGGAGGAGTTGATCTTAACCGTTAACCGGGCCAATGTCATGACCCCGCGCTTAGCCAACGCCAAATGGCTGGCCGAGATTCTGCATGACAACCCCTTGTGGATCAATCCGAAGACTGCCCAAGCCCGGGGAATTCGCGACGGAGACCGGGTTAAGATCTCTTCCAAAGCCGGGAGTCTAACGGTGCGGATTCGTTTTTCCCAGGGCGTTCATCCCCGTGTGGTAACCTTGACCGAAGGCCTGGGACATTGGGAATTGGGGAAGATCGCCCGGGCCAAGAAAGAAAAAAGCAGCGACTTCGATACACAGTTACTCTGGTGGGAGAAACAGGGGAACGGAGTAAACCTAAGCGCCCTGATCGCGGCGGATTTCGACCCGGTAGCTGGCGGGATCGCCTGGAATGATACCAGAGTGGCGTTGACGAAAATTTGAATTGAAGAGAACCTGAAGGGAGTTTAGAGGGCTGGTCATGAAAATTCCGTCGTTACCCAAACTACCCAGACGAATCTGGGCGTTGATCATAACCATCATCCTAATCCTGGCGGCCATTCCGGGTTGGGGGTTGGTGCGGTTTACCACCTCCCACTCGTTTTTCTGCCTGAGCTGCCACCAAAATCAGGAACCCACGGTGAGATGGCTTCCCTCCCGCACGCATCCGGCATCGGTTACTTGCACGGATTGTCACACAACCCCCGGAGAAATCCTCCCTGGCAAGTTTTCCGCCAGTGATGACCTGATGAACAAAAACTGCCTGCGCTGCCATTCCACCATTTTTAAGAAGGGGCAACCCAGCCTGGATAATGTGCGGATCGTAAAAATATCGCATAAGGCCCATGCCGAAAAGAAAGTTTTATGCATCGATTGCCATCGCAACATCGAGCACGATTCCTTCACTCCCCGGACCAATCGGCCGCAGATGGAGACCTGTTATCAATGCCACCAGACCCATCCCCGCACCCAGGCCTGTGATCATTGCCACCCGATTAACCTGGTCTATTCCAAAAAAGAGAAAAAACCCTGATATATCTAGTGGTTAGTTACAAAAAATCGCGCATGAATTTCTTCCATTTACAGGACTTATTCGTGCTCAACCCTGTCGTGGTCCGGGGGCTAGGGTGATGGGCGCCGGCAGCCTCGGCTTCTGAAATAATTTACTTCCTCCCTTCCTTTTGCTATCATTCTAAAAAAGCAATTACCGCAGAGAACGCTGAGATGGAATAAAGGGCAAAAGCTAAAATGCCAAAAGGAGAATTTTCACACCTTTTTTAAATTAAATATTCTCTGCGCTCTCTGCGGTGAATGATCTGCACCGCGGATATCTTTCCGGAGGTTTTCCATGCGCTCGATCTTTGTCGGGTCCACCGGCGGCGAACCCGGCCAGACTCTGGCTACGTGGGCCCTGGCCATAAAGCTGAAAGCAAAAGGTTACAAGGTGGGGTTCTTAAAACCCTATGGACTTCTGCCGGATCTTAGCAATTCTGTTTATGGGGGAGTATGCGACTCGGATGTTTCCCTCATCAAAGAGGCGCTGGGTCTTACAGAAAAAGAAGAAATGCTCTGCCCGGTGATGCTCACGGAAAATTTAATCGCGGAGGTTTCCGGCAACCATGAAGAACGGTTGATCGAAAAGATCAAACAAGCCTTTCAGGAGGTTTCTTTTAAGAAAGATGTTGTCTTGATCATGGGAGCGAAAGAGATCTTCTTCGGAGGAGGATTTTCCGGACTTTCAGACAGTCTGCTGGTCAAGTTGTTCGACGCCTCCGTGCTATTAGTGGACCGCTACCAGCGGGACAACATGACCCTTTACTCCCTTCTCTCCCTGAACTCCTTTCTCGACGGCCGGGTGAAAACGGCGCTCCTCAACCATATTCCTCCGGATAAAATGGACCATGTCAGGACCAAAGTGATTCCTTTCCTAAAAGACAAAGGGTTGAAATCTATAGTTGCCGTCCCTGAGAGCTCCATCTTAGCTGCCTTAACCGTCTCCGCCCTTGCCGAGTTGCTCGAAGGCCAGGTTCTCTGTTGCCCGGAGTTTGGCGGAAATTTAATTCAAACTTTCACCATAGGGGCCAAATACCTGGAGGGCCCTCTAACGATCTTCAAACAGGTCTATAACAAAATTATCCTGGTCGGCCTGGGAGAGAAGGGTGAGGAAAAATCGATGGTGAGCGGGATCATCCTAACCGGGGGAAAACCCCCGGGCGATTTGATCCTGCGGGTGGCCCGGGAGCGTTCGCTCCCTTTAATTCTGACCCGGGCAGATACTTTTCAGATTATGGAACGGCTGGAGAAAGCGAAGCCATCCTTGAGTATAAGAGACGAATTTAAGGTTCTAAGATTCCTTAAGCTCATCGGCCAGGAAACAGATTCAGACCGGTGGGTGGAAGCTTTGCTTTAAGAAAAACCCGTAACACTTTAGCCCTTTGAAAAGAGGTGAGGCGTAAGATCAAAGGGAATCCATGGTCCGGGGGCCTGGGCGGCCCGCTTGGAATCATAAGGCGCTGATTTCTTCGCGGGTGAGGCGGGGAAAACGCCCCCCGCCTCCTCCGACGGAAAAGAACGGGGTTCTTCGTGGCCAAGCGGAAACCCAGCCGATGCTTCCGGCGCGTTCCACCCAGACCCCCGGACCTCAACAAAGGTGGTAAAACCACTTTTTCAAACCGCTAAATTGATACGAAAAACCTAAAGCGTAAGAGCGCAAGGCGTTTAAACGCTTACCGCCCTCGCGACTTGCGCTCTCACGATTTATTATGCCCTGGATTCAACGCATAAATCACATGTCTCCCAGCGAAAAAGAGGGGTTTTACCGGCTACTCATTCCTCCTTCTCTTTTTAAACGTTTTCAAATCAATCCTTTAACCTTCACCGACTATGCCGGCAACCGGTTGGTCCGCTTTTACTGTCCGGAAAGAGAAGAGACGGTGATGGTGGAGATGAAGCGGAAGATAGATGATCCGGACCCCCTCTACTCCATCCAGGTATCCGACGCTTTAGACTTCAGCCAGCTCATCTGGGACTTTCTGGTGGTCAACGATCCAGACAGTGAACGCTTCAACATCGACATCGATGCGCAAGGGAAGGATACGCTCTGGGGGCGGGCTTCCCGCAACCTAACTGAAGAGGAACGAGCCTTGCGCGCCGGCCTATCCCCGGGGCAGATCCGCAGGGGATTGGGATTAACCCGGGAAGTTATTTACGGTCTGGAATATTTTGCCAAAATATTGGACATCAAGAGTATCAGCCTGGAGGCTCTTTTTTACCACAATGCCATCGTTTATGAGCGCTGCGGTTTCACCTACTTCGAAGGTTTCAAACGCCTGCAGCGCATCCATCAGGCCTTCCAGCGTGGAGGGCAACTGTTCCAAAAGCTCGACGCCTCAAACCCGTTCCGGCAGCCGGGCTTCGAAAAAACCGTCCGCGGCCGCTCCTGGGCCATCCATGACGGAGTGATCAGCGAGCTTGATGACGACATTTTGGACGAAGGCTGGTTCTCTCCCAAAATGTACCTGATGGTGGGCAAGCCCCGCCCGGTTTGCACCTTCCCCGATGCTGTTTATTGAAACCCTTAGCCAATGAAAGGGTCTCCGCCCCATGTTCAGCAAAATTCTTTTTGATTTAAAATATCGGGAACTAAACCTGGTAAGAGGTATCTTTGCCGTTTATGCCATTGGCTTTTTATACGGGACTAAAAACCATATCGAGGATATTGTGCATGATGGTTTACTGGGATACACCTATGTTCCTCTTCCTGTAAATATTTATTGGACTCTTTTAACGCTTCTGGATCCCCTGGCGATAATTCTGCTCATCTTTCTTCCCTTTTGGGGGCTGGCCCTTTCCGTATGGATAATGGCCACGGATATTGCGGTCAATGTCTCCGTTACTTTGTATTATTATTTACAAACCGGGCTATTATCGAATGGCCGGTTGTGCCTGCAGATTGCTTTTGGGTTGTTTGTTTTCATTACAGCTCCCATCGCCAGGAAAAGAATAAAAGGAGTTCAGAAGTTCTCCTTGACATGACCGTTATCTTACCTTAATATTGATGAACTCGTAAAAAGTCTGAAAATGCCCTTTTCCGTCATTCCGGCCCCGATTTTCATCGGGATAAACTCCAGCCGGAATCCAGTATTTTCAAATACTTATAAATACCCTGGACTCCGGTTTTCACCGGAGTGACGACTTTTTACGAGGCCATCAATATTTATTTAAAAAATTTATTGCGGTCGCCTGGCAGCGACAAAACCGGGTAAAGGAGGTAAGGGCCTTGAGGAAAGCAATCCGGAAATACGTGACATGGTATCTCGTGGTGGCCATGCTTGTGATCGGGATTACTCCGAGGGTTTATGCTGGTTTTTCTCCTTCGGAAGCCACCGGTCTTTCGCCGGCTGAAAGATCTTCCGATCTGCGAAAGATTCAGACGGTTCTTCAGATGAAGATGGTCGGAGAAAGACTCAAGGAATTCGGTTTGACGCCAGATGAGGTCCAGGCCAGGCTTAACAACTTAAACGACCAGCAGATTCATCAACTCGCCCTGAAGGTTGATGAATTGAAAGCGGGGGGAGATTCCGGCCTGGGGGTCATCATTGCTCTGCTTTTGATCCTCATCCTTGTGGTCTTAATTCTCCAGCTTACCGGGCATCGAATTGTGGTGAAATGAAGAAAATCCGTCTTCATTCAATCGATCCATCCTGTAAATTCCCTTGGCAAAAAAAATAATGGAAAAGGGCGCCCCGGTGGAGGGCGGCCCTTTCCTTCTTTTTCTAATCATCCTTTTTGTCTTCTCCTGCGCTGGTCCTGCCCGTTTTCAGGAATCAAGGGGCGTTCGCGCTATAGAGAATGTTCCCTTTTTCCCCCAGGAAGCCTACCAATGCGGTCCCGCATCCCTTGCCGGGGTTTTGAATTTTTGGGGCCTTAAGGTTTCTCCCGAAGAAATTGCCGCCGATATCTACAGCAAAGCGGCTCAGGGCACGCTGGACGTGGATATGGTTTTTTACGCCGAGAGGAAAGGTTTGCAGGCCAGGCAATATCAGGGCGGATGGGAGGATTTTAAAAAAAGCATCGATTCCGGCATTCCCCTGATTATCCTGGTTGATTATGGATTCTGGGTTTATCAGCAGAACCACTTTATGGTGGTTATCGGCTATGATGAAAACGCCGTCATCGCTCATTCCGGGAAAGAACGGAATAAGGTTTTTCCCCGGGGTATTTTTTTGAAAACCTGGGAAAGGGCAAATTTTTGGACTCTGCAAATTACGCCGAAACCATGAAAGACAACCGGGGCCGTTTCGTTTACTTCTCCATTTTAACGCTTTGCCTTCTGCTGCATTTGTCCGGCTGCTCTATGCCGAAAATTATCATTCTTAAAGACCCGCTCACTCCGGAAGAACATTTAAATCTGGGGGTAGCCTATGAAAAACAAGGTCTGCTGGAAGCCGCCCTGAAAGAGTATAAACTGGCGGCTAAAAAACTGCCCCTGGCGTATCTCCATATCGGCAATGTCCATTTTCAGAAGAACGAATGGGACGAGGCGGAAAAAAACTACAAGAAAGCCATAAGCAAAGATCCCCACAATGCCGATGCCGCCAACAACCTTGCCTGGCTTTATTACACAAAGAGAGCAAACCTCGACCAGGCCGAAAAGCTCGCCCGGAAGGCCCTGGAATTGAACCCGGCCAAAAAAAGCATCTACAGGGATACGCTGGAAAAAATATTGAAAGAAAGGGAGTCAGGTAAGTTCTGACATGGCCAGGCGACAGGATGGCTAAATTCAAACATCTTCTGCCCATTTACCTGGGAGCCATAATCGGCCCTCTGGGCGGGGTAGGGATGATTACCCTCCTGCCTGTGTTAGCCGGGGAATGGCAGGTCAGTATTCAATGGGTCTCCTTGACGGTGACTCTTTACATGATTCCTTACGTTGTCTTCCAGCTTTTTTCCGGATCCATTGCCCACGTCTTCAACACCCGCCGGACGCTCCTTTTCGGGTTTGGGGTGTACAGCCTGGGCGGGTTCCTCTCCGGATTTTCCCCGAGTCTGGAGACCTTGGTCGGCGCCCGGTTCGTCCAGGGATTTGGAGCGGCCTTCATCGCCCCGATTGTTTTGGCTCTTGTGGGTGAAAAGGTTAACCCGGAGCGTATGGGGAAGGCGGTGGGGCTTTTAGGGGTTATGTACACGATCGGCGTAACCATGGGGCCGCTGATATCCGGTCTCCTGGAGGTTTATTTTGGCTGGCCCTGGTTTTTTTTCTTCCTCATGTCCTTTGCTTTGGCCATAGGGGCTCTTTATTGGGTAACGAGCGCCGGAGATGACCAGGAGGCTAATAAGTCCGGCAGGCTCTGGGATGCTCTTGCTTTAGTAAAGCAATCCTACTCCTATTCGGATGTCCAATTCTTGAGTTTTGCGGCTTTCTTCTTATTCATGGGGTACATCGGCCTGATGACCTTCATTGCCGATTATTTAAAAACCTCTTTCTCCCTTTCTTCGGACAAGATCGGCCTCGTTCTTTCGATGACCGGGTTTCTGGGAGTGATAGCCTCACCCATTGCCGGTTTCCTCGGCGACCGCTACGGAAAAAAAATCATTGCCTATGCCGGAAAAGCGATCATGGTCGGTTCCATCCTGGGGCTGGAAATGACGGAATACACCTACGGCAGATACGTCGTACTGCTTGCCTTCTTCGGGGTCGGGGGGGCCACGGCCTGGATTTCCTTGAACACCCTGGCTGTCCAGATCGTTCCTGGCCTGCGCAAGCCTGTGGCCTCGGTATATAATTGCCTCAAATTTTCCGGGTACGCCCTCTCTCCTCTGGTTCTCTCAATTTTTTATGTCCCCTTTTCTATCTCCGGCGTGCGTTTCGTTTGTATTGTTTGCATCCTGATCAGCTTTTTTTTGACTTCCCGGATTCGCAGTTCTTTGGCATAAAAGAATATTAAAATGTAGCAGTCTAGCTCTTTGAAAAATACAGCCTGATCCCCCTTCATCCCCCTGGAGGTGTGAAAAAATCCCCTTCTTCACCTTGTCCGGCTCCCAGACCTGCAAAGGCCATTGGAGGTCGTGCCAAGTTCCGCAACTTGGCACAAGCATAATTTTTTCACACCTTCCCTTTATAAATGTCCCCTCCCTTTGGAAAAGGCAGGGAGGAGGGATTTAAGAATATTTTTTCAAACATCTAAATTGACACAAATTTTAATTGACATGGAGAAGAGGTTGAGTAAAATAGAATTTAATTTCTGATGGGAAAAATTAATGATGGTGCTTATGCAAGAGGGCAAAAAGTTGGGCAAGAAGCGGGAAGTCAAGAAGATGGGTTTACCCGTCGCTTTTGGGATGCCTTGACCGAACCCTCATTGCGGCCATCCTGAAAGCCATGGGGAAGCTCCCATGGCTTTTTTATTTATGGGGAAAACCCCCATGGTTTATTTAAGGCGTTTTGAACATTTCACTTAAAAGAAAGGAGGAATTATGCAACCGAAAACTTGGGCTGGATGTCACGTTCCCCTGATTACGCCGTTTAAAGACGACTATTCCCTTGATGAGGCCGGACTCAGGAAATTGGTCAATTATTTTATCGAGGAGGAAAAGTGCGATGGGTTGGTGCCCTGCGGCACTACCGGAGAGTCGCCCACCTTGAGTAACGAGGAGCATGATAAGGTTATCGAAATCGTAGTCCAAGAAACTCGGGGACGAGTGCCGGTCATGGCCGGAACTGGATCCAACAGCACGGCGGAGGCGATAGAAAGAACCAAGCATGCTGAACACGCCGGGGCTGCGGCCAGCCTGCAGGTCTGCCCTTACTACAACCGCCCGACGCAGGATGGGATTCTGGCCCATTTCGAGGCCATCGCCAAAGCCACCAAGCTGCCCCTTTTCATTTATAACATCCCCTCGCGAACCGGGAGGTTGATCGAAACCAGGACCATGATAGAGCTTTCCAGGATCGACAACATCATCGGGATGAAGGATGCCTGCGGGGATATGATGATTACCATGGATATAATGCGGGGAACGAGGGGAGGGCCGAAGAAATTCTACGTCCTAAGCGGTGAGGACGCCCTGACCTTTCCCATGATGGCTCTAGGCGGCGATGGAGGAATTATGGCCGTGGCCAACGTAATTTGTAGGGAGTATTATCAAATGATTCATCTGATGCTTAATGGGAAAAGCGAAGAAGCAAGGGAGATTCATTACAAAACCCTGCCTGTTGTTCGAGCCCTGTTCATCGAATCAAATCCGGCGCCGGCCAAAGAAGCCATGAACATGATGGGCTTGCCTGCTGGGAAGTTGCGCCTGCCGCTGGTTCCCCTTAGGCCAGAGAGCCGGGAAACCCTGCGTAAAGCTTTAATCCAGCTCGGCCGGCTCAAGGGGTGAGGCCTTGAATGCCCCCGGGTTCCAGGTTCGTTCCCAGGTTTGGATGGAAGTTGGGAGGTTGCTGGCCATCCTGGTCGGAGTCTTTCTTCTTTGGCCCTTGATGGCCTCTGCGGAAAGCCTGCTCATCTTCGCCGGGGCCGCCAGCAAGCCCCCGACAGAGGCGGTCGTTAGAATCTTCAGCCAGCAGAATAACCTGCCTGTGCAGGTCACCTTCGGGGGGTCGGGGTTTGTCCTTTCGCAGATGAAATTAGCGCAGCGCGGGGATGTTTTTTTCCCGGGTTCTTCGGATTTTATGGAAAAGGCCAAACGAGAAAATCTTATTTTTCCCGAGACAGAAAAGATTGTGGCCTACCTCGTTCCGGCGATCAATGTGCAGCGGGGCAATCCGCGGAATATTCGCTCCCTAAAAGATTTATTAAAGCCCGGCCTCCGTCTGGTTATCGCCGACCCGGAAAGCGTGTGCGTGGGAACCTATGCCGCCGAAGTCATCGAAAAAAACCTTCAGCCTGCAGAAAAAGAAAATTTCAGGAAGAACCTGGTGAACACCGTAGAGAGCTGCGAGAAGACGGCTAATGTTATTTCCCTGAAAGGTGTGGATGCCGTGATTGGCTGGGAGGTTTTTAGGCACTGGGATGCCGAGAGGATTGAGACTATCTTCCTGAAACCGGAGGAAGTGCCGCGAATTGGCTATATTCCGGTGGCCGTTTCCAGGTTCACCCGCAATTTTGCCCTGGCCAAGCAATTTGTTGATTTCCTCGTATCGCCCCCCTCCCCATCTGTTTTTCGGAAATACGGCTACCTGATGAGCCTGCCGGAGGCCAGGCGTTATACTCTTCCGGACACTCCCGTAGGCGGCGAGTATCCGCTGCCCCCGGCCTGGAAACGGAAGCAAGGGAAAAAAGGATCATCTCCCAATTAGTTGAGGGCCAAAGAGCCGGCATATTTAAAGTGAACTGTGATTTCATGGTCCCTTAAGAAAAGTCAGCTTGCTTGCAATCATGAGGCACATATCTCTCCTTAGATGTGGCGGGGGAGTCGGCAATTTCTTCGAAGCTCTGTTTTTCCGCCCCCACTGCGCTTTGCGGAAGGCAAGCAAGGGGATTATGGAAAGTGGATATCCCGCCGATGCTTGCGGTGCAACCTGCCTTTCCTTCCGGGACCTTGAGAGGTTATCAATAAAAAATTGATCAACTAATTTGGAGATGATCGGGAAAAAATAAACCCTCGATCCCTTGAACCCTTTTTTAAGAGGTGGGCCATGAATTTTGAAAAATCTGCCGTGTATGCAGCCTTGGCGCTCTTCCTTTTTTACGCCGTCCTGATCTTTTCGCTGCTATCTTTTTTTGAGGGCAAGAATTTTTTAACAATTCTTCTTGCTCCGGACGTCCTTTTTTCCTTACGGCTTAGCGTGCTGGCCGCGACCGTGGCCATGCTTCTCGCTCTCGCCATTGGCCTGCCGGCAGCTTACGCCCTCTCCCGGTCGAACTTCCCCGGCAAGAAAATCGTAGATACTTTTTTAGAGCTGCCGATGATCATGTCTCCCATTGCCCTGGGAGCAGCCCTGCTCATCTTCTTCAATACCCGAATGGGGACGGCCATCCAGGAAAAAGGGATCCTTTTTGTCTTCGAATTTCCCGGGATCGTGCTGGCCCAGTTTGCCACCATTGCCGGCCTGGCCACCCGTCTGATGAAGACGGCTCTGGATGAAATTTCCCCACGCTATGAGGCCGTAGCCCGTTCGCTCGGTTCAAGCGCCTGGGAAGCTTTCTGGAAGATTACCTTTCCCCTATCCTTGCGGGGCCTGGTCAGCGCCATGATCCTCTGCTGGGCTAAAGCAGTGGGGGAGTTCGGAGCTACCGTCACTCTGGCCGGTACCATGGCCTTCAAGACGGAAACCATGCCCATCGCCATCTTTATGGCTCTGGCTTCGGCCGACATCCCCAAGACGATCACCTTAATACTGATCCTGGCCGGAATCGGCCTTTCGGCCCTTTACGCTGTGCGGTTTGTGGAAAAGAGGCCTGCGGTCTTATGATCGAGCTGCGCAATCTGCATCTTAGGGCGGGGGCCTTCCGCATAGAAAATCTTAATCTGGAAATCAAAGAAAAAGGGATTCACGTTCTCCTGGGTCCGACAGGGAGCGGCAAGACCTTGATCTTGGAGTCGATCATCGGCTTGAGACGCTTTCAGGAAGGGAAAATTTTTATAGGCGGCCGAGAAATCCAGGATCTGCCGCCGGAGCAAAGGGAAATTTCTTACGTTCCCCAGGACCTGGCCCTATTCCCCCATCTTACGGTTAAGCAGAACCTCCTCTTTGGCCTGCGGGCGCAAAAGAGATCCGGCGGGGATTCCGATGCTCACCTGGGCCATTTGATCGAAGCCTTAAAGATCGGGCATTTGCTCGAACGTTATCCTCAAGGGCTAAGCGGCGGGGAGAAGCAGCGTGTAGCCCTGGGGCGGGCCCTGGCTCCCGCTCCCAGGCTGCTCCTCCTGGATGAACCCCTGGCTGCTCTGGACCCGGCTCTGAAAAGCGAGATCCAGCAGCTGCTCATTTCCCTGCACCGCTCCCTGCAATTCACCGCCCTGCACGTAACCCATGACCTGGACGAAGCCTATCTCCTGGGGGATACGGTCATTGTGCTCATCAACGGCAAAGTGGAGCAAAGGGGAAACAAAGAAGATGTTTTTCTCCGCCCCCGTACAGTCCCCACCGCCCAATTTCTGGGGCTGCGCAACCTTTTCCCGGGAAGAGTATTGAGGAGAGATGAAAGAGATGGATTAATGGTTGTCAGTTTTTGGGGAAGGGAAATCAAAATTCCTGCCGATCATACCGCCGGAAGCCTGGCCCCCGGAATTGAGGTGATCCTTTACCTGCGCCCCGAAGAGGTTCTGGTTCTCCGCGAAGGAAAGCCCATAAAAGAATCTTTGCGCCCGAATATCCTGATGGGAGAAATCCTAAGGATTCTGGACCGGGGGACGCACCGCTGGGTGTTATTTCGACCCCTGGGGGTGGACGGCCACCTGGAGATCAACCTGCCTAATTATGTTTTCAGAAATTTGGCTCTTAAAGAAGGGCAGAAAATCCGGGTGGCCATGAGAAGAGAGTCTTTCTGGGTTATCCCTTAATATTTGGGTCATCTCCAAATTAGTTGAGGGCCAAAGAGCTGGCATATTTAAAATGGGCAGTGATCTCAGGGTCCCAGAAGGAAAGTCAGCTTGCTTGCAATCATGAGGCACATATCTCTCCTAAGCTTTGGCGGGGAAGACTGCAATTTCTTCGAAGCTTTGTTTTCCCACCCCCGCTGTGCTTTGCGGAAGGTAAGCTGGGGATTTATGGAAAGTGGATATCCCGCCGATGCTTGCGGCGCAATCTGCCTTTCCTTCCGGGACCCTGGTAGGCTTTCATTAAAAATTTGATCAACTAATTTGGAGATGATTCTAATATTTTTGCTGAAAGCCGATCGCTGACTGTTTCCTTTCTATTTTTGAGCCACCTTCTGGCTGATGGCTTTATTTAAAAGCTCGATTCCTTTCTGCGAGGCGTTGATGGATTCGGCCAGGGATTGCCGGGCTTGGCCGGGGTTATGGAACCCGTCGCTGTTCTCCGCTGTCCACCATTCCCAGAGGATGTGCGCCCGGTCATGCTCTTTGCGGGCTTCCTGGAGAACGTCCTCCCCGACTCCGATATCTTTAGCCCGGATGAAAGCATTGATCAGCTCGCCCAGCCAGAACTCCGCCTTGCGCATCTTCCCGCGAGTATAGTTTTGGATCGCTTCCACCTGGTGATCGGCCTGCTCCGCAGTCCAATCGGGATGGCATCGCAGGCAGGTGTCTTTGAGCATGTAGCGGGCGCTGCGCTGGCCGTGGAAGGTGAATTCCTTCCCTTTTTTCTTCACCCTGGGCATATGGCAATCCTTACATTCCACCCCGGCCTTTTCATGCTTGCTCCCCCAGTAGGTTTCCACCTCGGGATGCTGAATCTTGGTCAGGGCAGCGCCGGTTATGGCATGCTTGAAGTCTTTGAAGTTCACACTGGCGTATCTTTTCTTAAGGTCGAAGACATTTACCCACGGATAGTAATTGCTCAGGCGATTATCCATTCCCACCGGGGCTCCGGTCTCCGGGTTGAATCCAGGATTACAATTGTATTCCACATGGCATTGGGCGCAGAGCAGGTTAGAGTCCGGCTTATTGAGAATACCGATGGCCCGGAACTCCTTTCCTCCCCGCTTGAACGTAATCTTCTCCATGGTGATCTCTTTGCTTTTTTTCTGGTCATAGGGATACGTTCCTTCGCCCCGGTCCACGACAGCTTCGATGAGGGCATCGCGGATGACCCGGGGTTTGGCGGCATGGGGATCATGGCATTGGATACAGCCCATGGGGTTTTGCAGGTGATTTTTAGCCAGTTCCACGGCCGCGGGGTTGAGGGCCCGCTTCAGGGGAGAGGCCGAATGGGCATCGCCCATGTAAGGCCACTTTAAAACAATGTCCGAGGTTTTGCAGGTGAAACACACTGTGTTGGCTGCTTTAGCGGTCTGGGGAAGCTCTTTTCCCGTGTCCTCAATGATCTCCCAGAGTTTGCCTGTTTTATTTATGTAGGTCCAATCTCTTAACTGAAACCGTCCCCCGTAACCCCGGTCCACGATCATGTGATCGATAAGCATGAAAGCGTGCGAGCGCGGTTCATCGTGTTCCTTGGTGAATCCGTGAGGCATCATTAATTTATCAAAGGTCGGAGAGCGGCTGATGGTGGTGGCCTTTTCTAATTTGGCTTTGGACTTCAAAGTAACTTCCATCAACGTCTGCCATTGTTCTTTGTGGCAGGCTCCGCAGGCTTCCGCATCCAGGCGGGTAATGGGCTTTTTAGCGCTGTCGGCCAGATGACCGGCCGTCTCGGAGTGGCAGAGCGCGCAATTAACCCCTTTGGCGTGCTTCCCTTTTTCTTTCAGGGCCTGCACCTCCTGGTGGCAGCCGAAGCAGATTGCTTCATTAACGCTCTTGACGGCGACAGCCTTGGACTTGGATTTTTTTGCTGGCTTCTTTTCTTTCTCTGCCTGGGCCGCGGAGAAAGCCAGGGCGGCCACGATGAAGGCAGAAAAAACAACCATCCATATTTTTCTCGCCATGCTCTGACCTCCTTTGTAAAAAAATAGCCTCCGTTACTTTTATTGTATAGGAAACCCCCCTTTTTCAACTTTAGAGTCGCTGGAAGCTTAAGGACTTTAGAAACCTGCAACTTATCCTTGATGATCTTGTAAAAAGTGATCAAAGTGCGCGGCAAAGAAGAAGGATGTAGGGGCGACCCTCGTGGTTGCCAGCGATGATTGAGGCGGCTATCAAGCCCTTCGCGTGACCGCCCATACAATGTCGCAATGCTCAAAGATATCCCGCCAAAGGCGTGACTCCGAGTTGGACCCCGCCTTGGCGGGGGGGAAGCCATCAATTGTGTTTATATTTGGGATTATACCGAGAAAAGGGATTTCAAGGAAGTAAAAAAATTGCCGGGCAATTGCCCAATTTTTATCTTGACAAAGAAATTTCGGTTTGCCAAAGTTAAAGGCAATTGGT
Organism: Deltaproteobacteria bacterium; assembly: GCA_016875165.1. Classification (GTDB taxonomy): domain Bacteria; phylum Desulfobacterota; class SM23-61; order SM23-61; family SM23-61; genus JAHJQK01. Next base: position 21,406 of record VGSF01000081.1, read on the forward strand.
AATTTGGTAATTCGATTAAAAAAATGGTAATAATAGTGTCATTTCAAAAATTTCCCTTCCGCAGGTTTTATTTTTTCCATCGTAAGCCCGCCTTAACAACCGAGGCAATGAAGGCAGAAATGAATTAGTGTCTTTAAAAGGATTTTGGTGGCAGAGACATTCCAGCTAAAAAGTTTTCAGCGTGTTGATTTCGAGTTTGTAGAAGCCACCCACTTATTAACTTAGCCGGTCAATTCAGGAAAACAAATTATGACCGAAAAAAATAAAATTATATCGGGCGGTTACACTTCCGTGGAACCGATAGGGGCGGAGCTATATTCTTAAAAATTTATTTTGTGAGGTTCTTGCAAATCTAAAAATCTGGCGCTCAATCGTCATTCCGGGCAAGCGAAGCCCTGCATCGCACGGTGTAGAGGGCGAAGCACGACCCGGAATTCAGATTTTTCAGGCTGCCCTGGATTCCCGCTGAAGTTTACCCTCGCGAAAGCGGGGGCGGGAATGACGGTGTTTAGGACTTTTGCAAGAGCCGCTTGTTTTTACCGTTTTTAAATCCTTGACAAAAAAAGAACTCCTTTCAATAATAGAGACTGTTACGATAAAAAACAAAAAACAAAAATAAGTCCTATCCAAAGGTATTTGAAATTTCCATCCGATCCCCGCCCCCTTTGATGGGGGAGGGTGAGGGTGGGGGTGAATAGAAAAATGATCCCCCTCCCCTTCATCCCCTCCCGCCAGGGGAGGGGAGATTTTAGGGATATTATTAAAGTCTGAGAAGAAAATTCTCAGATTGAAAGATGTAAGAATCTAAGCTTTTTCCGCGACATTGCGCGTAAAAAGTGGCCCGCCTCAAGCGGGCAGCCAAAATGCTTCAAATCCCCCCCATCCCCCCTTTTTTAAAGGGGGGATGGGGGGATTTATCGGCAGACATTTCCTTCTTACAAACATGTTTGTATTAATGAGGCGCTAAGCGCCTAATTTTTGGGGTTCGGGAGCGGTCAATGTCGAAAAATGGATTCTTTTTTAAGGCCCTTAGTTGTTTTCTCTGTTTGGCTCTAATCCTGCTGACAGGGGGATTCTCAACAACCATGGCAGGGGGGAAAGAAAAAAGCCTACTTATTGGGGAGATGGTTTCCCGAGGAGAAGTTAAGTTTGAAGCAAGGGAAAAAGTTTGGAAAGAGGTAGAGCCCTCTTATTTCCCGGTTTTTTCAGGCGTTAAAATTAAAACCGAGAAAGGTACGGCGACAATTTCCCTGGCCACACATAATCAAGTTGAAATGGGACAGAACAGCATAATTTCTTTTGATCAAAAGGAGCAACTCCGCCTTTACCGGGGCCGAGTAGATTTTCGAATTTCCCATAAGAAAGATTTAAGTTTAAGGGTGGGCAATTTGACTGTGATCGGAACACCCCATCTTCAGGCTGCCCAAAGCCCGGCAGTTATTTCTCCCGGGGGTGAAGAAGCCATCGGGTCTTTATTCCTGCACTCCAACGGCTCAGTAACCATTAAAAGCGCCAAGGGCAAGCTTTTGATCTTAAATCAAGACCGAAAGGTCCTAACTGCCCTTTCTCCGAAAGATTCCTTGACGATCCCTTCTGCCATTGTGGAAAAGTCTGCAGGTGAAAAAGCCCAGCCGGTGATGATGGCCCAGGTTGGAGAAGAAGAAATCGCCGATGAACCGGAGAAACATATGGGCCTTACCGGCAAAACCTGGGGAACCGTTGGCCTGGCAGCCCTCGGGGCAGCAGGAATTATCGCCGTAGCCGGCGGGGGCGGCGGCGGCGGTAGCTCCCCCGTCTGTCCCTGAAGATTTTTATGTTTCACCTATCACTTATCCCCTGTTATTTTTTGCCTATTGCTCTGCCCTTTGCTTTATGCACTATACTATGAGCTTCTTGCAAAAGTCCGTAATTTACCCTTCGACAGGCTCAGGGTGAACGGGCTTAGGTTGAAATTATTTAGT
>VGSF01000082.1 GCA_016875165.1 Deltaproteobacteria bacterium
TTCCTATACAATCAAGTTATTAACACCCCCACCCTAACCCTCCCCCATCCAGGGGGAGGGAATTTTGGATCCCCCAGTATCTCCCCTCCCCTGGCGGGAGGGGGATGGGGGGAGGGGGATAAAAAAGCAAATTCCTATACAATTGAATTATTTAAGGGCGTCCGGCACTTCCTCCCCCCTTTCATCGAGGGTGAGAGCATCTTTTATAATATTGATTACTCTCTCTTTCATGATTCTTCACCGTCTCTTACCGCAATTTTTCGGCAAAATTCCCTTGGCCGGGAGGCGACCGATGATAAGCTCTCTATATTTTATTAGCCTCTAAAATACTCTGATTTGGTCTCCAAATCAAGAAATCAATTACACTCTCTCATAATCTTTCCTGGCCGGCTTCTCCCATCCATGCTCACCGACAAGCGCCACGAAATTGCATTCCCGCAAATACTCCTGGGAAAATCCTCGTCGGTTCCGGCGCACCCGCAGAAGCCTTTGGAAGTTCTTGTTACCAACCGGAATGACCATTGTTCCGCCGATTTTGAGCTGGTCCATCAAGGGCTTAGGAATTTCAGGGGATCCGGCCGTGACCAGGATGGCATCGAAAGGGCCTTCCTCTTTCCATCCAAATGACCCATCGAATAGTTTGGTGATTACATTCCGGCATTGGACCAGATCGAGAACTTTTCTCGCTCTTTCGAGAAGGGAACGAATTCTTTCCACGGAATAGACCCGGTCGGCAAGCCTGGCCAGAAGAGCAGTCTGATATCCTGACCCGGTCCCTATTTCCAGGACCCGTTCGTCTCCCCGCAGCCCCACGGCTTCACTCATAAAGGCCACCATAATCGGTTGGGATATGGTCTGCCCTTCTCCGATGGGCAGTGCCGAATCGTTGTAGGCCTGTCCGTGCAAAGTCTCAGGGACAAAAAGGTGGCGAGGCACTTGCTCCATGGCGGCGATCACCCGGGGATCCTTTATTCCCCGATTGATGATCTGCTCTTTGACCATCTTCTCCCTGGCTTTCAAATAGTCCAAGGTTATATGCGGCGCAGACTGGCGAGGTTTCATGGCTGTTGCTCAGAACATATTCTTGGTTGGAAAAGTGTTCTCAGATTTTCCGTCTGGACAATGTCTCAAAGGATGCATAGTTTGTCCAATCCAGGTGTAACGGGGTGATGGAAATAAAGTTTTTGGCGATGGCCTTAAAGTCCGAATCTGGCGTATCCGCATACCCCGGATCATTACCGCCGATGATATAATATTTTCTGCCTCCTGGCCCGGTCTTTTCCTGAACCGACTCCCCGTAAATTCGTTTGCCCATGCGGGTGATCTTGTATGACCTTGGCTTTTTTCCCTGAGAAGGGACGTTCACGTTCAAAAAAGTATTGCGGGGCAGGCCATAACGGAGGATGTTCTTAGCCAAACGGGCGGCAAAAGAAGCCGCATGGGTAAAGTCGCAATGGTTTCTGGCCATCAGAGAAATGGCGAAAGAAGGGATTCCCAGGATAGTCCCTTCAATGGCCGCGGAAACCGTGCCTGAATAAGTAATATCTTCCCCCAAGTTCTCCCCGATATTGATCCCGGATACAATCAGTTTGGGCTTCTCCGGCAAAATCTTGCTTGTGCCCAGAAGAATGCAATCGGTCGGCGTCCCGTTTACCGAGAAAAAACGGGGTCCTAAGCTTTTCGCCTTCTTCCAGCGCAGGGGACGGTTCATGGTTAAAGAATGGCTGCAAGCGCTTTGCTCCCGGTCCGGGGCCACTATCCAAATTTCGGCAATTCGCTCCAGGGCCCTGGCCAGCGCCAGCAAGCCCGGAGATTGAATCCCGTCGTCGTTGGAAACTAAAATCATCAATCCTCATCTCCTTTCCCCCCTACGTCCTACTCCCTTTGATTTAGCGACTCTATGTAACGCTCTGCGGCAAAGGCCGCCGTGGCTCCGTCACCTACGGCCGTGGCCACCTGGCGTAAAAGTTTCCGGCGAACATCGCCTGCGGCAAAGATGCCGGCAGCCGAGGCGGCCATATTTTCATCGGTGAGCACATAGCCCAGGTTGTCCAGTTTTACGCGACCTTTGAGAAATTCTGTTAGAGGCCGCAGGCCCACGTAGAAAAAGACTCCGTTAACCTTCAAAGATTGTACCTCTTGAGTCTTCAGATTTTTCAGTTCCAATCCCTCGACCCCGGTCTGACCCAAAACTTTCACGATTACGGTGTCCCAGAGGATTTCGATCTTTTCGCTCTGGAAGGCCCGCTCCTGCAAGATTTTCACTGCCCGAAGGGCATTTCGCCGGTGAATGATGTAAACCCGCCTGGCGAAGCGCGTCAAGTATAAAGCTTCATCCACCGCAGAATCCCCTCCGCCGACCACGGCGACGTCCTGGTTGCGAAAGAAAGGGCCGTCACAGGTGGCGCAATAGGAAACCCCCCTTCCTTTCAACTCTTCCTCTCCCGGCACTCCTAATTTTACGGACTCCACCCCTGTGGCCACAATCACGGATTTAGCGAGTAATTTTCTCTCTTCCCAACCAACTTCCCAGCTTTGCCCATTTGGCGACAAATGATCGACATCTCCGCTAACAACCTTAAGCCCAAACCTTTTGGCTTGGCCCTCCATGGCCTGGGTCAATTCCGGCCCTGGGATTCCTTCCGGGAAACCCGGGTAATTCTCGATCATAAAAGTGGTGGCAGCCTGGCCCCCGGGAGCAAGCTTCTCGACCAGCAGAGTGCGCAGTTTGGCCCGGGCGGCATATAGGCCCGCAGTAAGCCCCGCAGGCCCGCCCCCGACAATCACCAGGTCATAATCGGAAACTTCCATGCTCCTTCCCCCGTCCATTAGGTCATAATCCCTTACTATGCAATGTTATGACAAGACGTAAAATATCACAGGTGGGGGGGGATGAGAAGAGGAAAGAGAGATGAAGGATGAAAAAAGAGGGACGATGGATGAAAGAAAAAGGTAAGGGGAAAATTAAAAGCGAAGGGATCGCTTGTTTCCGAAAAAGGATTTGTTATAATTAAGTTAATTGAGGCTCTTGCAAAACTCTTGAAAAGTAGAGGAAATCGTCATTCCGGGCAAGCGAGGCCCTGCACCGCAGGGTTAACAGGGCGAAGCGCGACCCGGAATCCAGTCCCGCCGAAAGCGGGATTCAAGAAATTCTGGATTCCGGCTTTCGCCGGAATGACGGAAAACCGCATTTGCAGAATTTTTACGAGACCATCAACTTTAGGAACTTGTCACTTATCCTTTCCTTTTTTTTATGGTTTTTAAAAACTCTGCGATCGCTGTGTCCTCTGTGGCTAATTTAATTGTATAGGAAATTCCTTACTGGACACGGATGAAGACAGATTATTAGGATAAAATAAAAAGAAATAATTATCTGCGGTTATCTGTGATAATCTGCGTCCAAATTAATTTAAATTTTTGGCGAAACAGCCGATATTATTGACATGCTTAACATAGCTTTTCTCTGGCATATGCATCAACCTTATTATCGGGACCCTTTGAGCGGTGAATACTCCCTTCCCTGGGTGCGCCTGCATGCTTGCAAAGGCTATTACGACATGATCTCCCTGCTGCAGGAATATCCGGCAATCCGGCAAACCTTCAACCTGGTCCCTTCCCTGCTTCGTCAATTGGACGAATATGCCCGGGGAGAAGCCAGGGATATTTTTTGGGAACACGCCCGGAAACCCGCCGAAGACCTCTCAGCGGATGAAAAAAAATTTATCCTGGCCAATTTTTTCCTGTGTAACTGGGAGACGATGGTTAAGCCCTACCCGGCTTACTGGGCTCTTCTTAAAAAAAGGGGAATGAAGATCCCCGAATACCGCTGGGACGACCTTCTCCATCAATTTACTACCCAGGACTTCCGCGACCTCCAGGTCTGGTTTAACCTTGCTTGGTTCGGGCACCGGGCCCGGGAAAAGAAAGGGAGCGTCCGGGAACTTCTGCAAAAAGGAAGGGTTTTTTCGGAAACGGACAAAACCGTTCTTCTGCAGGCTCAGGCGGAAATCATCCGGGAAGTCATTCCGCTCTATCAATCCCTGCAATTTAGAGGGCAGGTGGAGATAACCACCAGTCCTTTCTACCACCCCATCCTGCCTTTGCTGATCGATTGGACAACCGCTTGCCGGGCCATGCCCGGGGTACCCCTGCCGGGTTCTTTTTCCCACCCTGAAGATGCCCGGGCGCAAATTCAAAAAGCCGTGGTTTATTATCATAAGCTCTTTGAAAACAAACCCGCGGGAATGTGGCCCTCTGAGGGCTCGGTATGCCCGGAATTGATTCCTCTTGTCCATCAAGCCGGAATTAGCTGGATGGCCTCTGATGAGGGGGTTTTGTTTAAATCTATGTCCGGCCAGGTGGAACGTCGCCGTCTCTATCAACCCTACCGGGTGAAATATCAGGATGCTGAAGTTAACATGGTATTCCGCGACCGAAATCTTTCCGACCTCATCGGCTTTACCTATTCCCAAAACGACCCCCGGTCTTCGGTGAATGACCTCTTGACCCATTTAAAGAACATTCAGAGATCGTTTCCCGAAGACAATGGCCGTTTGGTTCTGATCGCCCTCGATGGAGAAAATGCCTGGGAATATTACCCGGATGGCGGGCGTGAATTTTTGCGCGGGCTTTACGAAAAGCTCTCCGGCGATCCAGCTCTTCAAACAGTAAGAATAAACGATTTTCTAAAGGCCCGTCCCCCGCGGGAAACCCTGAAATTCCTCCATAGCGGATCTTGGATCGACCAGAATTTCCGGATCTGGATCGGCTCTCCGGAGGAAAATCAGGCCTGGGACTGCCTGGGCCGAACGCGCGATTTCCTTAAGAATACGCTGGGGAAGGGGCAGGACTTCCCTGAGGATACAAGGCAACTGGCCTGGGAAGAGATTTACATTGCCGAAGGGAGTGATTGGTTCTGGTGGTTCGGAGACGACTTTACCAGCGACAATGACGAAGAATTCGATCGACTCTTCCGCATGCACTTGAGCAAGGTGCACCTTCTGCTTAAGTCTCCTGTTCCCGACTACCTGAAAACCCCCATTGCCGTGCCCCATGAAGTAAAACCAACGATTGAACCCCTGGGGATAATCTCGCCGGTCCTGGATGGCCGGATTACCCATTTCTACGAGTGGCGGGAAGCGGGATATTTCGCGGCCAGGCCTTACCGCGGTTCCATGTACCGGGCTGAAGGGTTTATCTCCGGCCTTTATTTCGGTTTCGATCTGGAACGTCTTTACTTGCGCATCGACCCCATCTTCAGGAAGCCCAACCACCTCCAGGGTCTGCAATTCCACATTCATTTTATTAACCCGGGAGAATTCCAGGTCGTTTTTTCGGTCAAATTTCCCGAAGGAAGCGAACAATCTTTCACCTTGATGGCCCAAGAGGAAGAAAGCGGCCGGCCCTTAACCCGCTTTACCAGCATCTGTTCCGATCAAATTATCGAGCTATCCATCCCATTTAGCGAACTTCGTTTTCAGCCCAGGCAGAAAGTGGATTTTTTCCTCAAGATTCAAAAAGATAATTTGGAAGTAGAGCGCTACCCCCGAAACGGCTATCTATCCCTGATCATCCCGGATGGCGACTTTGAATCAACGCTTTGGCAGGTTTAAAAATTAATAGGACGCAGATTTACGCAGATAACCGCAGATAATTATTTTCTTTTTAGTTTATCCTGACAATCTGTGTACATCCGTGTCCAAAAAGGAATTTCCTATACAATCAAGTTATTAACACCCCCACCCTAACCCTCCCCCATCCAGGGGGAGGGAATTAGGGAGACCCCCCAGTATCTCCCCTCCCCTGGCGGGAGGGGGTTGGGGGGAGGGGGATAAAAAAGGAAATTCCTATACAATTAAATTAGAGGACGGCGATGAAATCAATCAATTTGCTTTTTGCCGTGCACAACCACCAGCCGGTGGGGAATTTCGAGCACGTTTTCCGCGAGGGCTGGGAACATTGTTATGGACCCTTCCTGGATATCCTGGAAAAACACCCCTCTTTCCGTATTTCCCTGCACTACAGCGGGTCGCTTATGGAATGGCTGGCAGAAAACCGCCCGGATTTTTTTCCCAGATTGCGCGCCCTGTTAGCCCGCAAACAGATTGAACTTTTAAGCGGCGGCTTTTACGAACCCTTGCTCCCATTCATCCCTGAAAAAGACGCCGTAGGGCAAATCAACCATTTGAACCGGTATCTTGCCGAAAACCTGAACGCCCATCCCCGGGGATTCTGGCTGGCCGAAAAAGTCTGGATGCCCACCCTGCCTAAAACCGTCGCTCCGGCAGGTTTGAAATATACCATTGTGGACGATTCCCATTTTCGCTACGCCGGTTTCTCTGAGGAAGACCTGTTCGGGCACTACGCCACTGATTACGAAGGCTTTACTCTTTCCATCTTCCCCAGCAACAAGCGCCTCCGTTATGCCATTCCTTTCCGGAATCCCGAAGAGACGATCGAAGCCCTGCGGTTCTGGGCCACTGATTCCGGCCATCTGGCAGTAACCTATGCCGATGACGGAGAAAAGTTCGGCCTCTGGCCCGGCACCTACCGCTGGGTCTTCGAACAAGGGTGGCTGGAAAAATTCATTACGCTGCTTGAAGAAAACCGGGAGTGGGTTAATCTGCTCACCTTCAGCGAATACATGAAAAAGTTTCCTCCTCAGGGCAGAGCTTACCTTCCATCGGCCTCTTACGACGAGATGATGGAATGGGCTCTTCCTGCTCTTTCGGCCATCCACTTCCAGTGCCTGCTAGAAGAACTGAAACAGGCAGGACGTTTAGAAAAGTACAGGCCCTACTTGCGCGGAGGATCCTGGGAAAATTTTCTGGTAAAATACGGCGAATCGAACCATATGCATAAAAAAATGCTTTACGTCAGTGAGAAGGTTCATAGGGCCTTGAGCAAAAGTTCTCGTGAAAGATGGGAAAAGACCCAACCACTTCCCGAGGCCCTGAAAGCCCTATGGAAGGGCCAGGTCCATTGCGCTTATTGGCACGGCCTTTTCGGAGGCCTGTATCTTGCCTATCTGCGCCACGGCGTATATCAAAATCTCATTGCCGCTGAAGCCATGGCCGACGCCTCGGAGCATAGTGAAGAACTATACCTGTACCATGAAATAGTCGACCTGGATAAAGACCTGCAAAAAGAAGTCGTGATCAGCAGCGCTAACCTGGGGGCCATTCTGAAGCCCAATTATGGGGGATCCCTGATCGAATTGGACTACCGGCCGAAAACATTCAACGTTACCAATGTGCTGACCCGCCGGCCCGAAGCCTACCATCGCCAGCTGAAAAAAAATTCAACAAACCGATTCCCCGCGGGTGAACATCCCCAATCCCATCCTGATAATCCATTAGCTAAAGATGAGGGGCTGGGAGAAGCCCTGATGTACGACTGGTATAACCGCTATTCATTCCTGGATCATTTTTTCGACCAGGACGCCACCTTCGACCAGTTCTATCGCTGCCAGTACCCGGAATTGGGCGATTTTGTCAATCAACCCTATGAACTGCTTGATGTTAAAGACCTGGATAATTCCGGGAAGTTGTCCATCCACCTGAAGCGGAAAGGCGGCCTTTTTAAACGTGAAGGAAAAATTCCGGTGGACATCGGTAAACGCTTCCTTTTTTGCAAAAGGGCGGCTACAATGGAAGTTGAGTATGAAATCGTCAACCGGAGTTCCAGCGAAGTCGGTTTTTGGTTTGGAGTGGAAATGAACCTGACTCTGCTTGCGGCCAATGACCCGAGACGCTATTTTTTGTTTCCTGGACTCAAGGTCGAAGACCGGCGCTTGAACAGCAGCGGATCACTTCCCGAAGCGGCCAAGGTGGGCCTTTGCGATGAATTCCTCGGGCTGGAAGTTTCTCTGGAGGTCTCGCCAGCCGCTCAACTCTGGCGCTTTCCGATTGGCACAATCTCGCAATCAGAGAAGGGCCTGGAGAAGACTTACCAGGGTGCGGTTCTTCTTTTCCACTGGCGCTTTTCCCTGAAGCCCCAAGAGAAAAAAGATTTGCATTTTACCATTGCTTGCGCAGAAATATGAGATGGAGAAGAGAGGTCAGTTCCGGCTGGGCCGGATTAGTTTTTAAGGAGGAATGAATGTCCGAATTACGCAAAGACCCGGTTACTGGACGCTGGGTGATCATATCAACAGAGAGGGGGAGAAGGCCCTCTGATTTCGCGGTTCAGGGGAATAAATTCAAAGGTGGCTTTTGCCCTTTTTGCCCGGGAAACGAGGATAAAACTCCCCCGGAAATTTTAGCTTTCCGGCCGGAAGGTTGCAAGAGAAATGGGCCAGGGTGGCGTTTGCGCGTAGTCCCCAATAAATTTCCGGCGCTGCGCGTGGAAGGAGAAATCAACAGAGAGGGGGTGGGACTCTACGATAAAATGAGCGGGATCGGAGCCCACGAAGTGATCATCGAAACCCCCAACCACGAGGAAACTCTGGCCAGCCTTTCTCCGAAACACTTTGAGGATGTTCTCTGGGCCTTCCGTGAGCGCATGCTCGACTTACGGCGGGACACCCGCCTGCGCTATGCCATGCTATTCAAGAATCACGGTGAGGCAGCCGGAGCCACCCTTGAGCATACTCATTCGCAGCTGATCGCTCTGCCCATCGTCCCCCACCTGGTCATGGAAGAGATGGCCGGGGCAAAAGATTATTACACCTACAAAGAAAGGTGCATCTTCTGCGACATCGTTCGGCAAGAGATCCAGCAGGGGGAACGGGTGATTCTGGAAAATGCGGAATTTATCGTCATCACCCCCTTCGCCTCCTTCTCTCCTTTTGAGGCCTGGATTCTCCCCAAACGGCACAACTCCTTTTTCGAAGAAAGCCAGATTCATGAAATCCAATCTCTGGGGTTAATATTCCAGGAAACTTTAAAGCGCCTGGAAAAAGCCCTGAGCTTTCCTCCGTACAATTTTACCCTGCATACCACTCCTTTTAAAGAAAGAAATCTTGAATATTATCACTGGCACTTCGAAATCATCCCCAAGCTCACCAAGTTCGCCGGATTCGAATGGGGTTCAGGTTTCTTCATCAACCCCACCCCCCCTGAGGAAGCCGCGAAATTCTTGCGGGAGCTGGTGCCCTGAGGAGGACTTCGATGAAAATTTTGTTTGCATCTTCAGAGGCCGTTCCTTTCGCCAAGACCGGCGGGCTGGCGGATGTTTCCGGCGCCCTGCCCCGGGCCCTGGCCAGGATGGGCCACGAAGTTACGCTTATCCTCCCCAAATACCATCAGATCAATGAAAAACGATTTTCTCTAGCCAGGGAGGAAGTCTTGCTGAAAGTTCCCATTGCCCAGAGGACGGAGACGGCCGAAGTTTATTCGGTCAAATTGGCCCCTAACTTTCAGGCCCTGCTCATCCGCCATGACGCTTATTACAATCGCGAGCAACTCTACGGGACATTGAACGGCGACTTTGAGGATAATGCCGAGCGCTTTATTTTCTTTTCCCGCTCCATCCTGGAGGCCGCTTCCGCCCTAAATTTACAGCCTGACGTTATCCAGTGCAACGACTGGCAGACCGGTCTTACTCCCGTTTACCTTAAGAACTCATACCGCAACGTTTCTACGCTTAAAAAAACTGTTTCCGTTTTTACCATCCACAACCTTGGCTATCAGGGCCTTTTCTGGCATTATGATATGCCCATGACCAATCTGGGCTGGGAACTTTTCTCTCCCCAGGCCCTGGAATTCTACGGGAAAATCAATTTTCTCAAAGGGGGGATTGTTTTTTCCGACGCCGTGACCACAGTCAGCCGGAAATACATGGAAGAAATCCAGACGCCGGAATTCGGCGGCGGGTTAGAAGGCGTTTTGCGGGATCGCCGCCAAGACCTTTATGGGATACTGAACGGGGTGGACTATGCCGAATGGTCTCCGGAAATAGACCTTTTTATCAAACAAAAGTATGGTCCAGCCGATTTGCCGGGAAAGAAGGAATGCAAGGCTGACTTGCAGCGAGAATTCGGGCTGGCCGGAAATGAAGAGATTCCCTTGATCGGAATCATTTCCCGCCTGGCCGAGCAGAAAGGCTTTGATCTGATTGCCGCTATCGCGGAAGAGCTAATGAAACTCGGCATACAAATTGTAGTCCTGGGAACGGGAGAAGAGAAATACCACCTGCTCTTTAGGAAACTTAAAGAAGAATTTCCTCGGCAGGTCGGCCTTAAAATCGCTTTTGACAATGGACTGGCCCACAAGATTGAGGCTGGAGCGGACATGTTTCTCATGCCCTCCCGCTATGAACCGTGCGGCTTGAACCAGATTTACAGTTTGAAATACGGCACGGTGCCCATCGTCCGGGCAACCGGCGGGCTGGATGACACCATTCACGATTTCAATCCTATAACCGGGGAAGGAAACGGGTTCAAATTTGTGGATTATTCCGCCGCCTGCCTCCTGGAAACCATCAAAAGGGCTTTGCTGGTTTATCGCAACCAGGCCGCCTGGAAAAAACTGATGATTCAGGGGATGTCTGTGGATTTTTCCTGGGAACGATCGGCCAGAGATTACCTGCAAGTTTATCAAGAAACCATTGATAAGAAAAAAAGGCGGGCCGCTGCGGAATGAATTCCTCTGAAGTTTTATCCAGGATCATCGATCTCTCGAATGCTTCCGTGGACATTGATCAGCGGCTGATGCACCTGACCAAAGTCCTGGCCAAAGCCTTTGACGTTCCCATTTGCGCCATTTTTCTCTGGGACCCGAAACAGCCCCGTCTGACCTTTAAATGCTGCAATGAAAAACACCCGGCTTTTTCCCCGGGGCTGGTTTTTGCTTTGGATGAAGGACCACTGGGGGCCTGCGTTCTGCAAAAAACCCCGCTGATCATCGGAGACGCTTCCCAGCTTTCTCTGTGGGACCCCCATATCCCCCAGAACCTGACTTCTTTCAACTTTCTCTCTTTTTTCCCCATTGCCGACGATATTTTGCTTTACGGCGCTTTGGCCCTCTTAGGAGAGCAGCCCCGGCAGCTCTCTGGCGAAGAAGTTTCCCTTTTACCGATAATTTGCCGTCAGCTTGCCGGCACCTTGTGCAACGCTCAGGCAACCCTGCAGGTTAAAAAGCTTAACGCCGAGTTAATCACCCTTCAGACCATCGGGCAGGCCATCAGCTCTACCTTCGAGCTGGGAGAATTGCTGAACCGAATTACCATGAGCAGCGCGAAGATTCTCCAGGCCGATGGGGCCATCCTGCGCCTTCTCGATGAAGAGCGGGGCGTGCTGAAAGCTGTCTCTTCCTTCGGGTTGGAGGATGAAAAGAAAGGAACCGGCCCGCTCAAACCGGTGCCTCTGGGGGAAGAGGTGGCTGGCGTCGCAGCCCTGACCCGGGAACCCATTCTGATCCCCAATACCCAGGCATCCCCGTTTTCTTTAAAAGAGTTTTCCGGGAATATTTCTTCGGTCATCTGCGTACCTTTGATCTTCAGGTCCAAGACCATCGGCACCCTGGGTCTGTATAGCCTATACCGGGAAGGGTATCAGGAAAAAATCTTCGATGAAGAGGATAAGAATCTTCTTTCCACCATGGCTTCTCAGATAGCCGTGGCCATTGAAAACGCCATCATCCTGCAGCGCGCCGAACTCCTGGCCAGGGATAAGGAGCGCAGCGTCCGGGAACTCTCCCTGCTTTATGAAGTTTCCCGGTCCATGCATTCCACCATCAACCTCGACCAGCTTTTGCGCATCATCCTGTTTTCTATTACCCTGGGGTATCGCCCAGGATTCGACCGGGCAGCCCTTTTCCTGGTCGATGAAAAAGAAAATGTCCTCAAAGGAATGGTGGGCGTGGGGGCCAGAAGCCGGGAAGAAGCCGATCAGTGGCGGAAAAAGATGGATGAGCATTCCCCCTTTTCCAAAGACTGGGTGATCTCTGAGGAGGGAATCGGAATTGCCCCTTTTGAAATGCAGGTGCGCCAGGCGCGAATCCCCCTGGACGAAAATCGCTCAATACTGATCAAGACATTGCAGGAGAAACGCTCTTTTAACATCGAAGATGCCGCTTCCGACCCGGAGGTCAACCCCGATATCCTCCGCTGGTTTGGCAGCCGGGCCTTTGCCTCCGTCCCTTTGATCGCCAAGGACAAATCCATCGGGGTCATCTCCGTAGATAACCTATTCACCGATCGCCCCATCACCTCCGCGGATATCGGACTGCTCACCTTGCTGGCCAACCAGGCGGCCATGGCCATTGAAAACTCTCGCCTTTACGGCAACCTGCAGGAGCTGAACACTCAGCTCCTCCAGACTCAAAACCGGCTTATTCAGTCGGAAAAGCTGGCTGCCCTGGGAGAAGTGGTTGCTTCCATTACCCATGAAATCAAAAATCCCCTGGTTTCCATCGGAGGGTTCGCCCGCAGGCTCGAACGGAATTTTCAGGAAAATTCCCCGGAAAAAAAATATATCCGCATCATTCTCAAGGAAGTAAAGCGGCTGGAAAACATCCTCAACGAGACCCTGGCCTACTCCAAGGAACCTTCCATTTTCACCGGCCAATATCAACTCAACCGCATCCTTGAAGATACATTTTCCATCCTGAATGGCGAATTTAATGACCGGAACATTCGGGTCAACAAGGATTTGGCTCCCAACCTGCCCCCCTTTTTTTGCGACCCGCAGCAGCTCAAGCAGGTTTTGCTCAACCTGCTGATGAATGCCATGCAAGCCATCGGCCAGGATGGCAGCCTGATGGTGAAAACTTCTTTCCAGGAACAGGATGAGCGCAAGGCGATTCAGATCGAAGTAAAGGACTCAGGCGGCGGGATTCCGCTGGAAGTTCTGGATAACATTTTCAACCCTTTTTTCACCACCAAACAGGATGGTACGGGTTTAGGCCTGGCCATTGCCCATAAGATCATCACCCTGCACCGGGGAGAAATCGAGGTAGTCAACCAACCCGGAGTCGGAGCCACTTTCCTGATCCGCTTTCCTCTGACTGATTGAAATTGAAATTATTTATTCACCGCAGAGAGCACTGAGAACGCAGAGATAATTCATAATGTTTTGGTCTTTTTCGCTTACAATAGCGATTTTGTTTTCTTTCATAATATATTTTTCTCTGCGCTCTCTGCGGTAAAATATTTTTAAATTAGCCACAGAGGGCACAGAGATCACAGAGCTATAACCAAATTTAAGAACAAAAAACAACTTAGAACACGGATGAACGAAAATAAATCCAGAAAAAAATCTTAATAGAATTTTCAGAAATTGAACCTTTGATGGCCTCGTAAAAAGTCGTCACTCCGGCCTGCCTGTGCCGGGCAGACAGGTGAAAACCGGAGTCCAAATATTTGATAACTCCTTGAAATAACTGGATTCCGGCTGGAGTTTACCCCGTACTTGATACGGGGCCGGAATGGCGAGGAAAGGGACTTCAGACTTTTTACGAGTTCATTAACCTTAGTAGTACAGCGCGGCAAAGCCGCAACCAAACTCACCCCCTCCCTACCCTCCCCCCTCGAGGGGGAGGGCCAGGGTGGGGGGGGAAGGTTTATTTGCTTAACAAAATTTAAAAAGTTTGCACGTCAGTATTACAGAGAATATGACCCAGACAAAGCAATTCGTGGAAGTTGCCGTGCTGCTGCCCATTCGCAAGACCTTCGTCTATGAAGTCCCGGAAGAGATGAGGCCGGCAGCGCTGCCGGGCAAGAGGGTTTGGGTTCCCTTCGGGCGGCGATTTCTTGCCGGCTTTATCCTCGGCCCCGCTCAAATGCTTCCTCCCCGGAAAACCATTATGGCCATCCGTAAGGTTCTGGACGACGATTCTGCGCTCCCGGAAAAATTATTGACTTTTTTTATATGGGCCTCCCGCTATTACTTTCAGCCAGTGGGGGAGGTTATTAAAACTGCCCTGCCAGCCGGTCTGCGCCTTCGTCAGCGGGAAACTCTGGCCATTACTGACAAAGGCCTTAAGCTTTTAGCGTCTTTTTCCCCTGCTTCTCCCGAAAGCAAAATACTGCTTGCCCTGAAAGGCCGCCGGGAAAAAGTTCTTTCATCATCCCTGCTGGAGAAATTAGCGGGCCCCGGGCGGGAATTTATTGGCCAGATGATCGCTGACGGGCTGATCAAGAAAAACGAAGATTCATTCGAACAGCATACCAAAGAAAAGAAGAAAAGTTTTATCCGGTTTCTAAACCAGGCGGAAGATTTACCGCTTTCTTCCCGGGAAAAAGAAGCCCTGGATTTTATCCAGAAAGCCGGAGAATTACCGCTTGGGGATTTTAAAAAAATATATAAAAACTCATCCGCATTTTTAGCGGTCTTTAAAGAAAAGCAATTCATAGAAATCATCGACAAAGAAGAATTCCGTAAGCTCTCCTGGGATGAAATTGAGGATTGGGTGGATGGCCCCCCTTCCTTATTGACCGAAGGCCAAAAGGAGTCAGTGGCTGAAATTGGCCAGGCCTTACACTCAAAAAAATTTTATCCATTTCTCCTGCACGGGGTTACCGGCAGCGGCAAGACAGAGGTTTATTTACGGGCTATCGCCGAGGCCGTAGCTCAGGAGCGGCAGGCTCTGCTCCTGGTCCCGGAGATCGTCCTGACCGCCCAGCTGGTAGCCTACTTCCGCTCCCGCATTGATTACCCCATGGCCGTTTTGCACAGCGGACTCTCCTCAGGTGAGCGTTATGACGAATGGCGTAAAATTAAAAGAGGATTGGTGAAATTGGTCATTGGCGCCCGCTCGGCGATATTTGCCCCATTGGAGAGATTGGGCATTATCATCGTGGATGAAGAGCATGACCCTTCCTACAAGCAGGAAGACAAAGTTCGTTACAATGCCCGTGATTTGGCCTTGGTTCGGGGAAAGATGGAAAATGCCGTTGTGGTGCTCGGTTCAGCCACCCCCTCCATGGAATCGTATCATAATGCCCTGGAAAATAAATTCCGCTGCCTGACCCTTCCCCACCGTATTGATCACCGGCCCCTTCCAGAAATTCAGGTGGTGGACATGCGCATGGAAAAGGCGGAGGGAAGAGAGCGGACTATTTTTTCCCGGGCTCTGGAAGAAGCCCTCAAGCAGAATGCCGAACGGGGGGAACAGGCTCTGCTATTTTTGAACCGGCGCGGTTTTTCCACCTTTACCCTATGCCGCGATTGCGGATTCGTTTATAAATGCCCCAACTGCAGCGTCTCCCTGATCTACCACCTTCCCCACAAATCATTCCAGTGCCATTATTGCAGCTTTTCCCTTCCGGCTCTTTCGCATTGTCCGGAGTGCGCTTCCATTAATCTCATGCTTTTCGGGCTGGGCACGCAGCGCCTTGAGGAGGAAATCAAAAAAAAACTGCCCCAGGTTCAAGTCGCCCGCATGGACCGGGACACGACAGCCCGCAAAAAATCACATCAAAAGATCCTGAATCAGGTGCGCCGCGGAGAAGTGAACCTCCTGGTGGGAACCCAGATGATCACCAAAGGACACGACCTTCCCCGGGTGACCCTCGTGGGTGTATTGGCTGCCGATTTATCCCTTAACGTCCCTGATTTTAGAGCCAGTGAACGCACCTTCCAGCTCCTCACCCAGGTCGCTGGCAGGGCCGGCAGAAGATCATCGCCCGGAAGAGTTATCGTCCAGACTTATAACCCTCATCAATACAGCATCCAGATGGCTAAAAGCCAGGACTTTCCGGCCTTCTACAAAGAGGAAGCCAAGTTCCGTAAAGAAATGGGTTATCCTCCCTTCACAAGGTTAATCAACCTTCGCCTGGAAGGAAACTCCCAGGCCCGGGTTCTGCACTTCGCTAAGGCCCTGGCCCAATCGTTTCTAAACCTGCTGCAAAAAGAAAAGAAATTTCAGGGGCAATTTGAAATGCTCGGGCCGACCATGAATCCTTTAGCCCGGCTCAAAGGGAAATATCGTTACCAGATACTCCTCAAAGGGGAAAAGTGGTCCACCCTCCATGCCTTCACGGAGAAGATATTGGAAAAGGCTGATCAAGAAATAGCCCAACCGGGAGTCAAATTGATTGTTGATGTGGATCCCGTCAATATGCTATAAAATAAATATGCCTGTTCTCGAAATTCTTAAATACCCAGACCGGAATCTGAAAAAAAAATCTCAGCCTGTAGATAAAATTGACCAGAAAATCCGCCAGCTGGTCCAGGATATGGCCGAAACCATGTATGCTACCCCCGGAGTTGGATTGGCTGCTCCCCAGGTGGGCCATCCGTTCCGGCTGATTGTGCTTGACGTAACCCCGGCGAACCAGCCCAAAAATCTGATCGCGCTCATCAATCCTGAGATTGTGGCCTCCGAGGGTGAATGCACCTGGGAGGAAGGGTGTTTGAGCATTCCGGAATTCACGGAAGAGGTTAAGCGGAAAAAGAATGTTGTGGTTCGCGGTCAGAATCTTGATGGGGAAACTGTGGAAATTGTCGGAAATGACCTGCTCTCCATCGTCTTGCAGCATGAGATCGACCATCTTGACGGGATTCTCCTCATCGATCACGTAAGCCAGCTCAAGAGAGAATTATACAGGCGGAAATTGTTAAAGGAGAGTAAAGAAGGAAAAGATCTTTGAAACTTCTCTTCCTCGGCGCTTCTGAATTCGCCGTTCCTTCGCTTAAAAGTCTGATAGGATCTCCCCATGAAATTTTAGCGGTGATCACCCAGCCCGACCGGCCCAAAGGCCGCGGGCAGAAACTTGTGCCTTCCGCCATTAAATCCTTAATCTTCGACAAAAATATCCCCCTCTTTCAACCGGAAAAAATCCGCGATCCTTCTTCTCTTGAGGTTTTGAGATCCTTCCAGCCTGAGATTATCGTGGTTGTGGCTTATGGCCAGATTCTTCCCCCCACAGTCCTCTCCATCCCTCCCCGGGGGTGCGTGAACGTCCACGCCTCCCTCCTCCCTAAATACCGGGGAGCGGCGCCCATTAACTGGGCTATCCTCAATGGGGAAACCCGCACAGGAGTAACCACGATGTACATGGATGCCGGAATGGATACGGGCCCGATCCTGCTATCCGCAGAAACCTTAATTGAAATGGAGGATGCTGCAGGAACGCTGCACGACCGGCTTTCCCGGATGGGCGCTCAACTGCTTCTGGAAACCCTCGACGGCCTGGAAAAGGATTTGATCATACCTCGCCCGCAGGACCATTCTTTAGCCACCTATTCTTCCAAAATTAATAAAGACGCAGCACAGATCAACTGGAATACCCCGGCCCGCCAGCTTGCCAACTTTCTTAGAGCATTCGACCCCTGGCCAGGAGCTTTCACCTACTGGGACGGGCATCTTATAAAGCTCTTCCGCCCGCGTTATGTTGAAGAGCCGGAGGAAAACTCCCTGGAAGCTCCCGGGACCATAGTTAGGGCTGATACTGATGAACTCTGCATTGCCACTTCAAAAGGAATCCTGCGGGTCCGCGAGCTGCAGATGGAGAACCGCCGGCGGATGAGCATCTCTGAATTCCTGCGGGGCCATCCGTTGAAACCCGGTGTGCGTTTAGGCGCTTAGCCCCAAACTAATACGGACGCATTAAATAACTTGATTGTATAGGAATTTCCTTTTCTATCCCCCTCCCCCCAACCCCCTCCCGCCAGGGGAGGGGAGATACTGGGGGATCCAAAATTCCCTCCCCCTCGATGGGGGAGGGTTGGGGTGGGGGTGTTAATAACTTGATTGTATAGGAATTCCCTTTTGGTAACAGTTTAGCGATTTGAAAAAATGGTATTAAAGCCTTTGTTGAGGGCCGGGGGTTAGAGCGGAACGCGCCGGAAGCATCGGTTGGGGTTCGGCTTGGCCACGAGGACAAAAGATCTTTTCCTCCGGAGGAGGCGGGGGTTCTTGCCCGCCCCATATGCGGAGAAATAAGCGCCTCATGATTCCAAGCGTTCCGATCTGGCCCCCGGCCCCTGGAATCCCTTGGCCTTTACAACACACCTTTTTTCAAAGAGCTAAAGTGTTACGAATTTTCTTATTCATCTTTTTGGTTCCGGCTACGCCGGTTTAGGGGCTTTAGAAGGGGTGTTCATGGCTAATCCCCCCGCTTTCGATGAAGTGCGCATGCAGGCCTGGAAAATCCTGCGGCAGATAGAAGAATCACGGGCCTTTGCCGACTTTTCTCTCGATAAAGCCTTTTTAAAACAACCGCATTTGCGCCCGCTGGATCGGGCCTTTATCTTTGAATTGGTCATGGGCGCTCTGCGCTGGCAGGGAAAGATCGACCGGGCCATTCATCATGCCTCCCGTTTCCCGGAGAAAAAAATCGATCCTAAGTTGCTTCAGCTCTTGCGGCTGGGGGCCTATCAGATCCTGTTTCTGGACAGAGTTCCTGATTCCGCGGCCGTTAATGAATCCGTCCGCCTGGCCAAAGCCGTTTTTAAAAGTGAAAAAACCTCTAACTTCGTCAATGCCGTGCTCAGATCCGTTGCCCGCAAAAAAGACCAGGAATTCCTTCCCCCTTTCGCTTCTCAACCCGTAGAATATATCACCCAGGCCTTTTCCCACCCGCAGTGGATGGTCGAGCGGTGGGTGAACGAATTCGGGCCGGAAACGACTCAAAATATCTGCGCGGCGAATAACCAACGCCCCCCCTTCACCGTGCGGGTGAACACACTGCAAATTTCCCGGGAATCTCTTAAGGAACGATTCAGGGCCGAGGGCATCGATTCTCTCCCAACTCCCTTTTCTCCGGAAGGGTTGGTCTTAGACAAAAACCCTTTCCTGGCAGGGGGCGACCTTTTTGAAAAAGGGCTGTATTTTGTGCAGGATGAAGCATCGCAAATCATCGCCCATATCGTCCGCCCTCAACCAGGTGAGCGGGTGCTGGATGCCTGCGCTGCCCCTGGCGGCAAAGCCACCCACATGGCCCAACTGATGAAAAATCAGGGAGAAATTTTTGCCCTGGACTTTAGCAATGCCAAGATTAATTTAATTCGTGAGAACTGCCGGCGGCTGGGAATATCCATGATCAAAACCCTTCAAGCAGACGCTTCCCGCCCCCTCCCCTTCCCTTCCGATCTCACTTTTAACCGGATTCTGGTCGACGCCCCATGCACTGGCCTGGGTATCCTGCACCGCAACCCGGAAGTCAAGTGGCGTAGAAAACCTGAAGACGCCCTGCGCCTGAAAAGTCTCCAGACCGCCCTCCTGGAGAAGGTTTGTTCCCGCTTGAAACCGGGCGGGGTTTTGGTCTATAGTACCTGTACGATGACCCGGGAGGAAAATGATGCGGTGGTGGATGCTTTTCTCAGCGCTCACAAGGATTTTCACGTAGAAGACCTGCATCGGATTGTGCCGAAGTCATGGGGCGACCTGGTCGATGGAATAGGTTTCTTACGCACATACCCACAAATGATCATCCCCCGGGAAGAATACCGCCTGGATGGTTTCTTTGCCGCCAGGATGAAAAAGGGGAAATGAAAAATGCCCAATAAAAAATACCAAATGAAAAATGAAAAATTTATTAAAATCTCTCCTTCCATCCTCTCCGCTGATTTCAGCAGACTGGGAGAAGAGGTGAAAGCTGTGGAAACAGCCGGAGCCGATTATATCCATGTGGACGTCATGGATGGGCGTTTCGTTCCCAATATCACCATTGGCCCTATGATCGTGGAATCGTTGCGCCGCATGACCGCCCTCCCTCTGGACGTTCACCTGATGATCCAGAACCCGGATAACTTTTTATCCGCCTTCATTGACGCTGGAGCTGACATTCTTACCGTTCATGTTGAGGCCTGCGTCCATCTCCATCGGACTTTGAGCGAGATTAAAAAAAGAGGAGCCCGCGCCGGTGTTTCCTTGAATCCGGCCACCCCCCTTTGCCTCGCCGAGTCAGCCTTCGAATACGCTGACCTGGTTCTGGTGATGACCGTCAACCCGGGATTCGGCGGCCAGGGATTCATCCCTGGAGTGCTTCCCAAGTTGGAACAACTGCGCTCCCTGATCTACCAAAAAGGCTGGAACCTGGAGGTGGAAGTTGACGGGGGAATTAAGGTTGACAACATTGGGGAAGTAGCCAAAGCAGGAGCTGATGTGTTTGTAAGCGGCTCGGGAATTTTTAAGACTACCGACTATAGGAATACGATCACGACTATGCGCGAAGAAGTAAAAAAAGGCAAAGGGCGTAAGGCGTAAGGCGTTTTCCTATTACCCATTACTCATTTCCTTGTACCTTACACCTCTTTTACTGAAAGGAGCGACAGCATGCGGGTTAAGAAAATTAAATTTATTGATTTGAGTATCCCCATCGAATCCGTGCCCAGCGACCCGGAGTTTATGATCCCCCGGATGGAGTACATCGATCATCATGGAGGGCTGGTTTCAGCGCAAGAGCTGCTGGGTTGCCGGGCAGAGGACCTTCCCCTTGGCTTGGGGTGGGCTGTGGAAAAAATTTCACTAAGTACCCACTCCGGAACCCATCTCGATGCTCCCTGGCATTATGCTCCTGTTTCGGAGGGTAAAAAAGCCAAAACCATCGACCAGATTCCTCTGGATTGGTGTTACGGAAACGGAGTTGTCCTGGATTTTCGCCGCAAGAAAGACGGGGCGCTGATCAATGTGGAAGACCTGGAAAAAGCCTTGAAAAAAATTCGTTACCGCGTTAATCCGCGGGATATTGTGCTGATCATGACCGGCGCTGACCGATATTGGGGAAAGCCCGAGTACCTGATTAAAGGCTGCGGGATGGGTCGGGAATCAACCCTCTGGTTGTTGGATCAGGGTGTGAAAGTGGTGGGCATTGATGCCTGGAGCTGGGATCGTCCCCTTCCTTTCCTCAAGAAAGAATTCGCCGAAAATAAAGACGCCACCATTCTCTGGGCCGCGCACTTCGCCGGCATAGAAAAAGAATATTTGCATATCGAGAAGATGGCCAATTTAAACAAACTCCCACCTCATGGGTTTACCTTGATCTGCTTTCCGGTCAAGATCAAATCAGCCAGCGCCGGCTGGGTAAGACCGGTGGCCATTGTAAAAGGATAGGGAGTTGGCTGTGCAGCTTAAATCTTCTTGGAGAGGGACATCATGAAACTTAAAGACCAAACCGCACTCGTTACCGGCGCCAGCCGTGGCATCGGTGAAGCGATCGCCCGCGCTTTGGCCGCGGAAGGCGCCAATCTCGCTATCACGGGACGCTCGGCCCAAGAGTTGGAGGCGCTGCAAAAAGAGTTCATCGGCCTGGGTGTGCCTTGCCAGAGCATCGTCGCCGACCTCACCCGGAGCGGCGCCGTCGAGGAAGTGTGGCAGCAAGCGACCCAAATATGCGGACGCATTGACATACTCGTGAACAACGCCGGCATGGGCAGCAGCGCGAACCCCAAACCCGTGGTCGATTACGACGACGACTTCTGGGAGACATTGCTCTATGTCAACCTCACTGTGCCCTACCTGTTCTCGAAGAGGGCTTTACCCTCAATGATCGCGCGCAAGTACGGGCGCATCATTATGACCGCGTCGGTCAACAGCAAGATTGGATTGCTGCACGGCGCGGCCTATGCCGCGAGCAAGCATGGACTCCTGGGGCTGATGCGCACCTTGGCTATGGAGACGGCCAATCAGGGCATCACCGTAAACGCCATTTGCCCCGGGCCTGTGCGCACCCGCATGAACAATTTGCGCATGGAGTATGAGGCCAAGCGCCTTGGCAAATCGGTCGCGGAACTCGAGGCGACTGTGACGCCGATTGGCCGCCGCCTGGAGCCTCACGAGATTGCCCCGCTCGTCGTGTATCTGGCCAGTCGCGAAGCGTCCGCCATCACGGGACAGGCCTTTAACATTGATGGCGGGTTTTTAATGGTATGAGGTGAAGCGTGAAGCCTGATGGGTAAGGATAGACACCCAACATCCTCGCTGGCTAAATTAGCTCGCCCCGTTTCTACCCGCGTTTTTGCGCGGGAGCGGACCTTCGACCTTTTAGATCGCCTGCGCCAGCAGCCAGTGATCTGGATTTCCGGTCCGGCGGGGTGCGGCAAAACAACTTTAGCCTCAAGCTACATCGAAACCCGGCGGCTCCCCTGCCTGTGGTACCGACTCGACCGGGGGGATGCGGATGTGGCTACTTTTTTCTACTTTCTCGGTTTGGCCGCCAAAAAAGTTTCCCCGCGGGTGAAAATTCCGCTCCCTTTGCTCACTCCAGAGTACTTCCAGGGAGTATCGACTTTTACCCTGCGGTATTTTGAGAATCTCTACCAGAGGCTGAGGAGTCCTTTTATCCTTGTCTTCGACAATTACCAGGATGTCCCGCCCGAAGCCTCGTTCCATGAGATCATCTTTCATGGCTTATCCAGCATCCCTGAGGGCATCAATGTCTTCCTGATCAGCCGCCTGGACCCTCACCCGGCATTGGTCCGTTTAGAGGCGAATCATCTGATGGGAGTCCTCGGTTGGAATGAGCTACGTCTGACCCTGGAAGAATCATCAGGAATCGCCAGCGTGCGATTTCCAGAGAAACTACCCAAAAAGACCCTTCAGCAGCTCCACAGCACTGCGGATGGGTGGGCAGCCGGGTTGATTCTCCTCCTGGAGCGGTTGAAGCGCGAGAAGATGGACTTCAAGCAGCTCGGGAAATTGGTGCAGGAAGAGATCTTCGATTATTTTTCCAATGAAATCTTGAATCCCCTGGACCCGGAAACAAGGGATTTTCTGCTGAAGACAGCCCTTCTCCCCCAGATGACCGAAAGTATGGCTGAAAGGCTCACCGGACAGCCTCAGGCCGGGCGGACGCTCGCCCGCCTGAACCGGGGAAACTATTTTATGGAGAAACGAGTCCTTGAGGAGCCCATTTACGGCTACCATCCTCTCTTTCGGAAATTCCTCCTCTCTCGAGCTGAAGAGACCTTTTCCGGGCAGAACCTCTCCTTCTCTAGAGGCCAGGCGGCTGAGCTTCTGGAGGAATATGGGCAGGTGGAGAGTGCGGTTCGCCTCCTGCAGGAAATCGGAGATTGGGAAACTCTGATCCACTTGATCCTCAAACATGCCCCGGTGATGCATGCTCAGGGCAGGTATTCGGTTTTGGAGGGATGGCTGCGAAGCCTCCCTCCTGGACTGGTCGAAATCCGCCCCTGGCTTGCCTACTGGATGGGATCCTGCCGTATGTTTGCCGACCCAGCCCAGAGCCTGAAAATGGGGGACGCGAATGGGGGAGTGGGGGACGGGGGAGTGGGGGACGTTGATTCTTACAGTGCATTGCGCTTGACAAGATCACCCCCTTTTTTATAAAATCAGCCCATGCCACGACAAGCTCGGTTAGATAC
>VGSF01000083.1 GCA_016875165.1 Deltaproteobacteria bacterium
AAAAGGTCCCAGAGTCGTTTATGTTTTCGCATGAGAAATTCATAGCATTATTTTTACACCCTTTACAAGTCATAAAAACCGCATAAATAAAGGGCTATTTGATATTTTTAGGCTTATTTTTACCCACACGATTTGGAGAAGACCCAAAAAAAAGTAACAATTTAGCGCTTTGATCCGCCTCGGGCGGACCAGAAATCCCTCCCGACCTCCCCTGCCTGCCGCAGGCAGGCTTTGGCAAAGGGAGGAG
The DNA here is from genome assembly GCA_016875165.1 of Deltaproteobacteria bacterium. Lineage (GTDB taxonomy): Bacteria > Desulfobacterota > SM23-61 > SM23-61 > SM23-61 > JAHJQK01. Next base: position 248 of record VGSF01000083.1, read on the forward strand.
AGGTTTTTTATTGGAATTCGATTAAAGATTCAGCCTTTTCCCCCTTTGCAAAAGGGGGATGAAGGGGGATTTGACAGCTTTTCAAATGGCTAAACTGTTACCAAAAATCTAAATTCCAAACGTCGTTTGTTTAAGAAATTTGAAATTTCGCATTTGAAATTTGGATTTCGTTATTCGGATTTTGGCTTTTGCCACTATCCTTTTGGGTTTCGCCTATGCCGGGTGAGGATATTCAGAACGTATGAAGATTTTTTTATAAAATTTCGCGCTGCCTGGGAATGGCATATCAGATGAAAGGCCTGTACAAAAAAAAGAGCCAACTTATTGAAGAATTGGCCGCGTTGCGCCAGCGGGTTAAGGAATTGGAGGAATCCGCAAGAAAACACCAACAGGCAGAGGAGGCCCTGGAAGAAAGCAAAGAGAAATATCGCCAGATTTACGACGAGGCCCCCATTGGCTTCCATGAACTAAACTCCGAAGGGAATATTGTCCAGGTCAACCGCGCCGAACTCGAAATCCTGGGTTACACGGCCGAGGAGATGCTGAGCCAGCCGGTTTGGAAATTTGTCGTGGAGGAAGAATTGACCCGCAAAATCCTCATGGCCAAAATCGCCGGGGATGTTTCCTTCCACGAAACCTTCGAGCGCACTTACCGGCGCAAAGATGGAACCACGTTGCCGGTATTAGTCAAGGATCGGGTTATCCGCGACAAAGGCGGACAGATCATTGGCATCCGTTCAACCTTTGAAGACATCACTGAGCGTAGAAAATCGGAAGAAGCGCTCAGCAAAAGCGAGGAGCAGTTACGCCAGTGGCAAAAGGTCGAGGCCATTGGCAAGTTAGCCGGCGGGGTGGCCCACGATTTCAACAACTTGTTAATGACCATCAAGGGATACAGCGAAATTTTACTCGGAAAGTTCGACCCCGGCGACCCCCGCCATGAAGAAGTGGAAGAAATCCTGATGGCTGCGGAGAGGGCCACGTCCTTGACCCGGCAGCTCCTTGCTTTCGGGCGCAGGCAGGTGCTTCACCCCCAAGTGCTGGATCTCAATGGAATAGTAACCAATATGAATAAGATGCTCCGGCGCCTGATCGGCGAGGATATCCAGTTGCTGACTGCTCTGGACCAGGAGCTTTGGTCTGTGAAGGTTGACCCCGGCCAGATTGAACAGGTCATCATGAACCTGGCCGTCAATGCCCGAGATGCCATGCCCCGTGGAGGGAAACTAACGATCGAAACTAAGAATGTAGTATTGGACGAAAACTATGCCAGGCAGTATGTTTCGGTAAAACCCGGCCCCTACGTGATGATGGCCGTGAGCGACAACGGCTGCGGGATGGATAAAGAAACTCAGTCTCACCTTTTTGAGCCCTTTTTTACCACCAAAGAAAAGGGCAAAGGAACGGGGTTGGGATTATCGACGGTCTATGGAATCGTCAAACAGAGCGGGGGAAACATCTGGGTTTACAGCGAACCGGGTCGGGGGACCTCATTCAAAATATACCTGCCAAAAGCCGCTGAATCTGCCAAAGAAAAATACAGGCCGATCGAACCCACCCGCATATCAGCAAGGCAAGGGGCGGAAACCATCCTCCTTGTGGAGGATGAAAAGGCAGTGCGCACAATGATTCGCAAAACCTTGCAGAGTAACGGTTACACCGTGCTGGAGGCTCATCATGGCCAAGAGGCCCTGCACATCTGTGATCAGTATTCCGGGCCGATTCATTTGCTGGTAACAGATGTGGTCATGCCTCGGATGAGCGGTAAGGAGTTGGCTGAAAAGGCAACTCCGAAACATCCGGAGATGAAAGTCCTCTATATGTCCGGGTATCCGGACAATTCCATCGTCCAGCATGGCGTGTTGGAACCAGGAACCGAGTTTCTGCAAAAACCTTTCACCTTCAAAGCCCTGGAGGGCAAGGTGCGTGAGATTTTGGATAAACCCTCTTAGGGCGAGGTTTAGAGCCATTGTCTCCCCCCAGTTTTTAGTTAGGGGCCAGAGCCACGATAAAATAGGGGGCGAATAAACTGAGGGGTGGCAAATTTCCTGCAATTCAGACAGTAGCGAATTCCAACAAGGCGGATTCCTCCGGCCCCTCGTAACCCCGCCATAGATCGCTATTGGAGCGACCCGGAGATTGTCCTCTAATTCCCCGTGAAAAAATGTTTCAGAGTATTCATTCCGCTGCCCATAACCGATTCGATTATCCCTTCAACGGGAGGTAGCATCAGTCGCCTGCCCCACTTACCTGTCCTTTTGCCTTCGCTAAAAAAACTCATCGCAAAAGAAGCCGCAATATAGTTCTGGTGTCATAACCCACGCTCATGCTCAGCACGGCAAAAGCTCTTGGCACCCCCAAACGCCTCGCCACCCCAACCACAGCCGTCAATAGTGTCTGAATTGCAATATGAATTTCCTGTTGCTAATTTTGCTTACATTTGTAAAATAAGCTTGATGATTTCGTAAAAAGTCATCAGAACTATGGTTTCGTAAAAAGCTCCAGATGCAAGGCGCGCAAAACCTGAGGAGTGAAGCGTACTTATAGGTACGCTGCAACGACGAAGGTGAAGCGCAAAGCCGCAGATGGACTTTTTACGAAACCATCAAGCTTGCCAACCAAAAAAGGAGGGCAATGATGTGAGTTTCTAAAAAGTGGCCTATTCTCGGTTTGGTCTTTGTTATTATAATAGCCGCAGTTCTCTTCGGTTTATCCCGCCTGAATCGTTATCAGCAGGAAGGGGCTTTGACCCTCCCCGGGCTAAAAGAAGCGGTTACCGTGCTGCGGGACGAAAAAGGAATGGCTTACATCTATGCCAAGAACCCGGATGATGCCCTCATGGCTATGGGGTTTATCACTGCTCAGGACAGGCTTTTCCAGATGGAGCTGACCAGACTCTTTGCCACCGGGAGGATCAGCGACATGATCGGGGAGAAAGGAGGACCCCTCGACACCCGGATGAGAACCATCGGGCTCCATCGCCTTGGCAAACGGCACGCGGGAATCCTGGATGCTCAAACCAAACTCTTTACCCAGAAATACATTGATGGAATCAATGCCTACATCAAAAACGGCTCGAAGGAACATCCTCTGGAATTCAATCTGGCGGGTATCAAGCCCGGACTTTGGGACTTCCCGGACGTGCTGGCGATTATGTATCTCATGAGCTGGAATTCAGCGGCTAACATTGAAACTGAATTCATCGCCCAGATGCTTATTGAAAAAGTCGGGCTGGAGAAGGCTAAAAAAATATTTCCTTTAAACATTAACCCGGATGATCTGGCTCCAGGAACCGCTTTATCCAAAACCCATGCCCATGAATCAAGCGGGATCAATCTCGCTTCTGACCAAAGCCTCCTCGCTTATCTGCAAGATAGGCCCCTGCATATCGGAAGTAACAACTGGACGACAGGGCCGAAGCTTTCCCCGGGAGGAAAGCCCATTTTAGCCAATGATCCTCATCTCGATTCCCGGATTTTGCCCGGACCGTGGTACCCCTGCGGCATCATCACCTCCGAATTCCGGATGGTCGGAGTCAGTATTCCCGGAATTCCCGTCATTGTGGTTGGCCGGAACGAACATATTGCTATTGGCGTCACGAATGCCTGCGGCGATTCCCAGGATCTTTACATTGAGACTCTGGACCCCAAAGATCCTAACCGATATTTAGAGGGGGATAAATCGCTTCCTTTTGAGGTCCTTTGCGAAAAGCTTTTCATCAAAGATAAGAATGCGCTCGACCAGCCTGCCCCGACTATATTCCAGGCGGTCTATCGGGAATTTGCCTTCCTTACCTTCCAGGATGAGCTGGGCCAAGATCTTGCCCTGACCATGTTGAAGAATTGGTATTTCTGGCAGGAAAGGCTTAAGCAGATGGTGCTTGAAGGAACATCGCCCTGGTTTGACAATGTCCTAACCAAAGACCTCAAGGAAACGAGGAATGCCCTTTTCCAGCAAGCCGCATTGGCTGCGGCCGATAAACTCCGCGCCTCCCTTGGCAAGTATCCCAAGGAGTGGAAGTGGGGCAAGGTGCACACCATCGAATTCGTAAGCCCCATTCGGAGAGAAGGATTTGGCAAGGGGCTGTTAGGCGACGGCCCTCACGCCTTCCTTGGTTCCGGTGAAACCCTCTGCCGGGGTATTTATGAGTTTAAGGATCCATTCAAGGTTACGAATTCAGCTTCTCTAAGAATGGTGGCTGACTTGAGCGATGATGATAAAGTCTTGGCTGTTTTACCTGGGGGTGTATCCGGACGTTTTTTTCATCCCCACGCCAAGGATCAGATTCAGGCCTTCATCAATGGGGATAAGATGTATTGGTGGTTCAGCGACAAAACCATTCAAGAACATAAAAAAACTTCGCTTCTCTTGAAACCTTGATAGAATAATTATCGGGTCATCTCCAAATTAGTTGAAGGTCAAAGAGCTGGCATATTTAAAATGGGCAGTGATTTCAGGGGCCCGGAAGGAAAATCAGCTTGCTTGCAATCATGAGGCACATATCTCTCCTAAGCTTTGGCGGGGGAGTCTGCAATTTCTTCGAAGCTTTGTTTCCCCGTCCCCGCTGCGCTTTGCGGAAGGTAAGCTCTGGGTTTATGGAAGTGGATATCCCGCCGATGCTTGCGGCGCAATCTGCCTTTCCTTCCGGGCCCTTGGCAGGCTTTCATTAAAAATTTGATCAACTATAGTAAACGTCAAAAGAAAGTTGTCATTGCGAGGAGCGAAACGACACGGCAATCTCATGAGATTGCTTCACTTCGTTCGCAATGACCCTTTCCCTGGATGTCAACTTATTTAAGCCGTTCACTATAATTTGGAGATGAACCAAATTATCTATACGGGAGGTATTAGAATTGATTGAAGTGAGATGGCATGCCCGAGGGGGACAAGGAGGGTTTACCGCAGCCAGATTGCTGGGGCTGGCAGCTTCGGTATTTGGCAACAATTATGCGCAGGCTTTCCCATCCTTCGGCCCGGAACGGAGAGGCGCCCCTGTACTGGGATTCACCAGGATTGATAACAAGCCAATAACAGACCACAGCCAGGTGTACATATGTGATTGTGTAGTGGTTATCGATGAGACTCTTATGGAAACGGTGGATGTTACCAAAGGTTTAAAGGACGGAGGAAAAATACTAATAAATACCAGGTTAAACCCTGATAGTTTTAAATTCAAAGGTAACTTCAAGGTGATCACGGTCGATGCGACAACGATCGCCATGGAGGAGTTGGGCGCTCCCATTGCCAACACGGCCATGCTGGGAGCATTTGCGGCCGTGCATGACTTTATCGATCTCGATTCAATCTTGCAAGCGGTTGATAAGGGAATGTCTGAAAGTTTGCGCCAAACAAATAAAAAGGCGATTGAGCATGCCTATAAGGTAATTCGGGGGGTGGAATAAATGGCCAAACCGCAGATCGTCAAATTCAAATTTCCGGAGTCCCTGGAAGAAATGCCTCTTGGGCCCAGCGCCGCGGCAGGCATATTGACTGAACCCAATGCCGGCTGGCGAGTGCAAAGACCCGTTATCGATCATCCCAAATGCACCAAGTGCCTATTATGCTGGGTTTTATGCCCTGAGGGGGTGATCGGCAAAGAAAATGAGCAGCTTACAATCGATATGAATTATTGCAAGGGCTGCGGATTATGCGCCCATGAGTGTCCGAAAGATGCAATAACGATGGTTCAGGAGGGCGAAGCGGATGATCAATAAATCCAAAAGTTCAAATTTAGACTTCCTAAACGGAGATGAAGCTGTAGCCTACGGTGCGAAATTATGCCGGCCCCATGTCATCCCTGTTTATCCCATTACTCCTCAGACGATCGTTGTTGAACGAATATCAGAATTTGTGGCCAATAAGCTAATGGACTGTGAGTACATACATGTGGAAAGCGAGCACAGCGCCATGTGTGCGGCCATGGGCGCATCTTTAGTGGGGGCGCGGGCGTTTACCGCAACCTCATCCCAGGGGTTGGCCTATATGCATGAGATGCTTCACTATGTTAGCGGAAGCAGGTTTCCTATCGTCATGATGAATGCCAACCGGACATTGGCGGCGCCCTGGAATATATTCGGAGACCAGAGAGATTCACTGGCCCAGAGGGATACGGGATGGATCCAGGTTTATGTGGAAAATGGACAGGAAGCCTTAGATATGATCATTCAGGCCTATGCCATCGCCGAAGATGACCGGGTGTACACCCCGGTCATGGTCAATATAGATGGATTCGTAAATACCCACACCTACGAGCTGGTGGACATTCCGCAACAAAAGGATGTGGATGAATTCCTGCCGCCTTTTAAATCCAGGAACGCCATCGATTTCAACCATCCGCGAAGCTTTTGTATGACGGCTTCCACTGAATGGAATATGGAGTTCAGGTTCCAGCAGCAGCAGGCGATGGATAATGCCAAGAAAGTTATCGAAGAAGTTGATAAAAAGTTCGGAGACAAGTTTGGCAGGTATTATGGCGGCCTGGTAGAAGAGTATCGATGTGCCGATGCTGAGGTTCTACTTGTCGGGATGGGCAGTATAATCGGCACTATAAGGATTGTCGTGGATAAAATGAGGGATATGGGTTTAAAAGTCGGCCTGGTGAAACTGAGATTTTACAGGCCGTTTCCCTTAGAATACTTTAAGGGCTTAAGCACAAGGGTGAAAGCGATGGGGATAATCGATCGGGATATATCGTTTGGATATGAAGGGGCGGTGGCCTCGGATATTAAGTCTGCACTGGCCAGTTCCTGGTTTTGTTCAAAAGTCATCAACTTTATTGCCGGTATCGCCGGGAGGGATATTACCAAGGAACATATCGAAAAAATGTATAACAAGCTTTTTAGCCTGACCCAGGGTCATGATGAGAAGGAATTACAATTTATAGGATTGAGGTGGTAAAAATGGTGAAGGTAAAAAACCTTACGGATAAGGAGTATCTATACGGCCATAAGGCTTGCCCGGGATGCGGCCTCGGGACCATCGGCCGGCTGGCCTTGAAAATTTTGGGTGAAAGGACCATTGTTGCCCTTCCGGCCAGTTGCATGTCCACAGTTACAACCCAGTATCCTCAGATGAACTATTCCGTGCCGTCGCTTACCATGGCTTTTGCCGGGACGGGAGCGGTATTGACAGGCATGTCAGCAGGGCTAAAAGCCCAGGGCATAACCGATGTTCATGTTTTAGGGTTGGCCGGCGACGGCGGCACTGCCGACATCGGTTTGCAGGCCCTGTCCGGAGCTGTAGAACGCGGGGATGATTTCATTTACATTTGTTACGACAATGAAGCGTATATGAATACGGGAGTCCAGAGGAGCAGCCTGACCCCGATCGGAGCCAACACGACCAATTCGCCATCCGGTACGGCCTCCTACGGCGAGAAAAAACCCAAGAAGAATCTATTTGAGATCATGATTGCCCACCGCATACCCTATGCCGCGACAGCCAGTTCAGCCTACCCTTATGATTTTATGAACAAGATGGAAAAAGCGAAGAGCATCAGAGGACCCAGGTTCATCCATATTATGTGCCCATGCCCAACAGGGTGGGGATTTGCCTCCGATCTCACGGTAGAGATTGGAAAGCTTGCCGTTGAAACCGGTATGTGGTATCTGGCTGAATATGAAAACGGGAAAGTCAGGATGAACGTTATTTCCAAAACATTAAAACCCGTTGAGGAATATTTAATAAAACAAAGAAGGTTCCGACATTTAACTGAGGATACCATTAAGCTTATACGGGAACATAGGGATAGCGAATGGAGGATAATCAGGGAGAGGTGGGTGCTATCCAAGTGTTAACTTAATAAATTGTATCACTTTAGCCCTTTGAAAAAAGTCTACGTTTTGTCATTACGTGAAAACGGGAATCCAGAACCCATTAGGAAAAATCCTGTCCGCCTGAGGCGGACTGCTTTCGCAGGATGACGCCCTTAAAAATCACTCTGTTCGGGATGGTTTTCAAACAGCTAAAGTGTTACAAGCGCCTAAAGTGGGCTAAAGTGCCTAAAATTGTTAAAAAGAATTGTTGGATAGAATTACGGGTGCTGATTCACCCTGATCTCGGGGAAGTTGTTTCCAATTTTTTAATCGAAGAGGGTTCCCCGGGAGTTATTCAGGAAAATGCTTTAAGTTCATTAAAAGGGAAAAAGGAATGCCTCATCGCCTACTTCCCCAAAGATAAGTTCTCCGGGTTAAAAAAGAAAAAAATTCAAGCCTACCTGCTAAATCTTGGCCAGCCCCGCCGGGACATTTCCATTCTGCGCCCCAGAATCATCCAAGAAGAGAAATGGGCGGAAGCCTGGAAGGCCAATTTTAAGCCTATCCGGATAACTCCCCGAATTGTTGTTAAACCCCCATGGGAAGAATATTCCGCTCCCAAAGAAGAAATAGTCATTGAAATCTATCCGGGCATGGCCTTTGGCACCGGTACCCACCCCAGTACGCACTTATGTCTTAAATTTCTTGATGAAAAAATGGCATCTTTTCCCGGCCAGCCGTCCGTGTTGGATGTAGGGACCGGCTCCGGAATATTGGCGATTGCCGCGAGAAAGCTGGGAGCAAAACCGGTTCTGGGCCTGGACATCGATCCGGTGGCTATAGCCTCAGCCCGGAAAAATGCGGCCGGGAACAAGGTCGGGAGGGAGATCGATTTTCGTGTTGGGACACTTAACAGCTTGGGCCGTGGTTTTGACATCGTGCTGGCCAACCTCTTGCCCCAAGAGATCTTGAGCATGGTCTCTCTCCTTACCGCCCAAATTGCCCCCGGAGGAGTTTTAATAATTTCCGGGTTTCTACCCGGGCAAAGAAAAGAGATTGCCGGGGTCTTCGCCGGACTAAAACTGCAAATCCGGCAATCCAGAGTATGGAAAGGATGGGCCTGTTTCGTCATGGGCCGGATAAACGGAAGGGAATGAAACGCCTCCGATTCAAAGTTCTCAAGGAAAATATTAAGGGTCAGGAAACGGTCGTTGAAGATCAGGACGAAATCAGGCATATCCGCAAAGTCCTGCGCCTGAGAACCGGCGATGCCGTGGTTCTTTTTAACGGTGAAGGAAAAGAATATGCTGCGGCCATCTCTGACATTTCTCCTGGAAAAATTTCTTTTAAACTTCTATCGGAGTCACCCACCAATACTACAGAGCCGCCTTTGCAAATCATCCTGGGAATGGGTCTGCTGAAGTCTGCCAAATTCGATTGGCTTGTCCAGAAAACCACGGAATTAGGCGTCTCCGAAATCGTTCCCTTTTTTTCCGAGCATGCCGTCCCCCAATGGGAAGGGGAAAAGGCCAGTTCAAGGAAATCGCGCTGGGAGAAGATTGTGGCCGAAGCGGCCAAACAGTGCGGGCGGCTAAGGGTTCCGCGCATTCATTCCCCCTGCTCCTTCGCCGAAGCCTTGCACAAAAAATTCGAGGGAGCAGTTAGGATTTTTCTCTGGGAAAAGGAGAAAAATGGAACGCTCAGGGATGCCTTAAGAGATCCGAGTTCTTCCATCTACGCTCTGGTTGGACCGGAAGGAGGTTTTGCTGAACGGGAAGCCCTTAAGGCCCAACAAGCCGGTTTCCGTCCGATTCGTCTTGGGCCACGGGTCTTACGGGCCGAAACCGCCGGAGTCGCCATTGTCAGCTTGCTGCAATTTATCTGGGGAGACCTGAATTGAGAGTAACACTTTAGCCCTGTGAAAAGAGGCGGGGCGTAAGGGCCAAGGGAATCCGTGGCCCGGGGGCCTTAACAAAGGTGGTCAAACCACTTTTCCAAACCGCTAAATTGATACAATTGAGGAAGATTTTTTTCTTGCCTCTTACGCACCCCGCCACTATAATTCTTGCAAGTTCCGATAACAGGAAAAGAGATGAAGTGTAAACGTTGCCTTGCTCAAGTTCCCGATGATGCCGTTTTTTGCCCGCACTGCCATCAAGATCTAAAGGCCCTTAGCCAGCTCTTGAAGATTTCCGGCGAAGAAGAGCCGGCCCAGCGGGAAGTTCAAAGGCATCTTTCTCCCCAGCCCGATGGGCTCCTTTCTCCGGAAAGAAAAGGGCCGTCGGAAATTGACGCCGGCCCCAGGATAATCCTGGATTCCCGGGGGATGAATTACGGCGTCGATTATGGCGCTGGATTTTCTCTAGGGGAAGCGCTTTCCCCGGAGGAGCCTTTCGCCGAAACCCCCAAGCCCTCTACCTGGGAGCGCGCCTTGCGGGGAGGGTTCTGGCTGCGCCTGCTGGCTTTTACCATTGATCAGCTCTTTCTTTTACTCCTTTTCATTTTTTTTGTGGTGGCCGGTCTGTTAGCGGTAGGATTGGCGCCACCCGCAGGGAGTCGGGATTTTTCTTTTTTGAGCCTTATCCTCGCCATATTTCCTGCGCTCGTTCCCTTAGCCATTCTCCTGGGGCTGGCCTATTTTTCTTTTTTCCATGCAGCCTGGGGCCAGACCATCGGAAAAATGGTCTTTGGGCTGCGGGTTGTCCAGACCAACGGGCAATCGTTAACTTTTTCCAGGGCTCTGTCCCGGTCCATAGCCTATATCCTCTCCGCGTTGCCAATTTTTCTCGGCTTTTTCTGGGTGGGCTTCACCAGGAGCAAACGCTCCTTACATGATAGAGTGGCCGGAACCATGGTTGTCCGTGAGCAATGAACCAATCATGAAAGAGATTCCTGAATTTTACGAACACCGCCTGGCAAACGGATTGCGCGTGCTGGTGGCCGAAGACCATTCATTGCCCATCGTTTCTTACCAGGTTCACTTCGCCGCCGGCTCCCGGTACGAAAAACCAGGCATTACCGGCATCACCCACCTCTTCGAGCACATGATGTTCAAGGGGACCAAAGAAGTTGGTCCGGAAGAGTTTTCCCGGATCATCCAGGCCAACGGCGGCACCCTAAACGCCTTCACCACTACCGACAACACTTCTTACTACGAAAATCTCCCGGCTGACAGGCTGGAACTGGCCATACGCCTGGAGGCGGATCGATTAGCCAATCTGCAGATTACGCCCGAAAGCCTCGAACCCGAGAGGGAGGTAGTGCGCAGTGAACGCAAGCTGCGCTCGGTGAATACCCCCTTCGGGTTACTCATTGAACAGCTTTTTGCCCTGGCCTACGAACAACATCCTTATCGCTTCCCGGTCATCGGCTGGGATCATGATCTGCAAAATTTAACCCTAAAAGATTGCCAGGAGTACTACCGGCTTTATTACGACCCCAACAATGCTGTCGTTGTGATTGTAGGAGATGTCTCTGCTGGGGAAGCTTTTAAAATTGTGGAGCGGCATTACGGGCAATTACCACCGCAAACATCTCCCCGGGTGGCCATAACCCCGGAAAAACCCCAACGGGGAGAGAAGCGCGCCACCTTCAAAAAAGTTTCCCGGGTAGGCGCTTTTTTTGCCGGCTTCCATATCCCGGGGATCTCTCACCCTGACCTTTTGCCTTTGCAGATTCTATGCGGAGTTCTCTCCACAGGCCGGTCTTCCCGCTTTTATGAAAAATTGGAAAAACCTGGGAAGGCCGTGGAAGCTCGAGCGGAGATGGGATATCCTCCTTTCTTTTCCATGGATCCGGGTCTTTTGCAGATTTACGCCATTGCCGCGCCGGCAGTTTCCCTGGAAAGCCTCGAACAAGAAGTCTGGGCGGAGGTAGAAGACCTTCGCCAGAGACTCATTTCCGGGGAAGAACTAAGCAAAATCAAAAAACAGGCGCGTTCGCAGTTCCTGCGCAGTCTGCAGACGTTTTTCTTCAAAGGACTGCTGGGCGGCCTCTACCAGGTGCGCGCCGGCGATGTTCGTCTTCTCTATTCCGTCCTCCCGCGGTATGAAAGCATTGCCGCCGAAGATGTTCTGCGGGTAGCCCAGAAATATCTTAAGCCGGAAAACCGGACCGTGGTGTCCCTTAAGATGGTCAGCCAAAGCGAACACGAAGAGCTGGGGGAATTGGCCTGAACGAGAGGAGCCGATTGAAAACATTTTCCCTTCCGAAAATTACTTCAGCCCTTACGCCGAACGGCCTGAAAATTTACGCCGTCCCCAAGCCCGAACTTCCGCTGGTGAGCTTTCACCTCGTCCTTCCTTTGGGCGCCGAGGCCGACCCTCCCGGGAAAGCGGGCCTGTCTGATCTAACCGCGGAAATGCTCACTCTGGGAACAAAAAAGCGTTCGGCCGCTCAATTAGCTGCGGAAGTGGATGCCCTGGGAGCTACCCTTTCCGCCCATTCCGGCTGGGACGCCACTATTTTGCATATCTCGGGTCTTAGGGAAGATTTTGCAAAACTAATGGACCTGCTCCTGGAAATTTGCACCCAGCCCGCCTTCTCCCCCGCAGAATTTGAGCATTTGCAAAGGCGCCGGATTGCGGCGCTCGTCCAGCAGAGGGATGAATCTTCGCTCGTAGCCGACGAGCGCTTTCAGGAAATTCTCTTCCAGGGAACGGTTTATGATCACCCTGTTTACGGAACCTTAAAATCACTCCCGCATCTTTCCTGCGAGGAAGTTGCCCAATTCTACCAGAGCCTTTACCTAAAGGATGGGTGTTTTTTGGTAGTGGCCGGTGATTTCCCGGTCGAGGCCTGTTTCCGCTGGGTCGAAACCAACTTTCCATCGGCGAACCGGGGGAAAACTGTAAGGGAGAAGGATTTCTCTCCTCTTCCTCCCTCCGCAGTGAGGACGATTTTAATCGACCGCCCGGATCTGACCCAGAGCCAGATTCGGCTGGGCCATGTAGGAATCCAGCATGCCCACCCGGATTACCTTTCCTTCGAGGCCATGAACTACGTCCTGGGAGCCGGAGGATTTTCCTCCCGTTTGATGCAGCGGGTCCGTTCGGAATTAGGGTATACTTACGGCATTCGCGCATCCCTGGAACCCCGAAAAAAAGCAGGGCCTTTCCTCATTTCCACCTTTACCCCTACGGAAACGACTTTCCCCTGCGTCCGGGAAATCCTAACGGTTAAGCGGTCATTCATCGATCAGGGGGCCACGGACCAGGAAAGGGCGGAAGCCATTAATTTTTTAACAGGCAGCTACCCCATGAAATTTGAAACGCTATCGCAGATCGGCCAGAGGATCATCCAGGCCGAGGTTAATGGGCTGGGCCTGGAATATCTTTCGGTGTATCCCGCAAAGGTATCAGCAATTACTCTCGAGGAGATGGGCCGCTCGGCCCGGAAACATCTTCATCCGGAAATAATGCTGATTGTTATCGTGGGCCGCGCCGAAAAATTCCGGGAGGAGTTCGCGCAATTGGGTCCGGTGGAAATAAGGGAATGAGCCAGGGCGCTCATTAATTAAAACCAGGGAAAGGAGGAAAGGAAGATGGCCGTTAAAAAAGCTGCACCGAAGAAAGCGCCGGCAAAAAAGGCGGTAGCCAAGGGAAAAACAAACCCAGGTGATGTTTACGCTTGCCAAGTCTGCGGGCTGGCTGTTACGGTCGATGAGGTTTGCGGCTGTATCGAGGCCTGCGATATCATCTGCTGCCAAGCGCCCATGCAGAAGAAAGGCCCGAAGGTATCAGTTTAGCGGTTTAAAAAAATGGTTTGACCACCTTTGTCGAGGCCCGGGGGTCTAGGCGGAACGCGCCGGAAGCATCGGCTGGGTTTCCGCTTGGCCACGAGGAACCCCGCGCGTTTCCGCCGGAGGAGGCCGGGGGCGTTTTCCCCGCCCCACCCGCGAAGAAATCAGCGCCTCATGATTCCAAGCGGGCCGCCCAGGCCCCCGGGCCATGGATTCCCTCGGCCGTTACGCTCCACCTCTTTTCAAAGAGCTAAAGTGTTACGCCCGAAGAAATAACTCTCCGGCTCATCCGGAAACCAGGTTATTTCCCTCCCGCATCGGAGAATGTGCCCTAATCCAGGCGGGAGGGCCACCTGCTTGCCAAAATGAGGCGGCTGGTTGTTACTTTAGGGGCGGGGGCTTATAAGCTTTGCTGGCCGCTTAATCCTCGTTTATCCCCGCTCCGTTTTCCTCTCCATATCTCTTTTTGATCTTCAAACTTTCCCTGTATACTTCCCGCTTGGAAACCTCAAGCTCTGCGGACACTCGCTCAACCGCTTCCTTCATAGAAAGACCCATCTCCCGGAAATAGACATCGAGCATTTCGGCTATGGCTGAAGACTCGACCTTGACCGGACGGGTGCATCCCTCGATGACGATAGTCACCTCTCCCTTAACCTCTTCTTCTCCGAGCGTCCTTAAAATTTCACCGGCCGTTCCCCGGTAAACTTCTTCATAAACTTTGGTCATCTCTCTCGCCACAACCACCTGCCGTTCATTAAGAATCTGGGCCGCATCTTCCAGGAAGGCGCTCAGGCGTTTGGGAGATTCGTAAAGGATGAGGGTTTCGGCGCGCTCCTTTAAGGAAAGTAATAGTTTTTTTCTGGCGGCAGCCTTCGCCGGAAGAAAACCATAAAAAAGAAAACTTTCGGTGGGCAACCCGGAAACACTAAGAGCGGCGACAAGGGCGGATGGTCCGGGAATAGGAACAAGAGGGATGGACTCCTGGATTGCCCGTTTCACCAAATGCTCGCCCGGATCTGATATCCCCGGTGTTCCAGCATCGGTGACCAGAGCCACGTTCCTTCCTTCCCTAATTTCAGCGAGAAGGGATTCCTCCCGCATCCTGCGGTTGTGTTCATGGTAGCTGATTAGAGGTTTATGAATTCCATAGTGAGAAAGGATCTGTCGCGTGCGCCGGGTGTCCTCGGCCGCGATCAGGTCCACTTCCTTGAGCACTCTAAGTGCCCGCAGGGTTATGTCCTCCAGGTTGCCGATGGGGGTGGAGACGATGTACAGAATTCCTGAAGTTTTTTCGTCTGATTTCATGGGCAGCTCCTGCCTATTTTTACCCGCCTGTCTCATTTTAAAATACTGTCCTTTTCCAGGCAATAGATGAATTGACCTCGCCCCCATTCACTTTACAAAATCTCTATTCCTGGGACGGGGTTCGGGGCAATGAGCGCGGGCAGCATCGGTTGGGAAAAGCCCTTCCAAAAGTTTTAAACCGTGTCTCCGCCAAATGAGGCGGGGTGCCTTTTCCCGCCCCGTCAATGAAACAACCAGCGCCTCCTGCTGTCAAGCGAAGCGCTTTGAACCCCGTGCCTGGGAAGGATCATCCATTAGCGAATCGCAAAAGAGGCCGCGATATACTTCTGGTGTCATAACCCACGCTCATGCTCAGCACGGCAAAAGCTCTTGGCACCCAAAACCGCCTCGCCACCCCAACCACAGACATCAATAGTGTCTGAATTGCAAGGCAAATTTCAAGCCCTCTTGACAAATCCTCCAATAAGCGTAGAATAATAATAAGATTTACTGGGGGAGCTGAACCGGCTGAGAGATCCTGAAAGAGTCGTTCGGGATGACCCCTCGAACCTGTTGGATAATACCAGCGGAGGGAAGTAAATCCAGGGAAGGTTTCCAGCCGCCGGTTCATTAAAAATCGACGGCTTTTTAATTTTTTCTATCAGCGGAGGAAATAAGTGGCCCTGGATGAGAGCCGGCGGGGTTACGATGGACTTAATAAAAAGACTTAACAAGCCAACGGGAGAAAAGATCATGACCCAGTTAGAATATGCCAGGCAAGGGACGGTCACCGAGGCCATGGAAAAGACAGCCGTATCCGAAGGAGTCTCCGCGGAAACCATCCGTCAGGGTCTAGCCGAAGGGACGATCGTTATCACGCAAAACTTAAGGCATCAAACGATATCTCCCCTGGCCATCGGCAAGGGATTGCGCACCAAAGTCAACGCCAACGTAGGGACTTCCAAAGACCGCACGAACATTGAAGAAGAGCTGGCCAAAGTAGGCGCGGCCACCGAGGCCGGAGCAGACACCATCATGGATCTATCCACCGGCCCGAACATCGATGAAACCCGCAAAGCAGTAATTAAAGCCTCAACGGTTCCTGTGGGGACAGTGCCTATCTATCAGGCTGCTGTGGAGATGCCCGAGAAGAAAGGGCGGGCCATGGTGGAGATGACTGGGGATGATCTTTTCCACGTGATTGAGCGCCATGGAGAAGACGGCGTGGACTTCATCACCGTGCATTGCGGCGTAACCCTGAACTCAGTGCAAAGAATTAAAAAAGAAGGCCGCCTGATGGGAGTGGTCAGCCGCGGGGGAGCTATTTTAGTGGAGTGGATGCATTACAATAAAAAAGAAAATCCCCTCTTTGAGTCATATGACCGTCTCCTGGAAATAGCCAAGGGCTTCGATATGACCCTGAGCCTGGGCGATGGCCTCCGCCCCGGATGCCTGGCCGATGCCACGGACCGCGGTCAGATACAGGAACTTCTTATTCTGGGGGAACTCACCGAACGGGCCTGGGCCAAGGGAGTCCAGGTCATGATCGAAGGCCCGGGCCACGTCCCTTTGCAACAGATCGAAGCCAATGTCCTTCTGCAAAAACGCATCTGCCACGGTGCGCCTTTTTATGTTCTGGGCCCTTTGGTCACAGACATCGCTCCGGGTTATGATCATATTACCGGAGCCATTGGCGGGGCAATCGCTGCCTGGGCGGGAGCCGACTTCCTCTGTTACGTAACCCCTTCGGAACACCTTCGCCTGCCTACGGTTGACGATGTGCGCCAAGGGGTCATCGCCTCAAAAATCGCCGGCCATGCCGCCGACATCGCCCGGGGTTTAAAAGGGGCGATGGATAAGGACAACAGCATGGCCCGGGCGCGCAAAGCCCTAAACTGGCCTGAGCAGATCCGGCTTTCCATTGACCCAGAGAGAGCGCAAAAACTCCGCGAATCCTGCCTGCCCAAGGAAAGCGATGTTTGTACGATGTGCGGGGAACTTTGCGCGATTAAAAAAGTAGCCACCCTTCTTTGATGATCTCTTAAAAAGTCGCAACAATTTAGCGTTTTGAAAAAGTGGTTTTACCGCCTTTGTTGAGGTCCGGGGGCCTGGGTGGAACGCGCCGGAAGCATCGGCCGGGTTTCCGCTTGGCCACGAAGAACCCCGCTTGTTTCCGCCGGAGGAGGCGGGGGGCGTTTTCCCCGCCCCACCCGCGAAGAAATCAGCGCCTTATGATTCCAAGCGGGCCGCCCAGGCCCCCGGACCATGGATTCCCTCTGACCTTAAGCCTCACCTCTTTTCAAAGGGCTAAAGTGTTACAAAAAGTCAAAATTGGGATGGCAAAGTAAAAAGCTCCATATGCAAGGCGCGCAAAACCTGAGGAGTGAGGCGTACATACAAGGTACGCCGCAGATGGACTTTTTACGAAGCCATCTTCTTTGATGAAATATGTCTCCCACCAGAGGCGGGAGACGTTTCCGTTTTTTATTCGCCTGTAAGGCTGGATAGATAAACGTTGCCCAGTTTGGCGATATGCTCTTTGGTGTTTTCGAAGAAACTGAAGTGATCTTCTTCTTCACCAAGGAGTTTTTCGAATAATTGTTTGGAGATTTGATCTTTCTCCTGAGCGCAGACTACCGCAGCTTCATTGTACATCTTGATTGCCTGGCTTTCCAGGTCCATGTTCGTGGCCAGCATAGCCTCAATTTCCTGCCCCTTCTTGGCTTCCATCTCAGGTTTGGAGGTGGGCGTCCCCTTCAGGAATAAAATCCTCTCGGCCAGCGCTTCGGCATGTTTCATCTCCTGGATGCCAACTTCTTTCATTTTCTTGGCCAGCTTGCCGAAATCCTTATCTTCCAGCTCGTAGTGCTGAATCATATATTGGCTGATGGCGGCCAATTCTCTGGCCCGGGCGGAATTCAAAAGATCAATGACTTTTTGGCTCATATTCTCCTCCTTTTTAAAGTTGATTAAATTTTAAACTCCTTTAATTATCGCCATTGACAATCAAGCCGTCAAGGGGAAAAAAACCCTCGCCCCCCTTCACATTTTGTGGTCGCGAATGATTCGTTATTTAACTGATGCCGGATGATCCTTCCCAAAACCAGGGTTCAGGACGCTTCACTTGGCAGCATGAGGCGCTGATTTCTCCGTGGATGGGGCGTCTCCTCCGGCGGAGGTTCAGCGAGTACACCATGAACAGGGATATCCCAGCCGATGCTTCCGGCGCGTACCGGCCTGGCCCCCCGGCCAAAACAGAATCTTTACCAGGGTTAGTTCCTCCGATATTCCTGTCATAGCCACTCGTGCCGGAAGGGTTACTCAAATTTTTCATTTTTTCTTGACTTGTCTGGGCCACTATATTACGTTCACGGATATTACAAAAAAACAATATAAACGTAATCTTAGAAAAACGGATTCATCATAATCAGGCCTGCCAAATCTACCTGGGAATTGGCGGGCGGAAAGGATAGGAAATGGGTATCGTTGAAATACTCAGCAAGGGCCGGATCGTGGAGCTGAATAAGGTGTTGGAACCGGGAAAGGAGGCACGGAGGCTGGAAATTCGCCGCTTTAAAATATTTGCCGGCGAGTTCATGCATGACATCGACACCATGTCGCACATCGGAACCCATGCCGAAGCCCCTTCCCACTTTATCCCCGCCCTTTATGAGGGCAAAGAGGCGGCAGACATTGCCGACATCCCTGCAGAAGCCTGGTGGGGAGAGGCGGTATTTATCAATCTGGCTAAACTTCCTGCAAAAGCAAAAATTTCCCCTGAATATCTAAAGGGAAAGGGCGTTCGACAAGGAGATATTGTCGTCATTGGAAATTGCCCCTACAAAGACGACGAGAAAATTTCCATGACCGACGCAGCCGCCCGATGGCTGGCAGAGGTGGGGATAAAACTCCTGGCCATGGATTTTTCCTATAACATCGAGGAGAATTTTTCCGAACTCGGCCGGATGACGGCGCATGTGGAGTTGTTGAGCCGAGGCATCCCCTTGATCGAAGGGCTTGCTCACCTGGACCAGCTCAAAACCGAAAGGTTCTTCTTCATCGGATTGCCTTATCGGGTAAAGGGGTGCGACGCTTGGCCCATTCGGGCCTTGGCCATTGAAGGGGTGTTGTGAAAATCGCTTAACGCAGAGAGCATAGCCCAAGGCGGAAAAAGTATTAATGCAGGAATTTGCATCGAATAAGAATGACGGGGCCGCCTTGCAAGATTCATTCGAGAAACCAACGGGATGAAGGAATGAATATTA
Source organism: Deltaproteobacteria bacterium (assembly GCA_016875165.1). GTDB lineage: Bacteria > Desulfobacterota > SM23-61 > SM23-61 > SM23-61 > JAHJQK01. The sequence continues at coordinate 19,294 of VGSF01000083.1, forward strand.
TAACTGACGTTCCCGGAAAAGCGCCCAGGGTGGCCCTTCTTTCGAGCACCCGGGCAGTTTTTAGCCCCATGGAAGCGGCCTTCCAGGATGAGTTTCCCAAGGCCCAAGCGATCCATCTCCTCGATGAAACCCTCCTTGATGACTTCCGGCAGGAGGGTGGCCTGTCCCCCCGTTCACGGTGCAAAGCGCTGCAGATGACCATGGTAGCCCAGGATGCCGGTGTCGATGGAATCCTGGTGACTTGTTCAACCTTGTCGCCTGCGGTCGATGACTTTGCGCCATTCGTCACCATCCCGATAATCAAGATTGACGAGCCAGTGGTGGAATGGGTGGTCCAATCAGCCAAGAGCATTGCCCTGCTGGCCACAGCGGATTCGGTTCTAAAATCTGTTGAGCCCCTCGTTCTGGGCAAAGCCCGCCAGTTAAACCGCGAGATTTCCATTCGGCGATTTATAAAAGGGGATATATGGCCCCTTCTTCAGCAAGATCCATCAGCTTTTTATCGGGCGGTAGGGGAAGCCGCTACCCAGGCTGCCGAGGTGTGTCAAGCAGTCATCATTACCCAGGTTTCCATGGCTCCTGGATGGGAGTACGTTAAAGCGAATAAGCGTGATAAGGTGTACGCTTCCCCGGTATATGCCGTTCGGGCCATCCGCAGTATTCTTAAAAAGAGAGATGATTTTTTACCGATCCTCGCCTGAGCCATCATGAATGATAGACCGTCAGAAAAGCCCCCCTTCGATTATCGCTTGGGGATAAACCGCCGCAGAGATTCGATCGCCGAACGGGCGGCCGTGTCCGGGTCAGGCCAGGGCAGCATCTCCGTCGAAATGAAGCCATCGTAGCCGATTTCATTCAGCGTGGCAATGATTTTGGCAAAATCCAGGTGGGCGCTTCCCGGCCACTTGCGGTTATTATCGCAAACGTGGACAAGCCAGCAGCAGTCCTTTGCGTCATGAAAACTCTGGTAGATGTCCACGTCCTCAATGTTCATGTGATACACGTCCAGCATCAACCCAAAATTGGGCCGGTTCACCCGCTGGCACATGGCTACTCCGTCCTGGGTGGTGATGATGAACTTAACTAAGGTCGCTGTGATGGGCTCCAGGGTCAGGCGCACGCTTTTGGGCAACGCATAGTCAGCCAGTTCGCCGAAGGCGGCCTCAAACGCCTCCAGGCTCTTCTCTATCTGGGCCGGGTCGCCTTGCCCGCGCGATCGCCCGATATTGACGGGGAGCCCTGGCTCAAAATACGCCGCGGCAAAGTCCACGAATTCCTTGAGCCGCTCCATGGCCTCGCGGCTGAGGGTGGCGTCGGCGTTGACCAAGCCCAATTTGTCTTCGCCCCATACGTGCCCGGTGCACAACTGGGCCAACTTCAGGTTGTGCTCATCCAGTAGGCGCCGGATGGCAGCTCCGTCTAACTTGGAAGGCTTTTTGGTCATCAACTCCACGCCGTCGTAGCCCAGCTTGGCGATTTTCGCCAGGGCCGCTGGCAGGTCGCCGCTGTAAGCGGCCAGGGTGGGGGTTTCCAAATCCGGCGTGCCAACCATGGATGCGATTTTAATCACAGGTATTTCTCCTCAGAATTGACAGGACTTGGCCGGTTTATCCGGCCTGCCCGGCCAAGGCATCATTTTGCCAAAAGCCCATATCATGTCCTGGCGCTGGGCCAGCAATCGTTATCGATACTTTCGACGAAGGGAATGAGTGGCCGTCAGGCCAATTTTAGATGGATGATAAGAACTCATCTTTGCGGTTGAGAGTATAAGGAAGAAATCGTTGTCAGTCAACAAAAATACGAATGTTCCTCTTTCCATCAACGTCTAATGATAAGAAGACAATATCTTTCTTAGCTCTATTTTCAAGCCCCATTTATCTTTTCATGTATACAAATTGCAATAGGCTTTTCATGATTTTTCGGGGCAATGGGAATAGGTCTTTCATCTTGATATTAAATTAAATATGCGGTAGAAAATCTTCATTGTTTGACTTTTGCGGATTGGATATCAGGGTGAAGAAGAGGAGATTTAAATGAATGTAGGCCAGATCCTGACTCTCGCGGCCAATAAGTTTCCCGAACGGGCTGCCCTTCTTTTTGAAGATAAAAAGCATACCTTCAAGGAATTCAATCAGCGATCCAACCAATTCGCTCAATCCCTCCTGCGGTTGGGTTTGCAAAAAGGGGAAAAAGTAGCGGTCCTGCTTTACAATTCAAATCACTTTGTCGAGACCTATTTGGGAACGGCCAAGGCCGGCGGAGTCTTTACCCCGATCAACTTTCGTCTTGCGGCCGAAGAGGTCCTTTACATCCTCGATCACTCTGATGCCCGCTTTTTTGTCTACGGAGAGGACTTTATCCCTCTCGTCCAATCCATCCGGTCCAGGATCGCGAAAATCGAATATTACCTTTCTACCGGCAAGGATCCATGCGGCCGAGATCTTCATTACGAAACGCTTTTGGCTGAATCGGGAAACGACGAGCCCAATATCCTGGTTTCCGAAGAAGACGAATGCCAGTTGATGTATACCTCCGGGACTACGGGAAAGCCCAAGGGGGCTGTGATTACCCATGGAAACGTTCTCTGGAATCTGTTCAATACCATTATCGGACGGGAGGAAAAAGAAGGAGAAGTTTCGCTGGTCATCGGCCCGCTTTATCACACGGCCGCTCTGAATAACCATTTCACGCTACGTGTCGCCTTGCCCGGAACGAGCATTCTGATTAAAACTTTCGACCCCGGGCAGATAATGGAAATCATCGCCAGGGAGCAGGCAACCGTGATTTCTGGTGCGCCGGCTGTGTTTCACCTTTTACTCGCCCTGCCCGATATAGAAAAATACGACACCCGGTCCATCACCAAGTGCACCACCGGCGCCTCTATCCTTCCCGACGAGAGCAAAGCCAGGCTATTAAAACTCTTCCCCAACATTAAGGGCATTTACGACGTATATGGCTGCACAGAAGCATCGCCCAGCGTGACTATTCTTAAGGCGGAGGATTCTCTCCGAAAAAGAGAGAGCGTCGGTCCCCCTCTCCCTTTTGTGCAGGTGAAGGTTGTGGATGAGAAGGACAGGGAAGTTCCCGTGGGAGAGGTTGGCGAATTAATCTGTCAAGGCCCCAACGTCATGAAGGGGTATTACAAAGATGCCCAGGCGACCAGGGAGGCGCTTAAGGGGGGATGGCTGCACACGGGCGATCTGGCGCGCCTGGACGAGGAAGGCTTTGTCTACATCGTCGACCGGAAGAAAGATATGATCATCAGCGGGGGAGAGAATATTTACCCCCGGGAGATTGAAGAAGTTCTTTACCGCCATCCCAAAATTCAAGAGGCCGCGGTAATCGGCGCCCCGGACCCGCTCTGGGGGGAGTCGGTGAAGGCTTTTGTGGTCTTAAAAGAAGGCGCGGCCATGAGCGCAGAAGAAGTGGTGGAATACTGCAAAAGCCTTCTGGCCAGTTATAAAAAGCCCAAATCGGTTGAATTTTTAGCGGCCCTCCCGCGCAACCCCTCGGGAAAGGTTTTAAAAACCCTATTAAGGGATGAGCATTAAAAATCATTGAAAAATGTTCAATGAGAATTTAGCAATAAACGTAACCCTTCAGTCACGGGTGGGTGGCCAAGGTCGGATGAGGAAAGGTTCGGCGTAAAGGCCAAGGGCGCCCATGGCCGGGGGGCCAGTCCAGTCCGCTTGGAACCATGAGGCGCTGATTTCTCCGTGGATGGGGCGGGGCTGA
>VGSF01000084.1 GCA_016875165.1 Deltaproteobacteria bacterium
TCAAGGCCTCTTCCTTACCATAAAATTCTTCATTCCCTTCGGTTGCCTTCCTGAGATATTCTTTCGCCTCCTCCATTTTGCCCTGCTTATAGAACACCATCCCCATATGGTAGTTGATCACAGGGACATTGGAGGCCTTTTGAATGGCTCTCCCGATGAAGGTTGCAGCCTGGGACAAATCCCCCTTTCGATAATAGACCCATCCGAGCGTATCGAGAATGGCCGGTTCCTCAGGACGAAGCTTTTGGGCTTTCTGGGCAAGGGATAAGGCCTTATCAAGGTCTTTTTTCCCTGAACCATGGTGGCTCAATATAAAGGCAAGATTGTTGGCCGCCACCCACAAATTCGGCTGTTTCTCAATAAGCTTTTCATACATCTCCATCGACTTCTTATAATCCTGTTTCTTTTCATACAATACTCCTAAAAATAAATAGGCTCCATAATTGTTCGGGTTAGCCTTCAGGGCCTCTTTCAACTTTTCAATGGCGGTAGTCTCCTGCCCTTGAATCAAATAGAGTCTGGCCAGGTTATTGTGGGGGGTTGGCCAGAGGGGCTGAAGGGCAATCGCTTTCTGAAAGGCTTCTTCAGCCTTCTGATAATCTTTCTGCGCCCCATGAACCTGGCCTATAAGATCATAAGAAAAAGCATCCTTTGGGTTTTCCTTAATTCGGTATTCGAGATGGGCCATAGCAGAACTGAATTTTTTCTGTCGCAGGTAAAGCTGAACAAGCGACGAAAGAAGGACGGCATTATGAGGTTCCAACTTAACTGCCTTTTCCATTTCAGAAATTGACTTTTCCCATGCTCCCTGTTTCACGTAAAAACCGCCCAGTTTAACATAGCCGAGAGAAATCCCGGGAGCCCTCTTCTTGATATCGGCATATTCTGCCTCAGCCCGTTTCGTATCCTTAGCCGCCAGGAATAGGTCGCCCAGATCTGCCCTGACCTCCAGGTCATTGGGATGATCCGTTAAAATCTTTCGCAACTGCTCCTCTGCTTTTTTATAATCCTTCTGATGGGCATGGAGGCGCGCCAGCGCCCGAGGGATGTCTCTGGACTTCGGGTTGATCTTCAGACCATTTTGCAGGGTATCGAAGGCAAGCTTCGGCTCCCGATTCAGGGCATGGGCCTCGGCCAGACGTATGTGTCCAGGGATGAATTGCGGCCTTTCGCTGACAACGGTTCGGAATGCTGAAACGGCCTTTATCCCATCCCCCTTCAACAAGTGGATATTGCCGCTGGTGAACTGGGCATCCGCATTCTTGGGACTTTCTTTCAAGACCTCGTCCACATATTTCTGGGCTTCATCCACCTCCTGCCGGGCAAGATGAATCTTGGCCATGCCGTTCTTGGTCTGAATGATATCCGGGTGGGCGGAATCCTTTTCGAGCGTGAGGCATTCCTTAAGTGTGGCAATGGCTTTTTCCGTCATATTGAAATTCATATAAAGATCGTTCAGGGCAAAACGAAGTTTAAAACTCTTCTCAATCTGCTGAAGCCCTGTCCTGAGCTCCCGCTCCGCATCCTCAAACTTCCTCCTCCCGATATAGAAACCCGCCACCACAAGCCAGTTTCCCTCATTTTTAGAATCTGCGGCTATCAGATTCTTTAAGACATCCCGGGCATTCTCTTCTTTTCCGGCATCCCAGTAAAGGCCCGTGAGGACAATACGATGCCGGGTATTCTTCGGCTCCAGTTCAATGACCCTCTGGACGACGGCTATCGCTTCATCCATCCGTTTGTTCTTTGCAAACAATTCGGCCAAAGCAAGGTTTAACATGACCGATTTCGGGTTGATTTCGACGCCTTTGCGCAAGACGCCTTCCGCCCTTTTTACATCTTCTTTCTGCATATAGGCGCTGGCAAGAAGCATATAGGCATCGGGCCTGCTCATCCCCTGGCTGATAAGATTTTCCAGAAAGCGCCAGGCCCTTTCGCTTTCCTGCAAAGCAAGTAAGACAGACCCCTTGAGAAGCAGGGCATCCTCGTTTTTAGGGTTTTCCTTCAGAACCAGCTCGGCTTTCTCCAGGGCCTTGTCAGGCTGGCGAGAGCCAAGGAGAATCCTTCCCAGTTGTATCTGAGAATCCCAGTTAACGGGATTCAACTCCACTGCTTTGGAAAAAGCGCCATAGGCGCCCTGGAAGTTGCCTTCCTTCAGTTCCACCATCCCCAGCAAATAATAAGCGTCTGCAAATTTCGGATCGATCTGTATGGCATTCTTCAGCTCGAGCTTCGCCTTGACAAAGTCGCCCTTCTCATAAAGCCCCTTCCCTTTGTTGTAGAACTTCATCTTCTTCTCTTCCGGGCCCCCGCAGTTGGCCGTAAGGCCAAGCAGGAAAAAGAGTAAGAAGAGATGGAAGACCGAAGACCGCTTCGCCCGGATGAGGGACGACCGTTTCCAGGCTGCGGAAATCGGGCTCTGGAGCCGAAGACAAAGAGAGAGAAAGTAGAAGTTGAGCATTTTGTACCTCACCGGCATAAAAAAATATTTTTCTCTCGCCCGCTGCGCTCGAGGACGCAGAGCTCACAGGAAAAGAATAACTACCTTGATTGTATAGGAATTTGCTTTTTTATCCCCCTCCCCCCATCCCCCTCCCGCCAGGGGAGGGGAGATACTGGGGGATCCAAAATTCCCTCCCCCTGGATGGGGGAGGGTTAGGGTGGGGGTGTTAATAACTTGAAAATATAAAGCCAAGGTCTGCTAATTTTTTAGTTCGGGTCGTCTCTGCGGACTCTGCGAGAGAAACATGTCTTGGCCGTTTTCCTGGTATTTGCATGTCAAATGCTGGCCAATCCGCGAAAAGCTACAATAACCAGCCCGCCTATCACCGCGGCGGCTATCGTCGAGATGTTGTCCCGGAGCTCCCCCACCAGCACTTCAAATCCGAAAAACAGCGTGAGAATTTTGGGGATTACGCTTTTCACCGCTTCTTCGGGCAGGATCTCCCGGGGGAGGAAGGTGATGGCTATGGCCAGAACGATGACGATGAAATCAATGGGGGTAATCCGGAAGCCACCCTTGCGCCAGGTAAGCTTGAGGATGGCCACCGCGAAGATGGCCAGAACGATATAGGAAAAGTTGTGCATCGTATTCAGGGGGTTAGTTACCCAAGCGGCCCGATCCCGCTCCCCGCAATAGACAAGAAGGGGGAGGTAGATGTAGAGGCAAGGAGTGAATACCCGGCCGAGCCATTGTTTCTTGAATACCATAACCAGCACAAGCATGGCCGCGGCAACAACAGAGAGCAAAGACAGGTAAGCAGGGATGGATTGGGGAAGGAACCCCAGGGAAACAAAAAGAGCCGGGAGCCCGAAGTACAGGACATGGAAGAATACCCGGATGGGCAGCCGCTTCTCCCGGATGGTCCTCAGCCTGCCCTTGATAACCCGGTCGACGAGGTCGAAACGTCTCAGCGTCCATCCCTGCCGGTCGGCTATCGTGAACAGGACCATGACCGAAGCCGAGAAGATTCCGTAGCTCAGCAGCAGGAACCATTCCGAATGGAACCGGAAGACGTAGGCAAAGATGATCAGCAGAGTCTGGATAAAATATATGACAAAGACCGCCTCGGTCTGGAAAAGGCCCAGGCGGAGGAGCCGGTAATGGAAGTGGCTCCTGTCGGCCGCAAACGGCGATCGCCCCTCGGAGATGCGTTCGGCTATGACAGCCAGGGTATCCAGTACGGGAAACCCCAGCAGGATCAGGGGCAGAAGGGGGCTAAACGGCGTGCTCCCCTGGGTGAGCATAATGCACAGCGCCACCGCCGAGAAACCTAACAGCATGCTCCCCGTGTCGCCCATGAAAATGGAGGCGGGGTAGGTGTTGAAACGCAAGAAACCGAAAAGCGTCCCCGAAATGCTGAGCGCAATGATCGCAACCGTTATATTCCCAACGCCATAGGCCAGGAAGCTGATGAAGAGGAAGATCAGAAGCGATATGCCCCCCGCCAGGCCGTCCAGCCCGTCGGCAAGATTGATGGCATTGATCACCCCCACCACGACAAAGACGGTCACGATCGCAGCCAGCCCGGCGGGCAGGTCCATGTCGCCGGGCAGAAGGTTGCCCACATCGGCAATCACCACTTTGCCGTAAAGGACCAGGACGAGGGCCGCCAATACCTGGGCCATGAATTTGGCCTGATAGCCCAGCCCCTTGAAGTCGTCGAACACCCCCGCAACAGACAGAATGGCGCATCCAACCAGAAATGCCGAGAGCTGCGGCGTCATCTGGACCCAGAAGACGATGGGCCCCAACGCCGCCAGGGCCATGGCCAGTCCCCCGCAGCGGGGGATGGGATGGGTGTGCACCTTCCGCGGCCCGGGCATATCCAGGGCGTGTACCCGCGCCGCCACCCGGCTGAACAGCGGGATGAGAGCGATCGTAATGAAGAGGGATAAAAGTAAGGTGGAAAGGAAAATCATGGTTTAGGTGATTTAGTAAATCAGGCGTCTTGGCAACTAAACGGGATTGATGCCGCGGTTCACCTTGAAGATTTGCGCCTGCCCCCTCCAACCTGCTGGAATCTTTGAGGGGCGAACCAAAAGGGCAATAGGCGATTCGGATAAACGGCCAATGGCCCATTTGTTTTGAATGGCGGAAGGGGAATGCAGAACAGGTTGAAATCGTCGATTATCATTGAGGAGGACATCATGACAAGGGCTCGCATTAGGCCGGTTCACCCCGGGGCGTCCCCGCTATGCGCATCAACTTAATTGTAAACGGGAAGCGGCCCATCACCGCCGCGCTGGCCTTGCGTCTTGGGCGCTATTTCGAAAAGATCCCGCGTTATTGGCTAAACCTGCAAAGTCGCTACGATATGGATGTTGCTGAAGACTCCCTTTCTGAACAGGTAGCCCGTGAAGTGCGTCCGTTGATGGCAGTGGGTTGATTTCAAACAGTCCTTCCCTGGGCTGCCTGGCGGGTAAGTTCTTTATTTCCATAGTGCTTCATCCACGACCTCGAAGGCAGCCGTACTTTGTTCAAACTCTGCTGCATCCTCTACCTTCCAGGTCCCCGCAAGTTCATCCAGGTCGTGGTACTCAGCGCCACTCCGTTTTTTTTCCAAGCTTCAATGCTTCCCTTAGGGCCTTTAGTATAAAGGCATTCATGCTCATCCCTTCTTTTGCCGCAAGCTCTTTGAGCATCTTGGCCATCGTATCATCAACCCCCCTAAGCGTCATCGTTGCCATGTCTATCTCCTCAAAACAAGGAGCAGTAAGCCCTCTACGTGGTGGAAGTGTTCATCCTTGCTTGCAAGCCATAGGCCATGTTGCATGGCCGAAGCCGCAACCCACATATCGTTTGTCGGAATCGGCCTGCCCTTTTTCTTTAAGTCGCCGAAAACCTTTGCATAATATTCGGCGGTATCTTCGTCCATTGAAAGCACCTGTACCCGGGGAGATTCAAGAAACAAATTAAGTTCCCTTCTGTTCACTTCTTCTTTACCTCCGGCTCTGAAACCGGTTTTGTCAAAAGTTATATCCCCTCTCCCCTTGGGGGAGAGGGTCAGGGTGAGGGGTGAGAAGGGCATCTCGGATGGTCTCCAAAACACCTTTTAAGTTGCTGAAAACCTGGTTATCCCAGAATCGCAGCACCTTATACCCTTCAGCCCGGAGCCATTCATCACGAATCCTATCGCCTGGATGGAGTGCGTGTTGACCTCCGTCCAACTCTATGACCACTTTCTTTTCGAGGTTCACAAAATCCACAACATATCTGCCAACGGGTTGTTGACGACGAAACTTGAAACCTTCTATCTGTCTGTCTCTCAGATACCTCCACAAATGTCCCTCTGTATCCGTAGAGTGTTTCCTGAGTCTTCTTGCTACGCCCGTCAGGCCTTTCACCCTCACCCTTTTCCCTCCCCCCTCAAGGGGGAGGGTTTTCCTTGTCTTTCCGTATGTTCCAGATCGGTTTTTCATAGAACTTTTGACAATATCTAACTAATCCCCATTCCCCTATTTAACGAATTCCTATTCGACTAATTGACTATTCAACCATTCACCTAGTTGGGCAAAAACTCCTCCAATACTGGCACGATCTCCTTCGTAAACTCCTGCAATCGTTTCTCGGCATCTTCGACCTGCTCCCCCGGCAGCACAGGCGTGATCAGGCGCACCAGGGCGCCGTCGGTCCTTTGCCTCGTCAGCGCGTCCCAGAAGGTATAGAACTTCAACTCCCAGGCATTAGTCAGGATGCGCCCCCGGGCCGGGAACCAGAAATACGCCACCTGCTTATATCCGCTCTTTTCCATGATCGCCGGGGTTACCCGGATGGACCGGCCTGTCCCTTCGAGTGGTACCTGCGCTTGACCCGCCTGATGGAAGGACCACCCGCTCCCGGGGAGGCAGGTTTCGGGAGGGTCAATCGCCCTGCCCTTCCGCCGACTTTCGTGATTTATATTACCCACTTTGTGCATGGCAGGAAGTGGGTTTATTGAATTATTTAAGAGCGTTCCCTTATCTGTACCTTTTCGATTAACCGTGCATTAGCGCGAATGGATGAGTCCCTGGCAAAATAAGTTATGCACCGTGAGAATCAACGTCCCCAATGAGATGACATGAGAAGAAAAGTGAAAGTTTTCAACAACGTCCCCACCGCCAGGGCCAGAACATCTAATTCAGTTGACTTCATCTGTCACAAGCAGTAATATTGGTGTTTAGGAGGTGTCAGATGTCTAAAATCATTGAAGCTGTCTTTGAAAATGGGATATTAAGACCTTTAACCGAACCCCATCTTACGAACCACCAGCGAGTCAGGATAGAGATTCTCTCGGGAGATGATAAATCCTCGGTTGAATCTCAAAAAAAGACTCTATTGGAATTCGCGGGGGTCGGAAAAGGTCGTTTTACGGATGTCGCCAGAAACCATGACCGATATCTCTATCCAAAGGATTGACTCTATGCCCCGGGATAGAATCTTCGTAGATACGAGTGCATGGTATGCAATTATTGACAAGAACGACCGTGATCACAAGGCTGCAGTAAAGAAGGTCCGTATTTTGGATCGTCCCCTTCTAACAAGCAATTATATCTTCGATGAAATATTAACATTGCTCAAAACAAGATTGGGACCCTCAATAGCTATTCCATTCGGCCAAAAGTTGTGGGATCAAGAAGCTTCAGCTTTGGTTCGAATAACCGAAGAAGATGAGGAGAAAGCTTGGGGGATGTTTCGCCAATACGAAGATAAAGGTTTTAGTTTCACAGACTGCACGTCCTTTGCTTTAATGGAGCGTCTTGACATAAATACGGTTTTTGCCTTTGATGACCATTTTGTTCAATACGGCAAATTCGTGATTCTGTGAAATGTTCTTAATTCGTTTATTCGGGTCAGACCAAGATAGCTTATTGAGTCCCATTTCCCATTTGACCATTCACCTGTAACCTGCAACTTGAAACCTGTGACCTTTAAATTGAGACCTAGGACCTGCAACTTGGAGCTTGTGGCCTACTTCTTTTATGACTTGTGACTTTCTACGGACGGTGGACTATGGACTATGTGCTATGAACCATCAGTTAGGATCTAATGGAATAGAAGAGAGTCTTCATGGCGTTCATAAAAATGCTTTCAAGATTGGGAGACTTGAAGTTTTTTCTTCTCCTTTTGAGCTTAATACTCATTATCCCATCTCCACTGCTTCCGATAATCCCATAGACTCTTTTTTTACGGGATTAAGCATGTGCAAGTTTATTTGCCATAACCAAGGAGTTTAAATCAATACTTTATTATCATTGCCTGACCCCAGACACATAGCCGTGTATACCGCCTCGGAATCGGACAGGTCGATGCGGGCTCCCATTGCTTTTGAAATCCATTGGGGGACCCGCCTTGGGGTCCTATCTGATTTACGGTTCCCCAGCGCTTGGGCCAACAGGTCTGAAATAAGCCGACCCAGGGATAGTCCCTCCTTTTGTTGAATTTTCTTCAGGTCCTTCAATATGGGGTCGTCGATATCTACTGTAGTTCGCATGATGATCTTATGTTAATAAATCGCGCATCAGATGTCAAGAATAATTTGTGATTCAGTTAAAAACACCCAAGGTCATCCCCATTCCCCATTTGACTATTCCACTATTTAACTAGAACCTAATTCGGTATGAACTCATTTAGGACTGGGACGATTTGCCTGGTGAAGTCTTGCAGGCGTTTCTCGGCATCTTCCACCCGCTCCCCTTGCGTAATAGGCGTGATCAGGCGGACCAGGGCGCCGTCGGTTCTTTGCCGGGTAAGAGCATCCCAGAATGCATATATTTTCAATTGATAAGCATTGGTTAGAATTCGGCCTCGCTGAGGAAACCAGAAGTAGACAATTTGATTCACTCCGTGCTTGGCCATGAATGCTCTATTGACCCTCATGTAAGGGAGGCTACTTTTAGTTAGAGGAATATTAACAGCACCTGCTTCACGGAATTCCCAGCCGCTCCCTGGCAAGCAGCTTTCTGGGGAATGAATCGATTCTCCTTTCCTCTGGCTTTCATAATAGGCCACATAGAAGTTCACCTGCTTACCGCTCTTATCCTTATAATCGACAATCACATAGTCACTCAAATCGAGCGCATCAATAAATTTTTGCTCCATTGCTTCACGGGCTCCGGACCATTCATTAACCTTCAAAGGAAAATGGTCAAGTGATTTCTTGATGGGAATCTTCTCGCGAAACTCTATGCCGTATGAGAAGGCAAGAGTTAATCCCAGAAGGATAACAGCCACAATGAACTGAGGAGGACTGATAAAAGCCCGAAGGGCTTTCAAGGTGAAAGGTGAAGGGTGAAAGGTGAAAGGTTTTGAATCTTGAATTTCAGTTTTTTGTCTTCCCTCTTCCTTCTTCTCGCTTCCATCTTCTTTCTTCCCTCTTCCCTCTATCTTTCTAAGTATCCACATCTCTGCGAGCATTACAGCAAGGGCGACAATAAATATGAGCCATCCCGAAAACCCATGAAAGAAACCCTCAGCCGCTTCCGCGCCCCAGTAGGCGTGGATGATGCCGGTTAGGGCGATCCGGAGGCTGTTGGTGACGATGGTAAGCGGTACGGTCGAGAGCACCAGGACAATTCTCTTCCACAGGGCCGCCCGGTAGAAGTAGGCCAACAGGATGCCCATAACCAGCAAGGGAAAAAGGTATCTAAGTCCGCTGCAGGCATCCACTACCTGGAGCTGGGTGAAGCCTAAGTCGATTACGTTTCCCTCCCGGTAGGCCGACATGCCGTAAAGGTGAAGCAGCCAAACCCCTAGTTTCGATGAGATAAGCCGCAGGCTGAAGGTCAATTTTGTATTCAGGAAGTGCGGCAGGGGAAACATGGCCAGGGCCATCAGGAGCGCAAAGGCGATGACCTTCAGCTTTTGCCAGCCGATATGCATCCAGAGGATTCCCACGGCCACGAGCCAGGAGGACAGATAGAGGCTATACAATTCCCCCGCCAGGTCGCCAACCCAGAAAAGAAGGATTCCAGGAATAAGGGGGAGAAGGCCAAACCAGGAAGGCATTGCCGGCCTTGCCCCAAGCTCGCCCTTCTTCTCCCAGATCAGGTACAAGACAACAAGAGGGATCAGGGAACAGTAGCTATGGTCCTCCCGTGTCCAATCCTTCTGGATCAACCATGAATATGCCGAGTAGTAAAGCCCGACGAGCAGTCCCCCAAAGAGAACAAATTTCAAAGGAATCTGTGGCCTTACCTTAATTATGTCTTTCAAGTAAACTCCCTTTGTCACTGCGAATCTTAGGGAAAGAGCAAATAGGTTTTATATTACCCATCTTATGCAATGCATAAAACGGGTAATTTAAAGAGGCCGGTTGGTCCTTTTCCCGGGAGAATTGGGGCGGAGAAACCTTCTAACCAACGAACTGTTTTCTATTCCTAAAACTCTCTTCGCCTTCTCCACGAGGACCTTCAGCATAAATATTGGGATTGCTTTCTGCCTCCTGATCCGTCTGGGATCTTTGAGAAGGCGGTATAGCCACTCGAGGTTGTGCTGGCGCCAGAACTCCGGCGCCCGATTCACCTTTCCCGCGATTGTGTCGAACGTCCCTCCAATCCCCTGGACAATTCGGACATGGGTGAGAGCATCCCGGTGAGTGGCATACCACTTCTCCTGCTTCGGGGACCCCAGGCCGACAAACAGGATTCTGGCCCCCGACTCATTGATTTGTTGGATGAGGCCGGGCATCTCGACATCCTTCACATACCCGTTCGCACGGCCCGAAACCTTCAGGCCGGGATAGCGTTCGGCGAGGATCTCCGCGGAGCGCCGGTTCACTTCTTCGTCGGCTCCGTATAAGAAAATTCCACAATCCTGCTGCACCGCAAGACGGCACAGATCGAATATGAACTCCGATCCCGGAACCCTCTTCAGCTTTGCCCCGTAAAGAAAACCTGCGGCCCATATCATGCCGACTCCGTCGGGAATCAGCAGGTCCGCCTCGCCATATGCACGATAAAGCTCGGCATCTGCGGGCACGGAGAAATTCTTCTCGGGGTTTGAGGCAAATATGGCATGGGGCCTCTGCCCGTGGCGCAGGAAATTCGTCGCCCGCTCTATGGCCGTTTCCCTTGTAACCGGGTCCACCCAGACGTCGAGAATTTTCAGCCTGTCTTTCAAAGGACCCCTGCCCTCTCCAGGTAGGCTTCCGGTGACAAAGGCTCGCCCAGGCTGATTGCCGTCAGGAATGAGGTCTCGGCGGAAGGTCCCCGTTTTCGACAGCTCAGCACCTCGCTCTTCACCTTGGCCCCATAAGCTGGTGAGAACCAGCCGAAGGGTGGTTCCTCCTGCCCCGAAGAAAAGTCAAAATCCAACCCTTTCAGAACCCTGATGAACGTTACCGCCTTTCCCTCTCCCAACCGCCACCATCCATTTTCCCTCTTGGCGGCAATATCAGGATGCAGATGGTAGTTCAGCTCGAAATCGTGCGCACCGGCGCCAAGAAACGTGTCCCGGATCACAAAATGAGAGTCCCCGAAAAAGATAATGGTCCTACGGTGCTCAACAGGATATTTCAGCCTTCTGTACCCGTCATGCCGCGCTTCCAGGAGCAGCGTTCCGGCCGCATCTTCACCCCTGGTCAATTCCGCACGGTAGGGTTTGCTCCAGACAAATCCGGTCTCCTGCACCGCCTGGTCCTCGCCGTCTATGGTCACGGTATTGTGGGCACGAGTCCCTTTGAAGTATCGGCGAAACAGGGGATCGCCGTTGTAGCGGTATGTTCCAGGGTCCGCAAGTACCTGTCTGCCGCCCGCCGACAAGGTTATGGATAAGGCGTCGGCATGGCCATGGTTAAAAAGAGGGGGCATCCCGAGCGGGCCGTGATCGAAGGCCAAAATTCCATCATTCCCAAACCGGACGACCGTATACCCCGATTCACGAAAGGTGGTGCAGCCTTCCCGGTTATCCTGTGCTGCGCTTCTTACGGGAGCTATACCCGGGGCAACCGCCTTTCCGTCATCGCTGTCACCGATGGAAGGAAACTGGCCTCCGCCACCGGCGAAAGCATTCAGGAAGGACTCACCCCGGAGGAGCCGCGGCTTCCAATCCGAGCAGTCAAAAAGCCCATTTTTCTCCAGGAATCCGGCGGCCAGCCAGTAAAGGTCAAGCACAAAACGGTGGTAGGCCAAAGACTGCTCTGCCGGTCCCCCATCGCCCAAAATCTGGTGATGAAGCTCCTGGCGAAGAATTTCTATTCCTTTCTCCAGCCAGGCTTTTCCCTCGGGCCTGTCCCGGAATAGGCACCCTGCAAAGACCAGCCCGACGCATTCGCAGACCGTGTGATTCCCAAGCGAGGTATAAAGAGAAAGCCGCCGCGCCACCCACCAGGCATGTTCATAGATCGTGCGGAGAACCCGGCCAACATCCTCATCCGAAAGGTTGTCCAGGAGCTTCAGTCCGTAGAAAAAAACGGGGATTCGAAGGCCGCACTCCATGGCGGACTGGTAGTGCAGCCCGGTAAGGAAGGGGTTTTTCTCGATCCAACTCAGCAGAGACTCTTTTGCCGCAGCCTTGAGCCGCCCGGGCTCAAGGCCGTTCGCCGGGGTAAGCAAAAGGATCGTGATTTGCTGGAGCCTTGCCGGCTCCCAGGCCTGCCTTATGTCCGGCGAATTCTGAAGAGGAATATCGGAAAAGAAACGGTCTTTGTACTCATCTAAAAAACGAACGATTTCCAGCGCATCCGCGTTTAGGGTAAACACTTCTCCATCCAGGATCGATTTCACAAGTGCGCCATCTGCGGAGATGGTAAATTCCGGCATCTTTAGGGCTTTAAGGATGGAACTATCCACGGCCGGGACGTCCAGGATCGCATGGGAAGACCTAATACGTTCCTTCAATCGGCGAATAAGGAATTCCTGCCGTATCCGGTAGGCAGCCTCGGGGGCTGAAGCCTTTCCAAGCCGGACCAGGTATGATTTCCAATTCTTTCCTGGCAGGTTTATTTCCCTAACCCTCCGGTGCCGAAGAAAAAAGGCATGAGCGAGCTGAAAAAAGGGCTAATCATGGACAGTTGGGTGAGGAGAAAGAGGAATTTATATTACCCATCTTGTGCATGGCAGGAAATGGGTAATGGGGGGTTTTCAAGTTTGGCACTAAGTAGTGAAAACTATTCGAATTTAACTACTTGACTAGTTCTCAATGACTCTAAAATTGCGAAGGTGACCCTGGAGGTGCTGTATATCTCCTCGAAAGGTATGGGGCTGGGTTTGCCTTGCAGGATAGCGTCGAGGAAGGTTCTGACTTCGGCCTTCTGGCCCTTATCCTGGGTGAAGTGCTTTTTCTCTTTCTTCTTACCACCGGCGTAGACGGTCATGGATTTGAAATCATCGATAACCACGGTGCACCCGTGGCCGTAAATCTCGATCCGTTCTTTCGGCAGGGCCTTGTCGCCGTTGGAAAGATAGGAGATCGTTCCGATGGACCCGTTCTGGAAAGAAAGGGAGACATTAACCACATCCTGAAGGTTTCGTGGTCCACTCATTGCCTGGGCATGCACGAGTGAAGGCTGAGACCCGCTCAAAAACGTAAGAAAATCAACGAAGTGGCACACCTCACCGATGATCCGCCCTCCCCCAAGGTCCGGGTCCTGGATCCAAGAGTCGGGCGGGATGGCCCCGGCATTGATCCGGTAGATCATGGCCATTGGACCATTTCCAATGATTTTCTTGGCTTCCTGGGCGAAGGGGGAAAAACGTCTATTATAACCAACCATTAAGAAAGACGGTGAGGGGGGAGTAGTGAGGAGTGAGTTGTACAAACTTGAAATAATCTCCAATTCATCGATAGAAAGGCAGAGGGGTTTTTCGACGAAGACGTGCTTGCCGGACTTGAGGGCTTTTAGGACATAATCCGCGTGGGAGTCGTGACGAGTCGTGATGAAAACCGTGTTGATTTCAGGATTTCCAAGGATGTCCTTCTCATCCCCCGTGCAGAACTCAAAACCAAAACGCTCCCCCACTGATCGCGAACCTGTGCCCGATGCCGTTATGACGCCCTTCAGGGCGACATCTGCCCCTTTTGGGATGTTTGGCAATAAGTGGCTCTGCGCATAACTTCCTGCGCCAATGAAACCGACATTAACAACCGATGGACGATGGACGATGGACGATGGACGAAACAAAATCTTTTCTCTTTTTAAAGGTTTATCGACATCATATTCGATCAGGATGCCGATGTAGGGTTCTGATTTGGAGAGCATCATGTCGTACGCTTTGGGAGCGTCCTCGAGCTTGATAACGTGTGTGGTCAGGTAGCTTACGTCGATTTTCTTGGAGTATAGCAACGCCTGGAAGGCTTCCATGTTACGCTTTTCGGTCCATCGAACGTAGGCAGGGGGATAGTCGATGCCCTTCTCCTCGTAAATCGGGTCGTACCTTCCCGGACCGTAGGAGCAGGACATCTTTACCTGCAACTCTTTCCGGTAAAAATGCGGCTCCCGGTCGAAACCCGTGGGCACCGCTCCCACGACAACGATGCTCCCCTTCTTACGAGCGATGGCGCCCGCAAAATTGATTGGGTCGAGGGATTCCGAAGCAGCCGTGATAATGACGGCATCGCATCCCAGGCCGCCGGTGAATTCCATGATCCGGCCTTCGATACCATCAGCGTCGCGCAGTACGGCCATGTCGGTGCAATGATTCGAAGCGATCTCGACCATAGCCGGATCGATATCAATACCGATTACCTTCGAGCCGGATGCCTTCACCAGAACCGCCGAAAGCTGCCCTAACAGCCCCAGCCCGATAACCGCGCAGTTTTCTCCCAGGCGAAGGTCTGCCTGCCGAACACCCTGCATTGCTATCGCCCCGAGCGTGTTATAAGCCGCCTGCTTCAAATCGATATCAGGCATCAGCTTTACGCAAAGATTAATGGGAATAGCCACAACCTCTGCATGGCTCGCATATCCTACGCCGGCGCAAGCAACAAAATCATTGATCTTGAATCCTTTAACCCCCGGCGCAATCGCGATAACTTTTCCTGCTGCACTATAACCCAAAGCAGACCATGCATCAAGTTTCTTCATCACAGCCCTGTAAGTCTGGACGGGTCCTTGAGTCCTCAGCGTATCGAGCACCAGCTTAACCTGTTGGGGCCTCTCCTGGGCTTTCCCGATCAGGTTCTTTCTGGCCGTCGAAACAGTGCTTCCCTCCGTACCTGCGCTGATGAGGCTGAAATGGTTACGTATAAGCATCATTCCGCCTCCTAGCACCGGCTCAGCAACTTCCATTACCTCCATGCTGCCGTTTTTCATTTTTTGGGTTAGTTGGAGCATGCGCTTAATGTCTATTTTCTGATATTCTTACCTTCATAGGTCATTCCGGCATTCCTTCGCTTAATATCCGCACAAAATTCCCATAGTCACGATACTAAAATATCTGGTAAATTGCGACACTTTGACCAGGCATTATAAATTCTATATTCTTTTCACCTGGTTCGAAACTGGGGGCCGGCGAATTGAACATCGCCTCAATATTTGAAGCATCCTTTACGTCCTTTAGATCAAAACGAACTTTCTCCGCATCTCTTTTCGAATTTACCGCTATTATGTAATATCGGCCCTCATAGGATTTCAGCAAGCCTTTTACCACAGAATGATTTGTAAATGCATTTGACAAATAACAATGATCACCGGGCGAAAGAAGAATTGGTGCAAGAGTTTTCAATTCCCTACCTATAACACTAAACTCTTTCCACGTATTCATACTGTTAGGTCTAAATGTATAGGTACAGAGACCACGCGCACCCATTATGATGGCTTTGTATAATCTGACTCTTTGCTCAGCCGGTGTCGGTTCTCTCCTCGAAATACCAAGAGCACCTATACAAGCCGAATTTGTAAATACCGGGATCCCCATATCCCAATACTCCGTGAACAGGTCATCATAATATGATTGATCGGAATGTGGAATAACCGCAATATCCGTAGCACCGACATATCTCTTTGATTCGCCGAGCATTGTGAGGTGGCTGATTATACATGGATGGTAAGGGTCCAGCTCTTTAATCAAGCGATAATACCTTTCAACATATTCCTTTGAAAAAATATTAGGCCGATTATCAGGTTCATCCAGAGTAGCCCACCCTAATAACGCTGGATGTTGTCTATACTTTAATACTACTTCTCGTAATTTCGCCATGGCTTCATCTTCGTTACTGAACCTGTCTTTTCTGTTTGCATATTTAGGCAGGAAGTAGCTCAACATCCAGCCGAGATGAACAAATACCTTTTGATTGCTTTTCTGCGCTTCATCCAGAGCCCAGCCCAACATTTCATATTCCCTGATTCCACCAATATAGTTTATCATCCCGCTGGTACCGACATTCTCCATCTCCCGAAGAACACTTTTCCAGCGGTCGGTTCCACCATGGCTTAAATTGTCATAGAATCCATATAAGAAGAAGGGCTCGCCGTTTACTACAAGGAAACGGCCCCACCTGTTAATTCTGACCTCATGTACATTCGCCGGCAACTTACGGAATTTTGAAGATTTCTCGATGCTCGTAGATTGATCTTCAATATACTTCGTCTTAACTATATATTCTCCGTAAGGCAGGTCATGAATATCAAAATTCCAATCGTTCCTGCCTGGCTGAAGTACAATTTCTCGTTGGGTGCCTATCTGGTACCCATCCCTCTCAAGATACCATTCTAGTTTAACTGGTTTCCGGCCTTTAACCCTTTCGGGAGTCAAGCAGCGGACTCGTACAATGTTGTCCTGGGTATAAAAATCATATTCTGTCCCTACAAGTTCAAATGCATTCTCTTTCCTGGTTTCTCTTCTTGTTAATGAATAGCCATTGTTCTTTCGTGCAATAGCATACAATTTGTCATATTGCCTTTTCAGAATCGTGTCGTAGTCTTCGTAATCTGAATCACTCGGGATATAGTCCGAAGGATAGGCGCCTTCTTCCAACTGCGCAGCGTCCACCCAGAGAGCACCATCCGATTTTAAATGGATCGTTGCTACTGTTTCACTTGTTTTGGCTGCCCCCGCTACAAAGAATCGTTTCCATTCCGTATTGGCAGCTATTGCTTTATAACCGACGTTTTCCAGATCCAAGACTACTTTTACATTATTCCTATCTGACTTCAGATACACGGAGAACACATACTTATGTCCAATAGCCATTTTTGTGTGTCTGTACCATGATCGTACATACTTTCCATTATAACCAAGTCGAACACTTTTGGTCCCGTGAAACGCATTACCAGCGTCTACTGAATATGCTTGATACCCCCAGGGAGGTAAGGCGTAATCCCTTGACCATCCATCGGGTACGTCAGGGTTGGTGGTGATTTCAAAACTGCTGTTATAGAGCATGTTGGGTGAACCCGCGGCCGCATAAGACTTGCTAACGATAGCACTTGCCATCCCCTGTTCCAATTTCGGAGTGATCGACTTCGGGCTCAGCAAAATAACTACTAAAGGAGCGGAGACCAAAATGAGGTAAGAGGCATGTTTAATGTTTCTTAAGAACATCGATAGCTATTCAACCCCTTCAATGATAGCGATGAATCTCTTGAAAAGATGTTTCCTGTCAAATTGATCACGTATTACCAAAACATTCTCCGCCTTGTTATTGACGTCTTCCGTAGTTAACCCATCAAGAAGGTTGCCGATACCCTCTGGTTCGAAGGGCGCCGTCCAGCCGATATTATATTGTCTTACGAAGTCTGATGAGTCGTTATCGCCTAAGGAAATAACAGGCAAGTAAGCTGCGATGTAATCAAACATTTTATTCGTCATGGAAGAAGAGATCATCGGTACAACACCTATATCATGGTGCCGCAATTCCTCTACTACTTCCGCAGGCTCCATCCGCCCCTTAAGTTTCACATTGGACATTCCATTTTTCTCAATGAACGCTTTGACTTCCGGATAGCGCTGTCCCGTGCCATTATCGCCTATGAGCGTCAATTTGAACCGCGAGCGGTCAACCAACGCATTGAGTAATGGCAACACATCTAGTTGATGTTGCAGTGAACCAACGAACACCAGAGACCATCCTCCATCGTTAGCTAATCTGCGGTGTTTCATGACAGCCCAGCGGTCCCTATCAAAACCAGGTGGGATAAAAGAAGAATTGGCTTTTGGCGCATATCGGCGAAGCCATTTCACAAAAGAAGGCGCTATATGAACGAAAGTATCAATGCGTTTTAAAGAAGGCTTAAGATATAAATTACAATAGAATGAAAAAGCAAGTTTTTTAAGGAAGCTTACGCCCTCAAGAGCGTCGGGCCAGACATCCCGAATATCAAGCACCACTCCTATGCGCCTGATTGATTTTAAAAGGGCCGACATGGCTATGATCTCTATGGGCCGGGATGGAGTGACTATGATATCGCCATTCCTTGCCGCATTTAGAAGATAGAAAAAAAGATGAAATGACATAACTACGTTGCTCAAAACGCGCCTCACAGAGATATTCGAGCGATATCCGAGAATCGGTAGTACTGTCATTCGATATGGCAGGGTACTTTTGCAGAGATCGATTTCAGCCTGGGTGAAGGTTCTTTTGTATGCATGACTGAAATTGGTAGTGACATACTCTACCTCATGACCTGATTCAACCAGCATTTCTGCCAACCGTGGCAGTCTTGTGCCTCTCGCAGCCATCAGATTCTCGAAGGGAGTTACGATAAAGATTTTCTGCTTGCTGTTTTCGCCTTTTATTTTTTTTTTCGGGGACCCCATAATTAATGTCCACCCCATCAGATTTTCATGACTCAGGCGCCAACTACTCTACTTTTTGTACTTGGTACATACATCTCTGTAAATCAGCAAAAGAGAATCTACACGTTTATCGGATGATAGCTCTAAAGCCATTTGGCGGCTGCCTGAACACGCAAGAGTCAAATTATCTCCATCCCTTAGCAATCGCCCCAGAAGTTCACGATAAGCGTCCGGTTCGTTCTCGCATAGAAACCCAAGCCGTCTGTCGGCAAATAGTTCCACAAAATCACCTGTAGGATTGGTGATTATCGGGCGCCCGAAATAGAGGAAATCCCCAATTTTGTGCGGCCAGCGCCCCGCATTTCGTGGGACATTGGATAGAGGTAGCACAAAGACGTCGCAAGCCCTCAGATATAGACTATACTGTTCCAAATCCAGCCAGCCTTTGTAAATAACTCGTTCTCCACCCTTCTGATTCAGAAACTGATCATAAACATAATTATCTTCCCCGGTGACAAACAGCCGGAGGGAGGGTTGTCTTTCGGTCAATTGTCGAAAGGCGCACAAAAATGGTAGCAAATCAGAATGCTCCGAACGGCCTACGCTAATCAAGCCAAGCAAAAAAAACTGGTCGGACAAACCAAGCTGTCGGCGGGCTTCCTTCTTATCTCCTGGTACTAAGTGGTCAACCTCCACTCCTCCATGTAGCACATGCACGTGCTGGTTTTTATCCAGACGATCTTTCAATTTCGAACTAATGGCGATTACTCTCGAATATAGGGCTTTGGCCGGCAGCTCAAACAATCGATCATACAATCCAATCATCCGCCCTATTATACCTCTGTTCAATTCAGCCCGCCCGCCCCGACCGTACCACTCCCACCATTCATCTACAATTGGTCGTCTCTTTAGAATGCGCGCTGCTAAAGCCGGGATAAGCTGGGCAGGACGATGCCCGCTGGTTGTGTGCAGGATATCAAAATCCAGCGTCAACACAACCCAAACTTTGTAGAGCATGTCAAGGAAACTGAAACCTCCCCGGCGAAACGCTGCCGGAGCCCAACCCGGACTATGAAGGACGCGAAATCCATTTGCACTTATAACCTCAGACGGAAACCAACGACGCTCATGGTGTGGGGAAACAAAAGTAATTATATGTCCCCGTTCAGCCAGCTTTTTCGCCTCAGTGTGCCGGATGCGATATGAACAACTCCCGGTCGGCATCATCTCCCCCAGCCAAAGAATGTGCATTAATGATTCGTCAGATTGCGTCATAGAAACGTATACCCGCTTGAAGCGTCCCGCCTTCCGAGTTTTCATCCCTCGCCATTCTAAGTACGTAGGCGGCTGTTATGGGGCACAAAGATTGCGTTTGCCTGAAATAACGCATGGTTCTCTCGCAATCGCAGATCGAAGATATCATAAAGAACGAAGTCTCGATCCGCCATGAATCTAATAACTTCACCGGCCTCTGGTGCGCGCACGAGTCGAGCCACAAAGGTAAGCTCGAGGATAAAGGCAAGGGTTTCGCTCATGATATTCTTGGCCCCCCTTATGACCTCCATTTCCGCGCCTTCGACGTCGATCTTAATCAGATAGGGCCCCGACAAATTCCTTTCCCTGCAGACCAGGTCAAGCGTCACCACCGGAACCTCTCGCGGGGTACCTTGAGGAATGCCTGGCTGCTCGGAAAACGCGCTGGAACCGGTAATCCGCTCCTTTACATTTATTTTCAGAGTTCCTGGCATGCTGCCAGCTGCCGCCTGCACATAATAGCAATCGTATTTGTTAAGGATTTTGTTGATTTCGGGCGCATACTCGGCAAGCGGCTCGATCAACAGGTGTTTGGCCTTGGGGAACGCCGCGTATAGATCCGGAGTGCCATGAGCCGAGCCTACATCAATGCAGGTGTTCGGTTGGCAGCCCTTCTCGATAAGATGCTGCAAGCCATCCGACATTCGCTCGCGGGTGGCTTGAGTGGTACGCTGAAGCCTTAGCTTAAAGGGCCGCAGGCAAGCATTTGCAATGTTAAGAATCCCTCTTCTGATCATTTTGACATTGGATCAAATATGAAGCTGATTACTCAGAAGCTATAATTTCTCTTATTTTATTTACCAGCACTTGGCCGTTTTTGCGATAATCGTACTCCCTTGAAATGCTCTCGCGGGCCGCCGACCCAAATTTTGAAAGCAGCTCTGGATCCGCTACCATCTTTCGTATGGCCAACAGCAGTGCATTGACATCTTGCGCCGGCACCAGCAACCCATTCACCCCATCTTTGACTATCTCGGGAATTCCCCCAACGTTTGTAGCGACAATGGGCAAGGCACACGAACACGCTTCTTTAATAACATTCGGCAGACCTTCATTGAAGGAAGGGAATACAAAAAGGTCCGTGGCATTTAGGTAGCTGGCGATTTCGGCTGCAGGAACACCTCCAACCATGATCACGCGGTTCTCCAGTCCCTCAGCACGGAGCTTGCGGCGAATTCTGCGCTCTCTGGGAGCGTGTCCAACCAGAGCCAGTTTTACTTGCGGTCCATCCTTTGCAAGGGGGCCAAAAGCGCCAAGCAGCTCGTAGATTCCCTTCTCTTTAACCAAACGGCCAACAAAGGTTAGGAGCAGTTCATTTTCAGCAATGCCGAGTTCCGCACGCCGCTGTTGCCGCTGCTTCACAGACGGGGCAAAATGTTGCATATTCACCCCTGAATCCCAGGTCCATGTGGGTACTTTGCCATCCGTCATAATTTGGGCTTTGCGTTCGAGGTCGTTGCTGACACACAGGACCAGCTTGCTCCCCTCGTATAATTCTCTCTGAATACGATAGGGCAAACTGTACGGCTTATTGTAGAATCGGTTCTCATAATTGCCGATGGCCGTAGCCAGGTAGGGCACCCTGAGCTCCTTGGCCACCTTGGCTGCCGCCAGGGAGAAGTCACCCCATGTGGCCATATACATGATATCAAATGCAAATTCTTGGTAGATCTCTCGCAGCGGTTCCCGCATGGCATCCAGGCTTAAACGAGCGGCGCTGGGCGAATAATTCAGAGGAAATCGCAGATGCTGGCGAATTCCGTTCACCAAAATTCCATCCCAATGATATTGAAAACGCCGGGGCGTCGAATAATACTCAAGTACTCGCGACCACGAACTCAAGTATGTCCCGAAGGTGATATGGCGACGGGTAAAAACGCGCAAATCACACCCTCCCTCAACTAGTTGCTGCGCCCACCTCCGGATAAATACGGCCTGATAAGGGCGTTCCGGGCTCGGCCCTGTACACGCTACCATCAGCACTTTTGGGCGCCTGTTATTCTCCGTCGTCATTGCACGCGCATTGGGGGCGGTATATTCTTAGATCTTGGTTCATCCGTGGGCAAGCACCTCATTGTAGAGCGCGATATGCTCATCTATAAAGCGTTCGAGTGAAAACATCCGTGCTACATATTCCCGAGCTTCTCTTCCTAAAACTGCACGTTTCTCGGATGAAACTGACAAAAACTCGCACATAGCATTAACAAGTGCGTCTTTGTCGTTTATCGGGATTAGACGACCGAAGCTGCAACCCCTCAAAAGTTCAGAATTTCCTCCTACCTTTGTCGCGACTACAGGAACGCCATTTGCCAAGGCCTCTATTAATGCATTGCTCATACCTTCTCTTGAAGAAGAACAATTCACCACCAGGTCTGACTCTCTGTAAGGTATCTCTTCCGGCAAGAGAGAGCCCATAAAGTTGCACCGCTGCATGATTCCCAATTCTCCACATCGTTCCTTCATAACTTCCTCGAGATTCCCCCATCCGCAAATAATAATTCTAATATTATCAAACCTTCGGGATATTTCACCACACGCATCAACGAAGAGAAGCGGATTCTTGTAAGAAAACAGACGATTGGGAAAGAGAATGGTTCGCTGATATCCTCGATTCACTATCATGGCCTGCGGACCGGGGTATTCCGGCAAAACGACGCCATTGTAGATTACTCGCACCTTGTCGGAAGTACATACCCCTAAGCCGCTCAACAATGCGCGCGTTTCATAGGAGTTGCAGGTTAAATAGTCATATGAAACGCAGGCTTTTTTCAGCCTTTCCTTTATCTCCCTCTCAGTAACGAAATCCGTATCTCTTTGGCTCCCTAAATATTTAACCTTTGGTGCCCATCTCATTGCCCCGACAGCAAACTCCATATTTGCCCAATAAAATATATGCAAAAGGTCTATCGCGTGCCTTCGGAGCAGCCACCCCAGGTAACGTTGGGCTAGCTTTTCTAATGGTTTATAGCGCCAAAGATATTGATGAGGAACTATCCAGTCCATTCCCTCACGAGATCGAGACGGTCGACTATTGAATATTACCCTTGCAGATATTCCCCGTTCAAATAGTCCCTTCGCCAAGAGGTTCGCCTGCCGCTCCATCCCGCCTCGTGCATTCGGGCCCAGGAGAATGCCCACTTTCACGCCCGTTAATCCTCCAAGCTTCCCTTGGTAAATTTAATAAGGAAGAAACTCACTCAGCCTTTCCTTTTATCAACTTAATCCTATTTCATTTTGTTTCGTCCCTTGTTTTTAGCGAGCCCTCTCTTCCGAACTTACTAGTATAACGTTTCATAAAAATCTTTACATATAAGACGATTTGAGGTATATTGATCTCCAAAACGATAGGAGGGGATCAATATGCCACGGAAGAGCCGGAAAGCAAAGTTAATTTTAGACAAGGAGCAGAGGGAACAGCTGAATAAGATTGCCCAGTCACGTAAGGCGCCGGTAAGAGAAGTGCAGCGGGCAAACATTTTGTTGA
>VGSF01000085.1 GCA_016875165.1 Deltaproteobacteria bacterium
CTCAGGGCGAACGGTGAGTCGAAGGGCTCACCACGAACGGAAAAACTAAATAATTTCAACCTAAGCCCGTTCACCCTGAGCCTGTCGAAGGGTAAATTACGGACTTTTGCAAGAAGCTCAAGCATAATTTAATTTTATCTGTGCTTATCGGTGGTTATCTGTGTCCAAAAATTTTTTTAAGATATTTCTTTATATTTCGGCGATCTCTGCGTCCTCTGCGGTGATTGGATTTTGGTTGCGGCTTTGCCGCATTGTGCCCTCTATGGCTAATTTAGTAAAAAAATAGGCATTTACTCGCGAAAGGAGGTTTGGCCATGGCCGACATCAAGAAAATTTTATTCGCCACGGACTTTTCGGAAAATTCCAAATGGGCATTGACTTATGCCCTCTCCATCGCCGAAAAATATGGAGCCAGGCTTTATGTCCTGCACGTCATTCAGCAGCCAAGCTACCCGCTGGGAATGTATGCCGAGATCTCTTTCGATGCCATGGATAAATTCAACCGCAATATATCCGAGGTCACCGAAAAAGAGATGAAACATCTCTGCGAAATAGAACTCAAGGGCTTTACAAATTACGAAAGCATCATCATAAACGGTATCCCCTTTATGGAAATTATTCGTTATGCCAAAGAAAAAGAAGCGAACTTGATTGTCGTTGGCACCCACGGCCGCACGGGTCTTGACCATGTCCTCTTTGGCAGCACAGCGGAAAAAGTGGTGCGAAAAGCTCCTTGCCCGGTTCTAAGCGTTAGGCTTCCGGGTAAAGAATTTAAAATGCCGTAAAAGACAGGTAATAGAGCCTCTTGCAAAAGTATTTTTTGTGGTTCGACAAGCTTGTCCTGAGCGAACCGTTCACCATTCGAGAACCTCAGGGCGAACGGTGAGTCGAAGGGCTCACCACGAACGGAAAAACTAAATAAATTCAACCTAAGCCCGTTCACCCTGAGCCTGTCGAAGGGTAAATGACGGACTTTTGCAAGAAGCTCACCTGTCTTTATCTTTGTTGCATAAATACCAACCGATTTTAAAGACGTTGTGGTCTTTTTGATACAAAAAGAGGTTTTCCGTGGTATTAGAAATATCGATTTACCAGTCAGGAGGCAGGAAAGGGTTGTTGGGAAAAGTCATCCCGCACACTGGAAATTTTTGACTGCATACTTCCTCCACAATTTCAATCGTTTGTAATAAGTAAATTGTAGAGGAAATTCCTTTTTAGCAACTTTACGTATTTTAATTAATTTTAAGCACTTAATGGTTACTACTTGTTTAAATTTATCAGGATTTTTTAAAACTCTGTGTTCTCTTAGCCCTCTTCGGCTAATTTATAAATTGAATTTTTAAGAGTTATTTCGGGGACACCAAAAAGGTCGAGTTCGCCAGAAGCCGAGGGAAATTTGCCAGTGGCATTAAATTTGCTAAGTTTTACCGGAAAGTGAGTTCGTTTTGAATTTCAAGAAAGCTATTCATTTAGTATTTAATCCATTAAATTACTCCTCCCATAGCCCCGGGAGAAGAAGAAGCTCTTTGAAATCATTAATATTTATTTTAGGGATGATATTAATTGTCCCCCTGTCTTTGGCCCAGGGCCAGGGAGAACGGCAGGCAGCCAAGAAAGGAAATCTTCCTTATAAAGTGGCCATCCTTCCTGTTACAATTCACAGTCCGGAGAACCTGGGGTATATGCAAGAAGGGCTGTTGGACATTCTTTCTTCCAGGGTGGAACTTGAAGGCCGGGTAAAAGTTTTGGAAAAGGGGCCTGTTAAAAAGGCTCTTACCCAGGTTCAGGGAGAGATGGATCTGGAGAACGCCAGAAAACTTGGCCTCATGGTTGGCGCTGATTTCGTAGTTTTCGGCAGTTTGACGAAATTGGGAGACAGCGCCAGTCTTGACCTCAAAGTAGTCGAGGTCAAAGGAGAAAAACCCGTTTCCTCTGTTTTCGTCCAGGCCAAAAAGATGGAAGAGATCATTGCCCGGACGGATGAACTGGCCCGAAAAATCGACGAAAAGATTCTCGGGTATCCCCTGACCCCGCTTCCGGTTGAGAAACCCCGGGAGAGCCTAAAAGAGACGGCCGGCATCCCCGCTCCTCCTGTCGGCTTTCAGCCGGTGGAATCAAGAAAAGTGGTTGGCGGCGGAGAATTCTGGCAGAGCCAACCGTTTCCCTTTAAGATAAAGGGAATGGCTGTCGGGGACCTGGACGGAGACGGCCAAAACGAAGTGGCTCTCATAGACGAAAAGAATTTGTGGATATATCGCTGGGAAAATAAAGAGTTCAAGCTCTTAAGGAAGTTTGAAGGTAGAAAGCTTGAGCGATACCTGGCGGTAGATGTGGGGGATATCGATAAAGATGGAAAGATGGAAATATTCGTTACCAGCCTGGAAGATAACCGTCTTTCCTCTTTCGTGGTGGCCTTTAAGGATGGGGCCTTCCGCAAGGTGGCAACTGGCCTCGATTGGTATCTCCGAGTCGTGGAGTGGGGAGAAAAAGGAGCTGTTTTATTAGGCCAAAAAAAAGGATATCAAGTAGGGTTCGAATGGCCGGTTTACGAAATGGGGTGGGATGGAAAAGGGTATAAAGACATTCGCAAAGCCGATATTCCCAAAGTTTTCAGCATCTACGGTTTCACCCCTTTTTTCCGGGATGGCAAGATTGGTTACCTCTTCATCGACTCTGACTTCAGGCTGAAACTCATGGACGAGAAGGGAAAAGTAGTCTGGAAGAGCGGGGACGATTACGGCTCTGATAACCAATTTCAAGTGAAACCCCTGGTGGCCGGCCCGGGTACGTCGTTGATAGATGCCGATGACCTGGCTTACGTGAATGTCCGGGTGATTCCGAGGGGAAATGAAATTTTATTAATAAAGAACATCTCGGCAACCGGCCAGTTTTTGAAGCGATCCACAAGTTACCAGAAGGGGGAAGTGCAGGTTTTAACCTGGACCGGGGCCATGTTTATGGTAAACTGGAAATCAAGAGAAATTCCCGGTTACTTAGCGGACTTCCAGTTCCAAGACGTAGACGGGGAAAAAGGCAAGGAGTTGATCGTAGCCGTAAACCTTCCCAGGGAAGGCTTTTTTTCCGGGCAAATGGGGAGCGCGTTAATGGTCAGCCGGGTGGAGGGAATTCAATAATTACTTTTTACATCCCCCCCACCCTAACCCTCCCCCTCGAGGGGGGAGGGGTGGGAGGGGGTGAAAAGGAAAGTTTATCAGCGCCAGTAAATTTTTCTATTGACAATTTTTGGGAAGATAAGTATTTTGGGACAATGAATTCTATGTCCTTTAGGCCAAAAATAAAAAGGAAAGGGGGTGAGGAGGGGAACGGTATCCGGACTTTAAAAAAGGGATGAGATAAACCTACTAAAATGTGCATCAACCGAAAGGAGGAGAAAGAATGAAGAAGCTTATAGCATTGGTAGGAGCGGTGGTTTTAGTTGCAGCCATGGCTTCGCCTTCATTTGCGCAGGATTGGGCCAAGGCTTTCAAGACAACGTCCTTGTTCCAGATCTGGTCCGTTTGGGAAAACAAGTATGATTTCAATAATAACTTTGGAGCGTCTTCTACGACCACCAATGACCTGACCAGGAGAGGAATTTCCTCGCGAGTCAATTTCACCCTGGACTGGGGCGATGCTAAATTTGCCCGCGGTGTTGTCGCATTTGAAATGGACAGCACGAACTGGGGTGAGAGCTCTTATACTGCAGCAGAATTTGGCTCAGGCACTAGCGGCAGGTATGGTGTTGCCGGCACAGACCAGGTGCAGCTCGAAATCAAACATGCATTCGTCCAGTTCACGATTCCCAACACTCCGTTAATGCTTTCTGCCGGAGCACAGTGGTTTGGTGTTGGCGGCCGTCTCGTCCAGAGCAGGGATATTCCGGGAATAATTTTGACCGCCAGTTTCGCTCCCCATTCCATCAGGGCTCTGTGGTGGAGGGAGAGAGAAACCTCGCGGACAACCTACGAGGTCAATGACACCTATGGTTTGACGTATGATCTGGCCCAAAAAGCGTTTAACGTCTATGCTTATGGACTATACAAAAACGACCTGGGCACTACCGATGCTCCCACTAAAGATAACCCCTACTGGATCGGCGTGGGTGGAGGATTCAGGCCGGCCAACTTGAGCTTAAGCGGTCAGCTTGTATATGTTGGCGGGAAAAAGGATTTTCCCACCGGCACAGATCCGGATTACGCTGCCTATGCAGCCGAGGTTCGGGCCGATTATACAATCGGTCCAGGCCTCTCTGTAGGCGCTGAAGGCTTCTACTCCTCAGGAAGAGACGCCGACAAGACCGATAAGATTACCCTTTACCAGCGTCCGGCAGGGTCGGAATCTCATGCCAACTTCGGGTTGGACCGGACTGTTTTCTTCTGGATGGCCTTCGGCGAATTCGGCAACCAGCACAATATCCAGGGTGACATTGGCGGCTTTTATTACCTGCTGCTCAACGGGAAATACTCGCCAACCCCCTGGGTCAGATTCAGCGCCAACTACCTGTACATTGGCGATACCTCATCCGGAACGCCGGGGACGGGCATTGATGCGGCCACTCAAGTATCAGGGACAAAAAGACCAAATTCAGTTGGCCGAACGGATGCGGATAAGAGCTTTGTGGGCCATGAAATCAACCTGATCACCAAGTTCAGAATTCAGCCGAACTTCACTTACAATATCGGCATTGCCTACTTCATCCCGGGCGATGTATATGATCACCCCAGCAGGAGCGCGGAAGCTGCCTTTGCCGTTAACACTGGAATGCAGTTAGCCTTCTAATAAGAAGGGCAAAACTGGCATAAGAAAAAACCCCCGGGGAAAATTCTCGGGGGTTTTTTTATGGCCCAAACCCTCCCCTCGGGAGCATAGGCGCTAACATAAGGACTCGGCGATTTTACAACGGGCAAATTTCTTGATGAATTCGTAAAAAGTCGAATTTCACTTCTTTTTATCATTCCCGCGAAAGCGGGAATCCAGGAAACATACTGAATTCCTGGTCAAGCCAGTAATGACAGACATATGAGATTGTTGTAAATATGCGCAAAAATTTATGCCGCTTTGTATAGTTGAGTCTATATGGAAAGGCTTTCACTTATCATTATTTCCCATAGTCAGAAACACTCTGGTTGTCGCTATCATCGATGGCCCGCAGTTTGATCATGATAGGCCCCAGGTCTTTCTCGGGGAAGATTCCCGGAGAAGGAGTTTGTTGCTTTACGCCAAAATTGAAGGACAAAGGAAAAACCGCAGGTTGGCTGAAATGACCGGCTTTATCCTCAATCTGGACGGTAAGAGTGAGATTTACAAAATCCAACCCTTGAACGCCCACCGTATTCAAGTAAACATATCCGGCCAAATCCTGGCGGTTTCCCTCTTTGATCCTGGTGATACTTAAAGGATACGTCCCCATCCCGGGTTGTTCGATCATGGCGTAGATATTTTTCATGTCGCCATCAGGGTCAGTAGCATTCAAATAAACCTTCCACGTATCCCCCGGCCTCAGTTCTTTGGATGCAAAAGACTGGGTGATAACCGGAATGGACTTTCCATACTTTTCTTCCCGTACTTCCATGGGGCTAAGAGCCGCGCAGCCCACCAGTAAGAAAACCAGGCCGGCAATGATGATAACTCTTCTATTCATTTTTTTTAAAACCTCCTTGCTTCTTTTTCAGGTTCATCCGGGTATTGAGAGGGTAAATCCCTTATTTAACCCCCTTCTTTTCCCCCTTCCCTCTCCTCCTCTTAACCCCTCCACCCCACCCAATCTAACACCCCCATCCATATTCCCCCTCTTAAATTAAGAGGGGGAGGGGGGGAGTTATTAGGGGAGGCCAGGAGGGGTTATTATAGAGAGGAAAGTCTGCATCCCTGTTATTTTTGATGCCCAAAGAACCGTTAGGGTTCGGTAATATAATATTGTAACCATCCCGTGAACGGTGGAGAAATTCCCTGCCCATTGATTTAACTTGACATAAAGCCCGTGATTTTGGTATTAAAGAATCCCTTTGGATTACGGCCTAATGAGTATCTATGCGGAACCCCGACTTTTTCCCCTCCCCCTCGATGGGGGAGGGAAGGGTGGGGGTGATGACGAGGTGGAATATTGATTTTTCTTTTTAGTTCCCCCTCACCCCGCCCTCTCCCGCAAGGGGAGAGGAGGTTTCCGGATGAAAACTAAGGAGGTTTTGATCAATGGACAAACAATACCTGTTGGCGCCAGGTCCCACACCAGTTCCTCCGGAAGTCCTGCAGCGGATGGCGGAACCCATCATCCATCATCGTGCGCCGGCCTACGAAAAGGTTTTAGAAGAAGTGCGTGAGGGTTTAAAATATCTTTTCCAGACTAAAAACGAGGTATTGATTTTTTCTTCTTCCGGAACCGGGGCCATGGAAGGCGCGGTAACTAACACGCTCTGCGCCGGAGATAAAGCTCTGGTGGTCGAAGGAGGAAAATTCGGGGAACGCTGGGCCAATATCTGTAAAGCCTACGGCGTGAAAGCGGAGATTCTTTCCGTAGAATGGGGACAGGGCATCGATCCAGCCCTGATCGCTAAGGCCTTACAGGCGGACCCTTCCATCAAAGCCGTCTTCACCCAGGCTACGGAGACTTCCACGGGTGTGCTCTTTCCCATAAGAGAAATTGCCGCAATTGTTTCCGGTTACCCGGGAACGATTATGGTAGTGGATGCGATTTCCCACCTGGGCGCCGTGGAACTTCCCATGGATGAATGGAAGCTGGACGTGGTCGTGGCCGGCTCGCAAAAGGCCCTCATGCTTCCGCCCGGCTTGGCTTTTGCGGCCTTAAGCGACAAAGCCTGGGAGTTCGTGGGCAAATCCACCCTGCCCAGGTTCTACTTTGATTTCAAAAAGGAGTTGAAAAACCTGACCCAGAATCAAAGCGCCTATACCCCGGCAGTATCCTTAGTTATGGGTTTGGCCGAGTCGCTTAAGAAGATCAGGAAAGAAGGCCTGGAGAATGTTTTCGCCCGCCATGCCAAACTGGCCAGAGCTACCCGGGAAGCCATGCTGGCTCTCGGCCTCACGCTCTACGCCCCGCAGGCTTACTCCAACGCCGTAACTGCCGCGGTAGCGCCCCCGGGAGTGGATGCCCAGAAGGTCGTGAAGATCCTCAGGGATAAGCACAACCTGACTATTGCCGGCGGTCAAGACCAGGCCAAGGGCAAGATATTCCGCATTGCCCACCTGGGTTACGTGGATAAGTTTGAC
Source organism: Deltaproteobacteria bacterium (assembly GCA_016875165.1). Lineage (GTDB taxonomy): Bacteria > Desulfobacterota > SM23-61 > SM23-61 > SM23-61 > JAHJQK01. The sequence goes on from VGSF01000085.1 coordinate 7,228, forward strand.
GTGATCATGGGCGTAGCCGCAGTGGAAATGACCCTTAAAGAATTAGGCTATGACGTGGAGATGGGCAAAGGTGTGCGGGCGGCGATGGGAGTACTAACCGAAAAATAAGCGATAGAAGAGGGACGATAGACGATGGACGAGGGAAGATGGAAAATAATTATAACCCATCGCTTATTGCCCATAGATAAGGACTTAACACTCAACACTTAACACTTTATTAAGGAAGTTATGGCCAACATCATCATAATCGGGATGCAGTGGGGAGACGAGGGCAAAGGGAAGATCGTTGACCTTTTGACCGAATTTGCTCATGTAGTTGTTCGCTTCCAGGGCGGGAATAATGCCGGCCACACCGTGGTTGTTGGACAACACAGGGTCATTTTACATCTGATTCCCTCGGGAGCGCTTTACCCGGATAAAAAATGTGTGATCGGGAACGGTGTGGTGGTGGACCCGCAGGTTTTATTGAGGGAGATAGATGAGCTGCAGAAGTTAGGATATTTTAAAGACGATGAACAATTGATGATCAGCGAGAACGCCCACCTGATCATGCCCTACCACAGGCGCATTGACGTGGCCCGGGAGCGCATGAAAGGCGAGGGGAAAATCGGCACCACGGGAAGAGGGATCGGTCCGGCTTACGAGGACAAAATCGCCAGGGAAGGAATACGGGTGGGAGACCTCTTCGACGAAACGGTTTTCCGCAAGAAATTAGAAGCCAATTTGGCGGCAAAAAATCCCTGCCTGGAGACTTGCCTGAGGGACAAAGGATTCGACCCGGAGGCAATCTTTAAGGGATACATGGAATACGCCGGGCGGCTTATAAAATACGTGGCTAATACCTCTGTCTTCATCGACCGTGAGATCAAGCAGGGCAGGCATATCCTTTTTGAGGGAGCGCAGGGGACCCATCTGGACGTTGACCACGGCACCTATCCTTTCGTAACCTCTTCCAACACCGTAGCCGGAGGGGCCTGCACGGGAGCGGGGATCGGGCCGACCAAAATCACCGAGGTCATCGGCGTCTCCAAGGCGTACACAACCAGGGTAGGCGAAGGGCCTTTTCCCACCGAGCTAAAGGACGAGGTGGGGGAAATAATTCGGGAGCGGGGCCGGGAATTCGGAGCAACCACCGGAAGGCCGCGGCGATGCGGTTGGCTGGATATTCCCCTGCTGCGGGAAGCGATCCGCCTGAACGGCCTCACCGGAATCGCCCTCACCAAAATGGACGTGCTCGGCGAGTTTGAGACCATCAAAATTTGCACCTCGTACAAATACCGGAACAAGCGCTGCGAAGGAGTCCCTTCGCAGACCCATGTCCTTAAGGAATGCGAGCCAGTGTATGAAGAAATCCCGGGGTGGAAGGCAGAGTTGAGGAATGCGCGCAATTTCCATGACCTTCCGCCGAAGGCGAAGGATTATGTGAGGCGTGTGGAGGAGTTAACAGATACAGAGGTGATCCTGGTCTCTGTGGGCGAGCGCCGGGAGGAGACTATTTTGCGGCGTAATCCTTTCAATTTAGGGCCGCGTCTTTCATAAAAAACTTGCTCTAAGGCCGAAAGCCGTTTAAAATAAATTAGTTTAGAGGAGTCAAAATGCAGGAGCCAGAATATAAAAGGAAACAAGCAAAAATTTTTTTAGGCCTGATTAATTCTGGATTCTGACTCCTGGGTTCTGGATATATTTTTTTACGTGAGCCGTTAGCTCAGTCGGTAGAGCACCTGACTTTTAATCAGGTGGTCGCAGGTTCGATCCCTGCACGGCTCACCAATTCAATCAAGGGGTTACAGAGATTTTGAAATGGTCCTGTAACCCCTTTTTCTGCTCTAATAAAAAAATCTCAATAGAGCCTTTTGCAAAAGTATTTTTTTGTGGTTCGACAAAGCTTGTCCTCCGCGAACCGTTCACCCTTCGAGAACCTCAGGGCGAACGGTGAGTCGAAGGGCTCACCACGAACGGAAAAACTAAATAATTTCAACCTAAGCCCGTTCACCCTGAGCCTGTCGAAGGGTAAATTACGGACTTTTGCAAGAAGCTCAATATAATCAAATTTAAGGAGGAAATATGCAGCTTGGCATGATCGGCCTCGGCCGGATGGGAATGAATATGGCAAGGCGATTACTTAAAGGGGGGCATAAGGTAGTTGCCTATAACCGCACCCCGGAAAAGGTGGATGAGATCGTCAAACAAGGGGCTAAGGGGGCTTACTCTCTTAAGGAGCTGGTCAACCTTCTGAAACCACCCCGGGCCGTCTGGCTTATGCTTCCCGCTGGGAATGCGACGGACGAATATATCGACCAACTACGCCCCCTCCTTTCCAGAGGGGATATCCTTGCTGAAGGCGGCAACAGTTTTTACAAGGATGACATCCGCCATGCTGAAGAACTCAAACCTCTGGGCATCCATTATCTGGATGTTGGCGTCAGCGGAGGCATCTGGGGCCTTAAAATCGGCTACTGCCTGATGATCGGAGGAGACCGGAAAATTTACCGGAAACTCGAACCTCTCTTTAAGACACTGGCCCCGAAAAATGGACACCTCTACTGCGGCGGAACAGGGGCCGGTCACTTTGTTAAGATGACCCACAACGGAATTGAATACGGAATGATGTCTGCCTACGGGGAAGGTTTTGAGCTCCTTCAGGAGTCGCCCTACGGCAAGAATCTCGATCTATCCAAAGTCGCTCACTTGTGGAACCAGGGAAGCGTGGTCCGTTCCTGGCTTCTGGAACTGGCTGAGTCCGCCCTCAAGAAAGACAAAAACCTCTCCTCTATTAAAGGATACGTGGAAGATTCCGGGGAAGGACGCTGGACTGTCCAGCAGGCCGTTGAGTTGACTGTGGCCTCTCCGGTAATTGCCTGTTCCCTTTTCCAACGCTTTCGTTCCCGTAAAATGGATTCCTTTTCCGATAGAATGCTGGCCGCTCTGCGGAATGAATTCGGCGGCCATGCCGTAGTAAGGGCCACAAGAAAATGATCAATTAGCAATGATCATTGAACATTGATAATTGACCATTGACCATTTAATTTAGACACAGAGTACGCAGCGCGGCGGAGCCGCAACTAAAATTTATTCACCGCAGAGGACGCAGAGATCGCAGAGATATAAAGAAATATTTTAAAAAAAGAAAAAAAATTAGGACACAGATACCCACTGATAAACACAGATATAATTAAAATATGCTTAACAAAATTTTCAGAGTTTGACCGTTAGTAGTACAGAGATCACAGAGTTTTCAAAACCATGATCAAGAAAAAGTAAAGGATAAGTGTCAAGCGCCTAAAGTGATTCCGCCGCAGGCGGACTAAAGTTGGGAAAAGGAAATTCCTATACAATTGAGGCTCTTGCAAAAGTATTTTTTTGTGGTTCGACAAGCTTGTCCTGAGCGAACCGTTCACCCTTCGAGAACCTCAGGGCGAACGGTGAGTCGAAGGGCTCACCACGAACGGAAAAACTAAATAATTTCAACCTAAGCCCGTTCACCCTGAGCCTGTCGAAGGGTAAATTACGGACTTTTGCAAGGAGCAAAAGTTAATTATTAAATTTATTGTATAGGAATTTGCTTTTTTATCCCCCTCCCTCCATCCCCCTCCCGCCAGGGGAGGGGAGATACTGGGGGATCCAAAATTCCCTCCCCCTGGATGGGGGAGGGTTAGGGTGGGGGTGTTAATAACTTGTATGGAAAAACTGATTTGCATAGAGTGCCAGAAAGAATTTTCTTCACAAGAAAGGATTTGGAAATGTCCCTGCGGCGGGCTTTTGGACATCGAGTTCCAGCCCGCCTTTCCCATAGATAAAATCAGACAAAGAAAACCAAATATGTGGAGGTATCGGGAGGCCATACCGATTTCCGATGATGGCAATATTATCACCCTGGATGAAGGGTTCACCCCTTTAATTCCGGTAGAGATTAACGGCATAAGTGTTTTGATTAAACAGGATCACCTCTTCCCCACAGGGTCTTACAAAGACCGGGGCGCTTCTGTCCTAATCAGTAAAGTGAAGGAATTGGGAGTCAAGAATGTAGTGGAAGATTCCTCCGGCAACGCCGGGTGCGCCATTGCCGCCTATAGCGATAGGGGGGAAATCCACTGCCAGATATTTGTTCCGGAAGATACTTCACCGGGGAAATTGGCCCAGATCCAGTTGTACGGAGCAAAATTAAATAAAATTCCCGGCTCACGGGAGGATACGGCGCGGGCCGTCTTGAAGGCAGCAGAAAAAGATTATTATGCCAGCCACTCCTGGAACCCTTTTTTCTTTCAGGGGACCAAAACCTTTGCTTTCGAAATTTGTGAGCAGCTCGGCTGGAAAGCTCCGGATTCCCTTATCGTGCCCGTGGGCAATGGAACTCTTTTACTGGGGGCCTTTCTCGGCTTTGGCGAGCTTCTCGAATCGGGGATCATTGAGAAGACCCCCAAAATCATCGGAGTCCAGTCAATCCGTTGCGCTCCCCTATACAAAGCCTTCCAGGCCGGTCTGGATGAAATTCCCAAAATTGAAAAGGGAGAAACTCTAGCCGAAGGAATCGCCATCGCCGAGCCGGTTCGAGGAAAGCAGATACTCGACGCCGTAATAAAAACTCACGGGCGCTTGATTGCGGTGGATGAATTGGAAATTATAAAATCCCTGCGGGATCTTGGCCAAAAAGGTTTTTATGTGGAACCCACTTCCGCAGCCACAATTGCCGGATTAGGCCAATACTTAAAAACCTCCGATCCGAACGAGATTACCGTCTCGGTATTGACCGGCCACGGATTAAAAGCAACTGAAAAAATATTAAAAGTCCTGGGAGAACTCCCTCCATCCATATATTGATGAACTCGTAAAAAGTCTTTTTTGCCTTATTTTCGTCATTCCGGCCCCGATTTTCATCGGGATAAACTCCAGCCGGAATCCAGTCTTTTCAAAGGCTTATAAATACTCTGTCCGCCTTAGGCGGACGGTTTTCACCTGTCTGCCAGGCACAGGCAGGCCGGAGTGACGACTTTTTACGAAATCATCATATATTAAATTTTGTAACAATTTAGCGGCTTGAAGCTTGTTCCTGCAAACCGGCTCCGAGGAACCTCCCCTCATCTCTCATGTACCTTCGTGGCACACTTGCACCTACTACTATTTAAATTGGATATCATCTTATGGTTGAACATTACTGAAAAAAATGTTCAAAATGACCTTAATGGAGGCCTAATGGATGACCCCATTCCCATTTCCCATCCTTGTAAAAGGGAACACCTATTCTTCAATTGCGATAACGCGGCATGAGGCTCCCCGCATCCCTTTTAATTTCATGGGCAACACGATCAATTTCACTCTATTTTTCTTAATCGCCCCAAGATTACACATGGCTCCGATATACATAATATCTGCTGAATTCAAAATGTGGGGGGATTGGAAATCCTCATAGGCTTTTTGTTTTGTATAGCTGGCCAGGTACCTCTTAGCCTGATAGGACGGGAATGGAACTCTTTCCCAAGCCGGCTTAGATGCCCATTCTGGAAGCTGATATTTGTCCCCTCGCCCCCATGTGGCCACATCAGAGCCAACCAAATCAGAACCGTTTTTTTTCATGATCTCCACTAATTTCTCCGCTGCTTCTTTTGAAACGAAGGGAGTCTTCCGAGCATAATCGTCCCCTAATTTAACCCATCGTTCGTCATCCCCCCAGCCAGTTCTTATTATGATTGCGTCGCCTCTTTCCAACTGCACTCCCTTAAATGCTTTTTCCATATCCTCCCGCGCTATCATTCCCCCCATACCGCAAGGGGCATCAACGATAGCTGTGTCTCGCAGGACGATCTTTTCCAACGGAATTTCGTCCACTTTGGGCGCGTTGGGATCCTGCATAGCCCGAATCATCAGGCGGGTACCTGTTTCGGAGTGCATGGTTATCATATGCAGCACATACCCATGATTATCTGTAGTGATGGGTTGAGTCTGGAAAGGAACGTCCCAAGCCCAAACACTTCCAACGGGCATATAATCGTAAAGAGGTAGGGTCAAGTCAATAAATCTCATAAAAATCCTCCTTTTTCATTATATCGTTGAGTCACCTGGGAAACTCGAATATTTTATTTACTTTATTTCCCCCAAATTTATTGAAACCAGATGTTGCTGAAAATCGTCAACTATTCGAGGCTTGATATCGCCACCTTCGGGAATTTCCATCGCATATCGAATTCCAAAAGTTTAATTGGTGGGAATCTAATCCATTTGAACGGGTTTGTCAACATAAATTGATTTACGTAAATTGATTTACGCACCCATAACTGAGGGATTACTATGCTTTATTTGTTTCCAGTTGAAATGTTTTATTTGCGGATTGCGCCCGATAAACAAGATTTCAGGAAGGAGTCTTCACTTAACATGACAGTGTCTGTGAGGCCAAATTCTGCCTTTCACACATTTTTCCTCTTCAAGTTCTTCATCAACTTCGTGCAATAAAAGATCTAATATTTTTTTATCGTCAGAAAAATTACCCATATTACCCTCTCTTATGATCGCCTCATAACTCCCGTTTACTCTGAGTGGTCTATATGACGCTGTAAAACTTGCTCCTTCCAGTAGCCCTCATTGGATGCTTCTTTAAGCTCTGCGTTTATTTCATTTTGATGGTCAAAATAATAGGCCAAGGCGGAATAGACCTGAGCGGGGGTCAGATGGTGAAGGGTAACCATGCTTTCATCAACGCTCATACCCATCTGATAGTATCCGGCAACACATCTCACGGTGATTCTCGTGCCTTCGATCACCAGTGATCCACCGGCAATCTTGGGATTCGAAGTAATATGGTGTAAGATGGAATGCTTTTAAATAAAGAAGAATTTTCAGTTTGCAAGATTTCCCGGCATTATTTAAATTTCTTAAGCATGCCCCCCTTGGAAGGGATGGCCAAGGACAAAGGGCAGACTCCTTGAGTTGACTCCTTGCATCATTATCCGCAATACCCTGCTTCGGGTAGCAAATTTCTGCGGCTTGCCAGGGCTACTTTTATACTGTATCCTAAGATGTAAAAGGGGTTATTGAGTATTCTTCAGATTCATTGGGGCAAAGGGAGGCTTTTTTCTTAAGCCTTCAAAGCAAGCTGTAAAGGGCAACGACCATGAAGACATTGGATAATACGACTCTTGGAAAAAATGAGCGCGAAGCCATCGAGGCAGCCGTAAGCATGCTCAAAAAGACCTTTTCCATAGAAAAAGCCATTCTCTTCGGATCCAAGGCCAGGGGGGATTTCGATCAATCTTCGGATATCGATTTACTGATCATTACTTCTCGGCCTCTCCATTGGAGAGAGGAAAAGGCTATTGTTGAAGCGCTGTTCGATTTAGGCATGAAATATGATGTTGTTTTCAGTCCTCTTTTCGCCTCCTCAGAGGAATGGGAAGGGGGTATTTTTAAGGAATTCCCGGTTTATGGAGAAATCGTTAAGGAGGGGGCCGTCGTGTGATGAGCAAGCAGTCGATCATTGATTACTTAATGGAGAAGGCCAGAGAAGACCTTGCTTCGGCTCGGGAGAACCTTTTCATGGGTAGATTGGTAAACGCCTTACGGGATGCTTACTTTGCCTGTTTCCATGCCTTCTCCTCAGTGCTTTTTCAAAGCGGGAAGGCATTCCGAAAACATAAAGAGGTCCGTTCGATTCTTCATCGCGATTACGTCCGGCTGAATAAAATGACCCCACTTTGGGGGAAACATTATGATTGGCTTTAGGACAACCGGCAAAAAGCGGACTATCGCCCGCTGGTCTCCTTTGATCCCGAGCAGGTCAAAGAAATCGTTGAACATAGTCAAGCCTTTTTGCTGGAGATGGAAAGACTCCTGAATCAATAGAGGTTCATCAGTCTGAACCCCCGCTTTCGCGGTGTGTGTGGTGTGACATCCCAATAGTTTTTTCAACAGCCTGCTAAAGCGCCAATGACTGCGGAAATGAAATCTTCCAGATTTGTACCCGAAATTTCCACGCCTGGACGATGATAGACTTCCCCGATTCTTCTTCTAATCTCATCCTCCCAAGCAGGAGAGCCGCGCAGGGCCGATTCCATATCGCTCAAAACGGTGTGAGGGCGGGGATGGAAATCTCCGGTGAGGATGATGTCATGGATGCGGTCATCGCGTTTGAGGACAACCGCGCGGATCAGGCCGGCCACTGCCTTGACCCGCCCTTCTCCCCTCTTCGCCTCCGGGGGAATTTTTTTAAACCGGTACGCTTCCGAGTTGGCTAAAAACCAGTTATCCTGTGAATACAAAGCCCTAAACTCTCTACAATAATTTTTCTCGCTCCCAGTCATCTCTCCTGGCGCCAACTCTACATCACCGAAAGAAAGATGAACGGCCAGGCGGACAAAATTTTCTAAGTCCAGGGATGTGATCTCCCTTCCGGCCTCCCGCTCCAGATGAGTCATCCTTTCTTCTACGGTCTTCAGGGTTTTGTCTTGTACTTTTTCCGGGGGCATGAGGATGGCTTTTGAGGTAACCTCCTTGTTCTGAAGTTTGACGTTTAAAACCAGCCGGAAGACAAGTATGTTCCGTTCTACCTTGCACGATGAAGGCATAAGTTTTCTGCCTTCCACCTCCACATCATTAAGAGGACGATATTTGGCGGGGAAGCCAAAGAGATTTTGGGCGGCTGCGGCAAAGTCGCCCAGAATCCTCGGAAACGCCTCTCCGATGGTTCGAGGAACCGCCGGGTCAGAGGTCCGCAGGTAATAACAGATAACAGCCGATCCCTTGGCTGTGTAGATGGTCCCTCCTGTTGTGTTCCGCCTGCGAACAACGATTCCTTTCTGCCGGCAAAACTTAAGGTCGATGGCCTTCTCCGGATCATCCAGAACTCCCACGGTAAAACTATCCTCCGGGAATACGTTCAAGACGACCGTGTTGAGAGACAATCCATCCATCAACCCCCGTTCCAGAGCAGGCGAGGTCCCGATGGAAAAATCCGCATAGGTTTCTTCCAGAAGCATAAATCGCCATTGTCGTTTCATTTTATCTCTCTTCCTGCGTGTTGCGGGTTAAGGGTTTCAAGTTTCATGTTTCAGGTTTACGCTTTTAACTTAAACCTTTCTTTGTGCCTTTTGCCTTGAGCCCTGCGCCTTTTTTAAATCCATCCCCTGATTTTGTAGTAAACAATTCCTCCGTATTCATAGATGATCAGTTTAAAAAGTCTGAGGCGGCCTATGGGATCGTCAACGTATTTCTCATAAGGATCTGCCGGAGCAGGATACACTTTGAACCCGGCGCGTTCGAAAGCCATAAGGGAGCGTTTCATGTGGCTATAGGAGGTAACCAGCAGGAGATTTTCCCAGCGCTGGGATTTGGCGATTTTTTTTATCTCCCCGGCCTGTTCATGGGTACGATTGGAGTGTTTCTCTATGATGATGTCTTGTTCTGGAATATTAAGGCGCCTGGCCTCCTGGGCCATAACCATGGCTTCCGCCACTCCCGCCTTCCCTGGATCTCCTCCGGAAAGAAGAATCTTCTTCGCCTTGCCCTCAAAATAAAGCTGTGTTCCCCGCAATAAGCGATGGGAAGAAACGAGGCTCAAATAACGGCCTTCATCAATTCCTCCGCCAAGGACAACAATGACATCGGCTTTGCGAATGTCTTCTTTTACCAACAAGGGTTTTAGCATGTAACGAGTTAAGGGGGTGTAAGCAATGGCCAGGATGATAAAGAATGCCAGCCAGAGGATTAAGTTGCAAGCGGAAATGATTCTTCTGCTTAAGGATCTTTCTTTATTCACGCTCCCTCGCCTATTTCCTTCATTTAAATCACAAGAGGCTCAATTATATGAAAGCCATAAGCGTAAGGCAAGAGCAAGTTTATCCTTGACACCAGGTGGGGTAATCTCTTATAAAAAAGACGCAAGCAACAAGAAAAAGGAGGAAGCGCGATGCCCATAATTTATGAAAAGAAGGATAAGATCGCGGTCATTACCATCAACCGTCCAGAAGCCATGAACTCCATTGACCCGGAAACCACTGAAGAGTTAAGTAAAGCCTGGATGGATTTTCGAGATGATCCGAACCTGTGGGTGGGAATTCTCACCGGAGCAGGCGACAAAGCCTTTTCAGCGGGGGCTGACCTGAAAAAATTGATTCCTTTCATGGCCCAAATGTCCACCATCGAACGGCGGGAGAGAGAAGAAAAATTCCCTGGTCTGGGAGGAATTACCCGGGGATTGAATATCTGGAAGCCGATGATCGCCGCCATTAATGGATTCTGCCTGGCCGGCGGATTGGAAATGGCTCTGGCCTGCGACATTCGGGTGGCTGCGGAACACGCCATCTTTGGGTTGATGGAAGTAAGCCGGGGCATTATTCCGGGAGCGGGGGGCACTCAGCGTCTGCCGCGCATGATTCCCCTGGCCAAGGCCATGGAGATGATTTTACTGGCTCAGCGCATTGATGCGCAGGAAGCTCTTCGGCTGGGGTTGATCAGCCGGGTCGTGCCCCTGCCCAAAGTCATGCCCACGGCCATGGAGATCGCCGAAGCTATATTACAGAACGGACCTCTGGCCGTGCGCGCAGCCAAAGAGGCCATCATTCGGGGCCTCTCCATGCCCCTGGAAGAAGGCCTGCGCCTGGAAGGCGTTCTCCAGTCTTATCTTCTCAAGACCGAAGATGCAGTGGAAGGACCGAGGGCTTTCGCTGAAAAGCGCAAACCGCAATTTAAGGCAAAATGAGGCGCAAGGCACACGGTGCAAGGATAGAGGCTATAAATTTTTGGGTCATCTCCAAATTAGTTGAGGGCCAAAAAGTTGGCATTTTTAAAATGATGAGTGATTTCAGGGGCCCGGAAGGAAAGTCATATTGCTTGCAATCATAAGGCACATATCTCTCCTAAGCTTTGGGTTTATGGAAAGCGGATATCCTGCCGATGCTTGCGGCGCAATCTGCTTTTCCTTCCGGGCCCTTGGTAGGCTTTCATTAAAAATTTGATAAACTAATTTGGAGATGATCTAAATTTTTTTGCCTTGTGCCTTGTACCTTTTGCCCTGAACCTTTTTTTAGGAGGAAAAAATGTTGAAGCCGGAAGATTTTTATGGCGCCTTGAGGGAAGTCGAGTTTAGCCTGATCGACGATTTGGTAAAAAAAGCCATTGCCGAAGGACACTCGGCCCCCCAGATTCTCAATGAAGGGTTGATTGCTGGCATGGCCATCGTGGGCAAAGAGTTTAAGGCCCGGGATCTCTGGGTTCCCGATGTCCTCCTGGCTGCTCGCAATATGCACCGGGGAATTGAACTATTGGAACCCCTGTTTTCCAAAGAAGGCGGCGGCTCTAAATGGAAAATTGTTCTGGGGACGGTTAAAGGGGATATTCATGACATCGGCAAGAACCTGGTTTCCATCATGATGACCGGCTCCGGGTTCGAAGTCGTTGATCTGGGAGTTGACGTCCCAGCGGAAAAATTTGTTACTACCATTAAAGATCATCAGCCGCAGATCATTGGACTCTCGGCCCTGCTGACCACGACCATGCTGGAGATGCGCAACGTGATCGATGCCATAAAAGGAAGCTCTGGCGACATCAAACCTTATGTCATCGTCGGAGGAGCGCCAGTTACCGAAGCCTTCGCCCGGGAGATCGGAGCGGATGGATATGGCGCGGACGCGGTCTCGGCGGTGGAAGTAGCCATAAATCTCCTGGAGAAAAAATAGGGGGGCTCGTTGTACTGATTCGCAACAAAATTCGAAATCCGCAGCTCCAAATCCTAAACAAATTGGGCTCTTCTCCCAAAAGTGTACTGGATTAAATGGTCAAAATATCAATAAGTTATATTTCATCAAAAAAGTCAATGAAGACCAAAGCCATAGCAGATATTCCTCCCCCTTGATGGGGGAGGGTTGGGGTGGGGGTGAATAATGAATCCAGATTCCCCCTCCCCTTTATCCCCTCCCGCCAAGGGAGGGGATAATTACGGTGAAGCCTTTTTTCATGGAACACGCCGTCATTACTTGGCTTATTTAAGCGCTCACTTTTGGGCGAAGAGCCATATTTTATAAGATCGATATAGGACTAAAGGGAAGAAGGATATTGGAAATATGGATCAAATTCAAGCTACCCTCTCAAAGGATTTTATTCGGGCTATTATCGAAGAGGATTTGAAAAATAATAAGAACAAAGGGCGAGTGGCCACCCGATTCCCTCCGGAACCAAATGGATACCTCCATATCGGGCATGCCAAGTCCGTCTGCCTCAATTTTGGCATCGCCGCCCAATACGGCGGAACCTGCAATTTGCGCCTGGATGATACCGATCCAAGTGGTGAAAACCTGGAGTATGTGGAATCGATCAAATCTGACGTTCGCTGGCTGGGATTCGATTGGGGGGATCGGATATTTTTCGCTTCGGACTACTTTGAGCAACTTTACCAATATGCCGTCCAACTGATCGAAGAGGGTAAAGCCTATGTTTGCAGCTTGAGCGCGGAGGAAATCCGCAAGTACCGTGGCACCTTAATAGAACCCGGCAAGGACAGCCCGAATCGCAACCGGGCGGTCGAGGAGAACTTGGAGATGTTCGAGCGCATGCGGGCCGGGGAATTCGATGAGGGAGCCCATGTGCTTCGGGCCAAAATCGATATGGCTTCTCCCAATGTGACTATGCGGGATCCGGTCCTCTACCGCATTAAAAAGGAACCGCATTACAGGGCCGGCAGCAAGTGGTGCATCTATCCTATGTATGATTTTGCCCACTGCCTTTCAGATTCCCTCGAAGGCATCACCCATTCCATTTGCACGCTGGAATTCGAAAATAATCGCCCCCTGTATGATTGGATTCTGGATGAATTGCAGGTAAACTGTCACCCCCAGCAGATCGAATTCGCCCGCCTCAACCTCAGCTATACCATCCTTAGTAAACGAAGGCTCATTGAACTGGTGGAAAAGGGGTATGTGACAGGGTGGGACGACCCCCGGATGCCTACCATAGCGGGAATGCGCAGACGTGGTTATCCACCGGAGGCGATTCGAACTTTTTGTGAGCGCATCGGGGTGGCTAAGAATGACAGCATTGTCGATGTCGCCCTGCTCGAGCATTGCCTCCGGGAAGATTTAAATGAACGAGCTCCGCGAGTCATGGGTGTGCTTAACCCTCTTCGTGTGGTCATCGACAACTATCCTGAGAGCCAGGTGGAAGAGCTCGATTGCCCCTACCATCCTAAGAATTCCGCTACAGGATCCAGGAAGGTTCCTTTTTCGCAAGTGCTCTACATAGAACGGGATGATTTCCTGGAAACCCCGCCGAAAAAATTCTACCGCCTGGCTCCCGGGCGGGAAGTGCGCCTCCGTTACGGATATTTTATCAAGGGCGTGGATGTGCTTAAAGATCCCCAGACCGGCGAAGTCGCCGAAGTGCACTGCACTTACGACCCGGAGACCCGGAGTGGTTTTGCTCCCGATGGACGCAAAGTCGAGGCAACCATACACTGGGTGTCGGCGGCTCATTCGCTCCCGGCAGAGGTTCGCCTGTATGACCGCCTCTTTCAAGTCGCCAATCCGCTGGGAGAAAAGGAAGGTTCTGATTTTACCAATTATTTGAACCCCAAATCACTGGAAATTCTTAAGACCTGCCGGGTTGAGCCCAGTCTGGCCGGCGCAGCGCCGGGAAGTCGATACCAGTTCGAAAGACAGGGCTACTTCTGCGTAGATCCCATTGATTCTGCGGATAAGACTCTGGTATTCAACCGGACCGTGGCCCTGCGCGATTCCTGGGCGAAAATTGCCGGCCAAGAAAAGAAATAGCCCCGAAGTAACCGGAGAATATGAAAATGAGATGGCCTTAAATAAAGTGCAGCTCTTCAATGGGGGCGTCTTACGGGCAAGGTACCGGACACCTTAGAATGTGGAATGCCATGTTATTATTGAATATGGTTACCAATTCTTGTTATTTTATCGGGCGGCGGTTGGGAAGGAAACTTTGATGTTATACGATCAGAGAGAGGATGCGGTTGGATCTGTCTTGCAGATTTCCATGCCTCGTTTGCCGCGCATGTATGCGCCCGGGGCGACGATGCATGTGGTGGCCCGGTGTAACAATCGTGAGTTCTACTTCACCGGACCGGAGGATTTTGAGATTTTACTCGATCATCTGGGAGGGATGAGTAGTGATTACAAGATCAGATTGTTTGCGTATACGCTGATGTCCAATCATATTCACCTGCTCCTCCAATCTCCTGCCGAGGATGTACTCGGGCGTCCCCTTCGTTGGTTCATGACTCAGACTGCCAAGAGCTTTCACCGGCTCCGAAACCGCTGTGGGCATTTTTGGGAAAGGCGATATCGGGCCTGCCTGGTTGAAGATGACTTATACGCCCTTGCGGCACTCAGGTATATGGATCGGAATCCGGTGCGCGCCGGTATTGTAGAGGACCCTTCGACGTACGCGTGGTCGAGCTGCGGGAGTTATGCCACTGGGGTTTCAAATCGTCTCATTCAGTTTCATCCAAGTTACCTTGGATTAAGCCCTTACGCCAAAGTGCGGCAGAGACATTATCTTACAATTCTTGCTGCCAGCTCCGATCCGCATCTCGATAATAAGGATTCTCGTTGGACAAGCCAACGTGCGGTAGGCAGCCGTGAGTTTTTAAAACGCCATCATTCTTCAGACAGGAGACAAGGAATCATTCCTCTGCCTGAACAAATACGAAAGGTTAGAAAATAAAAGGTGTCCGGTACCGCTTCGCAAGCTTTTGGCACAAGCTTTTGGCAGATTTTTTCGGAAAGCCCGGCTAAAGCGCGCCGAGGCGCGCGCGAGGTCGAGGTACCGGACACCTTAGACGGTGGACACCTTAGACGGTGAAGGGCCATGTTTTTATTGAATGCGGTTAGCAAATCTTATTAAGTGTAAGGGCAGGGGGTTGGGCGACAATGCCTGTGCTTGCTCGGTGCAACACAACAATCGCGTTGGAAACAGGGACGCCCTTAAGATTCTAAGATAGTCACTCAACTAACTGGTAGCCGTTCTCACGCGCAACGCTTTCGCCTCTCTCTACCGAGTATCCAATCCCCGGA
>VGSF01000086.1 GCA_016875165.1 Deltaproteobacteria bacterium
CGCTCCAGGGTGACTTCCTTAATTTGCAGAGGCCTTCCCTGAGTCTGGCGGGCCAGCCGCAGAGCTGAAGATAGAATTTCAACTTCCTTCTGCCCCCCGGCTGAACAAACGGTCACGCATCCCTTGCATCCGGCCACGATGATTTTATCATAATCATCGATCATGGCCAGAATATCTTTAATGGGTTTTCCTTCTGCTATGATCATCCCTTACTCCTTATTGAAACGCATAGAGCACAGCGCATGGCGCACAGAGTTTAAGGCGCTGTTCATAATTCATTGCTAATTGTCCATTGTTCATTGTTCATTGTCCTATATTCTTTATATTCTTTATATTCTTTGCTCTTTGCGCTCTGCGCTATGCGCCGTGCTCTTTGGTCTTTTTATGGGGCTGGGTCCCAGGTTCCTTATCCGTTCGGTCATCTCCCTCGCCACTTCGGCAAAGCGCGGGCCCATGGCCGCAGACATGTTGAACATCTCCAGCCGCTCCCCTCCGATTCCGGCGTCTTCCAGTATTCGTTTAGCCAGGGCCACCCGTTTTTTGGCCCTAAAATTTCCCTTGAGAAAATGGCAGTCTCCCTCCAGACAACCGGCCACGTACACGCCATCCGCGCCCTTTTCAAAAGCTTCCAGGAGAAAACGAACATCCACCTTGCCCGTGCAGGGGATGCGCACGATGCGGATATTTGTTGGATACTGCAAGCGCATAGTTCCGGCCAGATCTGCCGCCGTGTAAGCGCAGAAATGGCAGCAGAAAGCCACGACCGTCGGTTCATAATTTTCCATCAGGCGGCCTCTTTCTTCTGAACAACGGGCAAAAGGTCAAATAGAACATCGCATTTGGCCAGAATCTGTTCGTCGGTAAAGTGTTGTAAGGTAATGGCCTTCCCCGGGCACTCGGAAGCGCAGATACCGCATCCATGGCACATGGCCATTTCGATCTCGGCCACTCCTTCGGCGTTGATCACCGGCACGTTGTAGGGGCAAACCCGCACGCAGGTCAGGCAGGCCGCGCATTTCTCCGATTCCACCACCGAGACCACCCCGCCCACCTGAATCTGGTCTTTGGCCAGAATGGTGCAGGCCCGGGCGACGGCGGCAGCGGCCTGAGATAGACTCTCATCAATCATCTTCGGCGCATGGGCCATGCCGCAAAGGTAGATCCCTTCCGAAGCAAAATCCACGGGGCGAAGCTTCATGTGGGCTTCCAGGAAGAAGCCGTCGGCTGTGCGGGGCACCTTGAGCATGCTGGCCAGCTCCGCCGTGTCCGCAGGAACGGTGGCCGCGGATAAAACCAGAAGATCCGGATGGAAGGCCATGTCCTCCCGGAGAACCGGGTTGTAAAGGTTGACGGTAAGCTCACCATCCCGGTTTATGACTTCCGGCTGGCGATCTTCTCCGTACCTTAGAAAACGCACGCCGGCCTTGCGCGCCCGGCTATAGTGCTCTTCCAGCAGGCTGTACATGCGCATGTCCCGGTATAAAATAGTCACCCGCGCCCGGGGGTTTAAGGCTTTGAGGGTCAAAGCATTCTTCACTGCTTCGGCGCAGCACACCCGGCTGCAATAAGGGCGCTCTTCGTTCCGCGAACCAACGCACTGGATCATGACCACTTCTTTGAACTCCACAGCCTTCTTTCTGTCCGAGGCCAGGAGATCCTCCAGCTCCAGTTGCGTGAAAACCCGTTTGTTGTCCCCGTAGGAGTATTCCTTCGGTTTAAGCTCTTCTCCGCCCGTGGCCACGATGGTTACCCCATGCTCCACCTCCCGGGTAAACATCCTCGGCCCGACCATCAAGCTGGTCTTGAAATTTCCCACATACCCCGAGAAATCCGTAACAACCGCGTTCGTGAAAACCTGGATGCGCGGATGCTTGGCCACCCGGGACTTAAGCTCCTCCAGGTATTTGGGAATATCCTTCCCTTCCAGGGTGCGTTTCAGATGGCGGAGATTGCCCCCGAGGTCTTCTTCTTTTTCCACCAGGACAGCCTCAAACCCTTGCTCGGCCAACCCTAAGGCCGCGGTCATTCCGGCAAGTCCGCCGCCGATAATCAACCCCCTCTTGATTACCCCCTTGTTCACCTCTTCCAGAGGGCGAATCAACCGGGCATTGGCCACGGCCATGCGCACGAGGTCGCGGGCTTTTAGCGTGGCCTCTTCTTTCTCATTCATATGCACCCAGGAGCATTGATCGCGAATGTTGGCCATTTCAAACAAATAGCGATTGAGCCCGGCCTCGCGGATCGTCTCCTGGAAAAGAGGCTCATGGGTGCGCGGAGAGCAGGAAGCGACCACCACCCGGTTCAACTTGTTTTCCTCGATGGCCTTTTTAATCTTTTCCTGCGTATCCTGGGAGCAGGTATAAAGGTTTTCATCGGCAAAGACCACGTTCCCCAGAGATGAAGCGTACTCCTTTATGGTGGGGACATCGACTACGCCGCCGATATTGTTCCCGCAGCGGCAGACGAAGACCCCGATCCGGGGCGCCTCTTCCTTCACGTCCTTCTGTTCCGGATACTCCTTGCGGGAGACCATGGTTCCGCGAACTTCGGAAAGAATTTCCGAAGCTGCTGCGGCTGCCCCGCTGGCCTGGGCCACTGTTTCGGGAATATCCTTCGGCCCCTGAAAGACCCCGCAAACGTACACCCCAGGCCGGGTTGTGGCCAGCGGCGTTAAGACATCGGTTTTGGCAAACCCATAGTCGTCAAGGGCGATCCCCAGGTTCTTCCCTAATTCCCTGGTAGAAGCCGCAGGAACCATGCCTACTGAGAGGACCGCCAGCTCGAATTCCTCCTCCCTCATTTCCCCGGCATCGTCCAGGTAGGTGATTATAAGATTTTTGGTAAGCGGGTTTTCCACCACCCGGGAGATGGCGCAGCGGACGTAGCGTACGCCGTATTCTTTCCTGGCCCGTTCATAGTAGGCATCGAATCCTTTGCCGTAAGCTCTAAGATCGATGAAAAAGATCGTTGGCTCGATCTCTTTTTCGTGTTCTTTGGCGATTATCGCCTCTTTGGTGGCGTACATGCAGCAGACGGCCGAGCAGTAAGGGTGGTTTGGATCACGGCTGCCCACGCACTGCAAAAAGGCCACCTTGCGCGGCGTCTTGCCGTCGGACGGGCGGTTGACGTGGCCCATGGTCGGGCCAGAGGCGGATAACAGCCTTTCGAACTGCAGGGCATTCATCACGTTGGGATAACGCCCCAGGCCATATTCCTGGGAAAGGCGGGCGTTGTAAACCTCATAGCCAGGGGCCAGGATGATGGAGCCCACCTGAACTTCTTCCTGCCTTTCGACCATGTCATGATTGATCGCCGCCAGGCCGCACTTGTAATAGCAGCAGAGGCATTCCGAGCATATGCCGCAGGCCAGGCAGCGGGCGGCCTCGGCCTTGGCCTCCTCTTCCGTGTATCCTAAATTCACCTCATCAAATGAACGGGTGCGCTTCTCCGGCTCCCGGGATTGCATGCGCACCCGGGGAGTCGCCTGGATCTCGCCGGCAGCAACCTTTTCCTGCACTTCCTCTTTGTTCATCTTCACCACGGGCAATTCGGGGGCGGGATGCGGTTCCAGTTCTTCCCCCCGGAGATACCTGTGGATGCTGGCCGCGGCTTTATGCCCGGCGTCAACGGCCTCAACAACAAAAGCTGTGCCCGTGGTGGCATCTCCGGCGGCAAAAACTCCCGGACGGGTGGCGGCAAAGGTATTGGGGTTGACGGCAATGGTTGATTGCCGGGTAATGCCTACTCCCGCGCTTTCCGGAATAAAAGCCAGGCCGGCGCGCTGTCCAATGGCGAAAATCACCACCTCGCCGGGAAGCACGTGTTCGCTCTTCTCTTCCGTCTCCAGATGCAGCCGGCCTTCGCTGTCAAATTCCATAAAGGTCACGTTTACTGCTTCCACTCCGGCCACATGCCCGTTTTTCTCCAGAATGCGTTTGAATGAACGGCTGTTGTAAATTGTAATGCCTTCTTCCTCGGCCTCGCGCACCTCTTCAGGGTGGGCGGGCATTTTTTCGCGGCTTTCCAGGCAGGCCATTTCCACCTTGGCTGCGCCCAGACGCAAGGCTGTGCGGGCGCAGTCTATGGCCACGTTGCCGCCGCCTAGCACCAGTACATGTCGATTGCGGATTGCGGATTGTAACCCCCCACCCTTGCCCTCCCCCTCAGAGGGGGGAGGGTTGGGGTGGGGGTGATTCAGAATTCCGAGATTCATCAGGCTCACATCCCGCAAAAATTGGGTGTTGATCAAAACCTCGGGAAGGTCCGCGCCAGGAATGGGCAGTTTGCGGCCTTCATGCGCGCCCACGGCAATCAGAACCGCTTTGAAGCCCTGGCTCATTACCTCGTCCAAATTCGTAACCGGGCTATTGAGCTTAAGGTCAACCCCCAAATCTATGATCTCCCTAACTTCCCGATCCACAATCATATGGGGCAGGCGATAATCCGGAACGCCCACTCTTAACATGCCCCCGGCAATCGGCAAGGCTTCGAAGATGGTCACAGGATAACCCTGCTTGCGCAGGTCTTTGGCCGTGGTTAACCCGCAAGGCCCGGCGCCGATAATGGCAACACGTTCTTCATATTGATAAGGAAGAGGGTCCGGGGGGAGGTATGGCTGGGAATAAACCTGATCGGTCACAAAGCGTTTTAAGCTGGCGATGGCAATCGCTTCGTCCAAAAGGCTTCGATTACAGGCCTCTTCACAG
Organism: Deltaproteobacteria bacterium; assembly: GCA_016875165.1. Taxonomy (GTDB): domain Bacteria; phylum Desulfobacterota; class SM23-61; order SM23-61; family SM23-61; genus JAHJQK01. The sequence goes on from VGSF01000086.1 coordinate 4,707, forward strand.
CGGTGATTACAAATTCGCCCGCAGATTCCCGGGAAAGGGTTGTCTTCCTTGATCACCCGCATGGCCTCATCGTAGCGCCCCTCGCGGATGAGGGCGATGTACCCCTGGGCGCGCTGGCCGGTCGGGCAGGCGTCGCGGCAGGGCGATACGCCTTTTTTTTCAATGGCAAAGGCGTTGGGCACGGCCTGCGGGTAAAGTTTGAAAGCGGCTCGCTGCTTCATCATCCCTTCGTCAAAGCGACTTAAGGTAATCACCGGGCATACCTGGGCGCATTCGCTGCAGCCGGTGCACTTGCTCACGTCGATATAGCGTGGCTTGCGCCGAACCGTTACCGTGAAGGCCCCGGCCTGGCCATCAACTTTAGCCACTTCCGTGTCTGTCATCAGCTCGATATTAAGGTGACGGCCGGTCTCAACCAGCTTGGGGCTTATTGTGCACATGGAGCAGTCGTTGGTGGGAAAAGTCTTGTCCAACTGGGCCATGCGCCCCCCGATGGCCGTACTCTCTTCCACTAAATATACTTTAAAGCCGGAATTGGCCAGGTCCAGAGCAGCCTGCATTCCTCCCACGCCGCCGCCGACCACCATTACGGCGCCGGTTTTGGTCATTCTTTCAGTTTTTAAGTCTTCTCTTTCAGCCATTCTATCCTCAAGCCAGCCCCTTTGAAGTTAGCAGCTTCATCGGGCTGACAAAATGTTTTTTAATCCACTTGCCCGCATCCCGATGCCCCATGGCCAGGCCTACTAATTCTGTAAAGTAAATAACGGGCAAATCATATTTTTTCTTGGTTTCCCGCGAAATTTCCTCTTGCCTTGTATCCAGGTTGGACTGGCAGAGGGGACAGGCCGCCACGATAGCCTCGGCCCCCGCCTCCATGGCCTTATCCAAAATTTTCTGGGCCAGGCGCCGGACGATGTCGGTTCGGGTAAGCACAAGGCTCCCCCCGCAGCAATCTGTCTTGTATGACCAGGGAACCGGCTCGGCCCCCAGGAGCTTCATCAGCCAGTCCATCTCATCCGGGTTTTCAAAATTTTTAGCTCCGGTAACCCGGGGAGGACGGACTAACAGGCAACCGTAGTAACAAACCACTTTCAGGCCGGCCAGCGGCCGTTTTTTTAAATTTTTTATTTTATTCATGAGTTCGGAATCGGTCAGAAATTCGAGAAGGCTGAGCACCCGTATATCCTGTTTGGCGGCTTTTTCCCGGTGGTTTCCGGAGTCTTCTTTCTCCGCCGACTTAAACCGGCTGTAGCAGGCCGCGCAGGGGATGACCACGTCCATCCCCTGTTCTCTGGCAATGTTCAAGTTGCGGGAAGCCAGGTTCAGGGCCAGGGATTCGTCCGTGACATGGGCGGAACTGGCCCCGCAGCAGTTCCAGTCCGGGAGATCTAAGAGCTTAACGCCGAGCATTTGACTGACGGCCCTGGTGGATTCATCGTATTCTCTGGCTGTGCCATGCAGGGCGCAGCCTGGATAATAAGAAACCTGCATGATAAATTCCTTTTCCATAAAACAGAAGACAGAATTCAGGAGACAGAATCCAGAATAAATACTTTTTTTCTTCTGACTTCTGACTTCCGACTTCTGACTACTGATTTCTGACTTCCACCGATCTTCACCCTTTCATCTTCTGGAAAATAGCGGAAATTTCCTTTTTCTTCTTTATGCCCGAGGGTAGAAGTTTAAGCTTTCCTCGGGTAAACATCTTCCATCCTAATTTGAAATCATCGAACAACTTGCCCGTCTTCATCTTGTAGCTGGCCATCATGGATAATTCGTGCACCCGCCCGTGCCTACGGATGGAATCCAGGAAGGCGGCATGGAAAAGAGGGACATCCTTTTCTGCCGGAGTCACTCCTTCCCGCAAAGCAATTTGCCTGAGCCAGTCCATGACCCCGGCAATGTCGATGTCATTCGGGCAGCGCGTGCTGCAGGTATAGCATGATGCGCAAACCCAGATCGTCTTGCAGGAAAGGACCCGCTCCTTCAGGCCGAGGGATACCATCTGCATGATCTGGTTGGGTTTATAATCCATGGCAAAAGCGACCGGGCATCCGGCCGAGCATTTCTGACACTGGTAACAATCCTGGACGTTATGGCCGCTGCCCCAGGAAGATGCATCCTCCGTGTCAGCAAAGTTTCTTATGTTTTTATCCGCTAACAAAACCCGATCTCCTCTCGACTTAGGGCATGATTTTCTTTTTCTCCCTGGCCATCGGGCCAGGGCTGGCCATCCGAACCGGTGGAGACAATCCGTCTGGGGGCTTACTTTACAAGCAGTTTTTCCAAGCGGGCCAACAGCACTTTGGGATCGACGGGCTTATCGATATAATCTTCCGCATCGAGTTCCAGGCCCATGCTCTTGGCATAGCGGGTGTTGGCAAAATGTTCGCTTACCGCTGTAAGAACCAGAATGGGGATGGCCTTGCAGTGAGGGTCTTCCTTCAATTCCTTGCAGGCGGCGAAGCCGTCTTTAACGGGCATCATGATGTCCATTACGATGGCCTCGGGTTTCTCTTTCCTGGCTTTTTCGATCCCTTCCTGGCCGTTGTAGGCGGCCACCACCTGATGAGAAGCGCTCTCCAAAGCTGCTTTGATCATTGCTACCATATCGGGTTCATCATCGACCACTAAAATTTTCGCCATGGGTATCTCCCTTCTGATAAAAGATTCAGTTCGCCAAGAGAATTTTCCCTGCCCGCCGGTTCACAGCTTTGCTGCTTCAATGATTGCCGGCGCTGTTTTTTCCCATCCGGCGGGAATAAAATGGACTCCCCGACAAATCCCCTTGAGCCCCCGGATAATCCGGGCGCTCATTTCCACGCTGGCCTTGACCCTATCCCCGGCGCTCCCCAGCTCATCGATCAATCCCTCCGGCACAAAAACCCCGGGCATATTCTTGTTTAAGAAGCGGGCCATGGAAACCGACTTCAAGGGAAGCACGCTGGCCAGAACGGGAACTCCAAAACCGGAGGCCCGCTTCATAAAACGTTCAAAGGCTCCCAGGTCAAAAACCGGCTGGGTTTGAAAAAATCTGGCCCCGGCCTGGACCTTCTTTTCCATCTTCACCAACTGCAGCTCCAGGGCCGCTTCAGTGTTGGGAATGGGGCTCACTGTCGCTCCCGCAAAAAAGGCCGGTCGCCCCTTTAAAACATTCTTTCCCAAATCCTGCCCGCCCTGTAAACTCTGAATCGCCTGTAAAAGTTGAATCGAATCCAAATCAAAAACCGGCTTGGCCTGAGGATGATCCCCCATTGAGGCGTAATCGCCCGTGACCACCAGGACGTTCTGAATCCCCAGGGCAGCGGCCCCCAAAAGATCCGCCTGCAAAGCCAGGCGATTCCGGTCCCGGCAGCTTATATTCAATATCGGCTCCCACCCCTTTTCCCGCAAAAAATGGCTGAAGGCCAAAGGGGTCATGCTCATTACGGAGCTCTTTCCATCCGTGACCGACAGAGCATCCACCCTGCCCCGGAAAACCTCCACCTCCCGCAAGCGTTCGGCAACATCCGCTCCTTTGGGAGGGTTGACCTCGCAGGTTATCACAAAATTTCCCCGCTGTAATTTTTCCTGAAATACCATTTCTGGCTCCTTCGCCCGGGTTGTCGCAGGTTAATCCTTCATCATCTCCAGGGCCATGCTCGACCGCAGGCGGATCAAAGGCAGAATCTCGCTATGATCCTTCGGCTCGGCGTAATGTTTCAAGGCCGCAAGCCGCCCCTCTTTTTTCAGGCGGTCGTAAATCAACTCCCAGCCGCAGGCCTTCTTGGAATCAACCTCGCAACGCCCCTGGTCCGCGCCCTGACAGGGCCCGTTGAGAAGCCCCTTGGGACAAAAATACAAAGGACAAAGCCCGCCGCTCAAATCCAGCAGGCAATCCCCGCAAAGCCGGCAAGGCTCCTTCTCCCCCAAAAGACCCTCAAAACCTTCAACCGTTAGAGTGCGCAGAGCCGGAACGACCACCCGGCCCACCGTCGCCCCCAAAGCCTGCAAACCCACTTCACAGGTTATGGCCAACAACTGGGGCGCCCGGAAAATCTGGCGAAACTTCCTGAGCAGGCTTAGCTCATCCAACCCCTTGTTACAAAGCCCGTCAACCAGCAAATTCCCGGTAAAGATCACGCCCCTTAACTCCATCTCTTTTTTTATCCCCTGCAGTTGATTTTCACCGCCGGGGTTGCAAAAATTTTTCCAGCCGCTGCAACCGATGAGGAAGGCGCTCTTCCCCTTCTCCATCTCCCGAATTATATCCTCGCTCTTCCGTGGTTCCAGTGAGATCATCTTTCTTCTCCTAACCCGGCATAGCCGAAGCCAAAAATTAAAAGATTGGTAACAGTTTAGCGATTTGAAAAAATGGTATTAAAGCCTTTGTTGAGGGCCGGGATTAGAGCGGAACGCGCCGGAAGCATCGGTTGGGTTTCCGCTTGGCCACGAGGACAAAAGATCTTTTCCTTCGGAGGAGGCGGGGGTTCTTGCCCGCCCCATATGCGGAGAACTAAGCGCCTTATGATTCCAAGCGTTACGCTCTGGCCCCCGGCCCCTGGAATCCCTTGGCCTTTACAACACACCTTTTTTCAAAGAGCTAAACTGTTACAAAGATTGAAAATCCGAAACAAATCCAAAATCCAAATGTTCAAATTCTTAAAACAAAAGCTCTGTTTCGAATTTAGGACATTTGAATTTGTTTCGAGCTGCGGATTTCGTGCTTCGGATTTAGAATTTTTTCCTCTTCTCTACGTGCTCTGCGCTCTCTGCGGTAAATGTTTATTAATCCTTTTTAATAATCGCGGCCACCCGGCGAAGCAGCTCATTTGGGTCAACGGGCTTGGAAATAAAATCTTCGGCCTCGATATCCATCCCGCTGGCCTTGGCATACTTGGTGCGGCCGAAATGCTCCCCCACCCCTGTTAAGATAAGAACGGGGATAGATGATGTTCCCGAATCCTCTTTTAATTCCCGGCAGGCCGTGAAGCCGTCTTTTTCAGGCATCATAATATCCAGAACAATGGCATCGGGCTTTTCGGATCGGGCTTTATCCACGCCTTCCTTCCCATTATAGGCGGTCACCACATCGAACTGCCTTTCTAAGGCCATGCGAATCATTTCTACGAGGTCTGGCTCATCATCGATGACTAAAACTTTCCTCCGCCCTTCCATCTTTTGCCCTCCCCTGCTCTTAGGCTATTCGTTTCCGGAAATTATTCCCCTCCACCCCCTTTGGGGAGTGAAAAAAGGAAATTGGCCCACTTTCCCTCTTCTGATTCCGCCCAGATCCTTCCTCCGTGCCTATCTATGATTTCCTTGGCGTTGAATAATCCCAGGCCTGTGCCTCCCCTCCGCCGTTCCAATTCTCCTTGCAGGCGGGTAAATTTCTCAAAAACCTTTGTCAATTTATCGCCAGGAATCCCCTGGCCCTCGTTTTTTACGTAGAACAAAAGCTCCTCAGGTTCATCCTTGAAGCCACACCATATTTTACCGCCTTCCCGGCCATATTTGAGGGCATTGCCGATCAGGTTGCTGAAAACAATGCGCAGGAGCACTGGGTCGGCTTCTCCCTCGGCCCGGCGGAAAGCTTCCTCGTTATCGATCACCACTTCCATCTTTCTCGCCTCAAGCTGCTGCTTCTCGTCCTCCAGGATAGGAGATAGGGCTTCGGCAAAGATGGGCATACGAACTTTATTGACCTCCATTCTGCCTGATTCAATTCGCCCAAGCTGCAGGTATTTTTGGATCATATTGATCAAAGCATTCACGTTGCGCAGCATGGTGGAAACGGCTTGTTTCTGGTTGGAGTTAACCAGGGGACCCAGGGCTTCGTCCTTAAGCAGGATCAAGAACCCTTTAAGCACTCCCATGGGCTGGTTAAGCTCGTGGGTAATGAAACCCACCATCTCCAGGTAATGCCGGTTCAGATCTTGAAGCTTGTTATTCACCACATAAAGCTCTTCCATCGTAACCTTTAAGGTGCGGATCATGCGGTTGAACGAAATGGCCAGGTGGCCGACCTCATCTTTGGACTGGATGGATACTTCGTGGGAAAAGTCCCCGCCGGCAATTACCTCCGTGGCCTTGGCCAGCTCCCCGATCGGCCGGGTGATGGAGCGGGTAATGAAATAAGCCAGAAACAGGACCAACACCAGTCCGAGAAAGGCAACGCCAAAAAAACTATAAATTACATTTTTCCTAATGTCCGTATAAGGCTCTTCCAGGGTTCCCGTATAAAGGATGCCGATGATTTCCCCTTTGATGTTGCGGATGGGTTCGTAAGCCGCGATATACCACTCATTCACCACAAATGCCCGGTCAATCCAGGCCCGGCCGTTTTCCAAAACTTGATCATAAACATCCCGGGCGATGCGCGTGCCGATCGCCCTCAGCCTACTTTTATCCTTTACATTGGTAGAGATGCGCAGGTCCCATTGAAAGATGGTCGCCGTCCCTTTGTCTTTTCCCTTATAGCGCTCTCCTTTAAAAACGATGTCTCTGATCTTGTCCACGATCTCATAGTTGCGGTTTAAAAGAGTTCCTCCATACATTACGCCTAAAACATTATTATTAAAATCTAAAATCGGGACAGCCGCTTTCAACATCATTCCCGAAGTTTCCCTGGTCTCTGGCCTTTCTTTGGCTTTAGGAGTCGGGACGAATTCCATATAAACCTGACGCACTAATTCCGGCCCTTCCTTGGCCAACTCCTCCTGAGGGATGATCTCTGTGGAAGCGACTATTTCTTTCTTCAGGGCCCTTCTGACCAGTTCATCGTTGCCTTGAAAATCCCCTGCTTGGTAGGGGGTGCGGGCCCGGGTAAGAACCACTCCATTTTTGTCAGTTATTGTAAGCACGTCGAACCCGTAATCAATGCGCACCCTCTCCATCTCCCGTCGCAGGATTTCCACCTGTCCCCCCATCAAAGAGCGAATGATTAAATCCCTCTTGGCCGTCAGGTGGAGAACGTCCTGGATACGGTTGAGTTTTTCATTATAGACCATCCAGGCTGAATCAAGGTCATGGCGAACTTTTTTTTGGGCCTCGGCCATGATAGTGTCGCCCACCATGCGGGTCCCGATGACCGTGGAAGCAAGTCCCCCCGCCAACACAACCAGCAAGAAGCTGAAAAGCAGTTTCGTGCCAAGATTCCGGAATGGCAACCCCTCGAGGAATTTGAACTTCTCCCACATCGAGATTTACCTGGTTCGCCCGTTACTTTGTTGGTTAACCTGTTCCGGCCCGCTTGGCCGCTTCCTATGGGTGTCAATCATGATGGCCTCGTAAAAAGTCGTCACTCCGGCCTGCCTGTGCCGGGCAGACAGGTGAAAACCGGAGTCCAGAGGTTTACTAACTCCTTGAAATAACTGGATTCCGGCGTCTGCCCCGGACACGATCCGGGGTTCGCCGGAATGACGGGGAAAGGGGCTTTCGGACTTTTTACAAGATCATCAATCATGATGGAGTCGAAAAAAGTCAAATTTGGAATGGCAAAGTAAAAAGCTCCAGATGCAAGGCGCGCAAATCCTGTGGAGTGCGGCGTACTTCGTAGTACGCCGCAACGACAAAGGATGCAAGGCAACGCCGCAGACGGACTTTTTACGAAGCCATTAATCATAACTTTGCTGCGTCCAATACCGCCGGCACTTTGTTCTCCCATCCTATGGGCATGATGTGCACTCCCTGACACATTCCCTTCAATTCTTTGATTAACTCGGCCGCGATCTCGATACTGGTTTTTACCCGGTCTTCGGCCTTGGCCATCTTCTGGATGAGGGGCTCCGGAACAAAAACACCAGCCACGTTTTTATTCATGAACCGGGCCATACCGGCGGACTTTAGCATAATAATCCCGGCCAGCACCGGCGCCTGGAAAGGGGCCGCCCTTTTCATAAATTTCTCGAAGGCTCCTACATCATAGACCGCCTGAGTCTGGAAGAAGGAGGCTCCGGCCTTAATCTTTTTTTCCATTTTGAATATCTGGGCCTCCACTGGATTCCCCCCCGGATTAACGACTGCTCCGGCGAAAAATTTCGGGGCGCCGCTCAACGGATTTCCCACCATGTCCGTTCCCGCCTCCAGGGCTTTGATCACTCTCAAGAGGCTAACCGAGTCTAAGTCAAAGACCGGTTTGGCCTGGGGGTGATCTCCCAGGGAAGCATAATCACCTGTTAACGCCAGGACATTCTTAATGCCCAGGACGGAAGCGCTTAGCAAATCCGCCTGCAGGCCCAATCGATTCCGGTCCCGGCAGGTCATCTGGAAGATGGGCTCCAGCCCTCTCTCCTGCAAAAGATGACAGACAGATAAAGACCCCAAGCGCATGACCGAACTCTGCAGATCCGTTACGTTGATTCCTTCCACCCGCCCCCTCAGTAACTCGGCATCGGCCAGCATTTCCTGGATGTGGGTTCCTTTGGGAGGGCCAATTTCTGAAGTTACCACGAATTTCTTAGAGGCCAAGCTCTCTTGTAAACCCATGCTCTCCCTCCTCCTTTTATTTTCCCTGCTCCAGGGCCCAGCGCTCGGAAAGCCGCAGGCCCTTCGGGGGCATCATTTTACTGTGGTCTTTGGGGTCATAAACCTGGCGAAGTTTTTCCACCTGTCCCAGCTTTTCCAGTCTTTCATAAATCAGGCGCCATCCGCACTCCATTTCCTGGTCCACCTCGCACTTCCCCTCTTTGGTCGTACCCCCGCAGGCGCCGTTGAGTAAAAATTTTGAACAGGCAGTCAAGGGACAGATGCCCCCGGTCATGTCCAATACGCAATCACCGCATTCCTGGCATCGTTCGGAGCCTTGCCACTCTCCCCGCATCCCTCCCAGCGGAAGAGTGTTGCAAGCTGGATGGGTAATTTTGTTACTCACGGCGGCCACGGCCTGGACCCCTACTCCACAGGTCATGGCCAGGATGGAATCCGCTGCTTTGAGTTCTTTGGTTTTGCCGCGGAGACGGGATTGCACCAGAGCCTTCTGGCAGAGGAAATCCACCACGCTGAACCCGGTGACTTTTTTCCCGGCCTTCTCCAAAGCTTCCTTCATCTCAAGCACCTGAGGTTTCCCTCCGGTGCCGCTGGCCTCGGCGCAGCCATTACACCCAAAAATAAAAATGTTTTTTTCTCTCTCCAGAAAACCCAGGATTTCTTCCAATGGCTTTTGTTGCGAAAGTAACATGGGCTATCCTCCTTTCGGCCCTAAAAGATGCGGAATCGCCCCAATTCACTTCCTTTGGGGGTGATCAGGTGAACGGCGCAAGCAATGCAGGGGTCGAAGGAGCGAACGATGCGCACGATCTCAAAAGGATTGGCCTCATCTTTCACCCGCGTCCCGATCAACGCCTGTTCAATTGCTCCGGGGGTTCCGGAATCATCCCGAGGAGAGGCGTTCCAGGTGGTTGGCACCACGCACTGGTAGTTGGCGATCTTTTTATCCTTGATTTCCACCCAGTGACCCAGGGCGCCCCGGGCGGCGTCGATAATCCCTACCCCTTTAGCTTCTTCAGGAAGTTCATAAGGAACAAATGTCGGCTCCCCGGGCTGCAATTGCAATAACCACTCACCCATGGAATCGGCAATATATTTGGCCGCCAGAGCCCGGGCCGCATGCCGTCCCAGAACCGAAAAAAGGGCGGCCGGCGTGGCTTTAAAATGAGCCAGTGTAGAATCGACCAAGGATTTTACCATTGAATTTCCGCCGGCATAAGTGGTCACCATTTGGGCCAGGGGCCCCACTTCGTACACCCGGCCGTCGTATCGGGGTGCTTTTAGCCAGGAATACGCCCCGCCTTTCTCATCCGCCGGAACAGTCTTCCCCGCCGTTGGGTGGAGTTTCGAGGTATTGCTTTCATACCAGGAGTGCCGGACCTCTTCCGTGATTTTGCTAAGGTCCAGGGGTTGCAGCTTCAGGTCGGCGGATATGGTTCCCTGCTGGAAAAGTCGCCTGCGCCTGGTGTAATCAGGATTCTTTCCCTCAAGATCGTAAGCTCCGTAGGAAAGGAGGTTTTTACAGCCTGCTCCGACCTCGAAGTAGTCGGCATAAACTCCGGCCACGGCCAGCACATCCGGAATGTAAACATTATCCACGAAGGAGCGCAGTTCGTTCAAACGCCAGAGAATGGAGGCGATTTTATCCACGGTGGGAATCTCGGACATTCCCCCGGGAACGATCGAGGCTGTATGAGGGATTCTGCCGGTGAGCATGGCCACCGCTTCATGCCCTTTGCGGCGGATTTCCAGGGCCTTCACATAATGGCTAACGGCTGCTCGGTCCAGATCATCCGACAGCCGGTAATCCCCTTCATACCGCGGCACAAAAGGACCTAATTCCCCCCGGCCGATAAAAGCCTTGATGGAATTTAAATCCGCATCGCTCCCCTCATACTTGGCCACCTTCGTTACATCCACGTAATCCAGGGCCGCCAGGTGGTAGAAATGGAGGATGTGGTCCTGGACCACATGTAAACCAGCGGCCAGGTTTCTAAGGATGCGGCCGTTGTCCGGAATTTTGTCGGCCAGGCCGAAGGCGCTATCCAGATTAAGGGTTGAGGCCATGGCATGGCAAAGGTTGCATACCCCGCAAATGCGCTGGGTAATGATTTGCGCATCCCGGGGATCCCGGCCTCGCAAAATGATCTCAAAGCCACGGAAAAGCATGCCTGAGCTGTGGGCTTCCTTGATGACCCCGTTCTCCACCGTACATTCAATTTTCAGATGCCCTTCAATGCGGGTGATGGGGTCGATAATAATTTTTCCCATTTCGCTTCTCCTTTATTTATTTGGCGCAGTCTCAATCTCGATCGTTTTCACATAGAGGGGAGAGACGAGATCCGGAAATTCTGGTTGGGTACAGCCGTGGCATCCTCCGCCGGATCCCACGCACCAGTTTACCCCCGTGTTCCAGAGACGCGTAGGACAATCGGCGTAAGTAATCGGCCCCTTACATCCCAGCTCGTAGAGGCAACCCGGATCGCCGTGCTTTCTGGCAAACTTGCCCTCGTCGAAATAGGCCCGCCGCTGGCAATTCTCGTGGATGAGTTTTCCGTAGAATGGTAGAGGTCGTCCGAAATCGTCCAGTTGATCCACTGCGGGAAGGCCGCTCAAGAGGATGCTGGCTAGCGTGCCCACGAACCAGTCCGGGTGCGGCGGGCATCCGGAGATATTGATAACGGGTGTGTCTATTCCTTTGCTTTCCAGAAGCTCTTTCACCCCCTGGCAACCCGTCGGATTCGGAGCTGCGGCCGGGATGCCCCCGAACGTTGCGCACGTCCCCATGGCCACGACGGCCAAGGCATCTTTGCCAAATTCGACCACCCGCTCTACCATGGAAACCGGCTGGTGATTTTTTTCTCCGATGGATCCGTATATGCCATTTTTAGCTGTGGGAATGGCCCCATCCACGATCAAAAGGTATCCCCCTTTTTGCTTCCGGACCGTTTCCTCGGCGATGGCCAGGGCCAGGTCCCCCGCGCCGGCCATCACCGTGGCATTGAAGCGCAGGCTCACGTGTTTTCCGGGAATGACCTCATCGATCAATATGTTCTTGATGGTCGGACTTACGGAGTTCAGGATGGAGATCAAACAACCCGTGCAGGTGGCACACTGCAACCAGATAACTGGGTACTCCTTTGTCTTCGAGTCCAACGTCCCCTCCTTTCTCGGCAACCGATTCTTGTTTATGCGGAAATCGCCTGGATCGGCAATTCCATTGTTTTATCCTATCCCTGGAGCGATTTTGGGCGGTATGAGATGAATCATCATCTTTTAATCTTTAATCCCGGCAGCCACTTTAGCGGCTTTCACCGTGTTCATCATCAACATGGTAATCGTCATCGGCCCGACTCCCCCGGGTACGGGGGTGATGGCGCTGGCCTTCTCTTTCACCGCTTCAAAATCCACGTCCCCGCAGAGGATGGCCTTTCCTTCCTTGGTCATGCCCACGCGGTTCACGCCTACGTCAATGACTACCGCCCCTTCTTTGACCATGTCCGCGGTCACGGCTTTGGGCTTACCCGCGGCCACGATCAATATATCCGCGCGCCGGGTGTGAAAAGGAATATCCTTCGTTCCGGTATGGCAGATGGTCACGGTGGCATTTGCCCCCTTTTGTTTCTGGAGCAGCATATTGGCAATGGGTTTGCCTACGATATTCGACCGCCCCAGAACTACAACCTCAGCCCCGTCAATTTTCGCCCCGGTGCGGATCAGTAGTTGTTGAATCCCGGCAGGGGTGCAGGGAAGGTAATTGGCCGCGCCGATCATTAATCTGCCCACGTTCACCGGATGGAAGGCATCCACATCCTTGTCCGGATTGATGGCGTTAAGGACTTTGGTTTCATTGATATGCTTGGGCAGGGGAAGCTGCACCAGGATTCCGTGAATTTTGGGATCCTGGTTGTATTTGTCGATCAATTCTAAAAGCTTTTGTTCGGAAATATCCGCAGGTTGATTATCCTGAACTGAATAGAATCCCAGCTCCTTAGCTGTTTTTTGCTTGCCGGTGACATAGCTTATCGATCCCGGGTCCTCACCCACCAGAATGGTCACCAACCCCGGAACGACGTTGTTCTTCTCTTTTATTGCCAAGACTTCCTTCGCCAGTTCTTCGCGTATTTGCCTGGCAACTTCTGTTCCGCTGATGATCTTCGCGGCCATTTTTCCCTCCTGTTTTCAAAATATTTCACCGCAGAGCACGCTGAGAACGCCGAGAATATTTGAAACCAAAAAACAACAAATACAAACGCATTCAATAGCCTGTTTTCGCCTCAGCGGTCTCGGCGCTCTCTGCGGTTAAGAATTTTTTTAGAAAAGTCCTTTGACTTTCCCGGTCTTCACATCCACGTCGATCCTCCGGAAAGCAGGATCCGAACTGGTTCCGGGCATCAGGGTAATTGTTCCGGCGCACGGGCAAAGGAATTTTGCCCCGGAGTAAATCAAAACATCCCGAATGGGCAGGGTCCACCCTTTGGGCACCCCTTTGAGAGCCGGATCATGAGAAAGGCTAAGGTGCGTCTTGACCATCATGGTGCTGAAATCTTTAAACTTGGGATCCGCCTCCAACTTCTTGGCTTTGGCTGCGGCATCGGCTGACCAGGAGACACCGTCGGCCCCATAGACTTTTTTAGCAATCATCTCCACCCGTTCCCGCAAGGGCGTTTCCATCGGGTATAATAATTTGAAATCCACTTTCTCGTTGCAGGCATCGATGACTGCGTCCGCCAGTTCCAGCGCTCCATCCCCGCCGTTGGCCCAGTGGGAAGAGAGGGCGCAGCGAGCTCCGGCTGCTTCAACCAATCTGCGAATCAAGGCGATCTCATCTTTGGTATCGGTATGGAAGGAGTTGATGCAGACCACCGGGTTGATTCCGGCCTGTTTGACAATGCCGATATGATGAATCAGATTGACCACTCCTTTTTCCACCAGGCCCAGGTTTTCTTTGGTGTAAGAAGGATCCAGCGGAAGACCGGCTACGACCTTGGGGCCGCCGCCGTGCATTTTTAAGGCCCGGACTGTGGCCGTAACCACAGCGACGTTGGGGACAAGGCCGCTTAACCGGCATTTGACGTTCCAGAATTTTTCAAAGCCAATATCCGCCCCGAAGCCGCTCTCAGTAACACTGTAGTCGAATAACTTGAGGCCGATCCGGTCCCCGATGATGGAGGACTGGCCGATGGCGATATTGGCAAAAGGTCCGGCGTGGATCAAAACGGGCTGCCCTTCCACCGTTTGCATGAGGGTGGGGTTGATGGTGGAAACCAGCCAGGCGCACATGGCCCCGGCCACCTCCAGGTCGCCGGTAGTGACCGGGTTGCCCTGCCGGTCGTAAGCCACGGTAATCTTGCCCAACCTGTCCCTGAAATCTGCCAGATCCCGCACGATTGAAAGGATGGCCATCACTTCGGAACTAACCGCGATTCCGAACCGGGAAGACATCTGGAAGCCGTCCATCTTGCCCCCGATGCCGATGATGATATTGCGCAGGGCCTGAGCGCAAAAGTCTATCACCCAGCCCATTTCAACGTTCTTGGGATCGATGTCCAGTCGTTTCAGTTTGCGTTTGGCCAATTGCTCATCCGTGTAGTTGGCCTCATGCTGCATTCTCGCATTGAGGGCCACCATGGCCAGGTTATGCGCATTAATGATGGCGTTGATGTCCCCGGTAAGCCCCATGGAAAATTCGGTCAAGGGAATTGCCTGGGCATTTCCGCCGCCGGCTGCGCTCCCCTTAATGTTCATGGTTGGCCCGCCCGAGGGCTGGCGGATGACTCCTCCAACATTTTTCCCTCTTTTCCCCAACCCTTCGATGAGGCCCATGGTGGTGGTCGTCTTTCCTTCACCGAGCGGTGTGGGGGTAATGGCCGTTACATCGATGTACTTTCCATCAGGTCTGTTTTGCAGGCGGTTGATGACCTTCAAAAAATCTATTTTCCCCAGTCTGCCGTAAGGAATCACCTCGTCTTTTTCCAGTTTCAACTCGTTCTGCCAGTCCGAAATAGACTTCAAGTGCTCTTCGGCAGCTTCGGAAATCTGCCAGTCAGCCATTTTTACTGCATCATAAGCCATGCCTTAACCCTCCTTTAAAATTTTATTTTTTCTATCCGTCGAAACTTTTCCGGAAGCGGTAAAATGTAACCTCAATGCGATTCCTTGACCACCTCCCTCCTAAAAACCATTCTCGGCTCATTCCCTCATTACAATCCAGGGAATTCCTAACTATATTGATACTTAAAAAAGAAAGTAAGGAAATATTGGGATGAGGAGAATCGGTGTTAAGTAAAAGAACGAAGCCTTGAGATGGCCACTCTCTTTTCGCCCCAAAAAACCAGAAAGAACGATAAACCTTCCTTTCTAAACCAGGGTTGCCGACAGAAAAAACTTTAACCCCCGACCTGAAAAGGACCAGCCACTTTTGATGATCTCGTAAAAAGTCTTTTTTGCCCTATTTTCATCATTCCGGCGAAAGCCGGAATCCAGTCTTTTCTAAGGCTTATAAATACTCTTACTCCGGGTTTTCCCGGAGTGACGACTTTTTACGAGACCATCACTTTTAAACCCAAAAAATCAATTTTATCAATGATATAATGAGGCACCCGACGATTAACATCAAGGCTGAAAAAGCATCGGGAAAATGCTTAATGCCAGCTCTAAAAAAAATGAATGATTATTCGTTCATTCGTTTAACATATGCGCCAAATCTTGTCAAGACTTTTCCCTTTCCGGCTTGCATCATTTTTAAAAAATTTAGATTCATCTCCAAATTAGTTGATCAAATTTTTAATGAAAACCTACCAAGGGCCCGGAAGGAAAGGCAGATTGCGCCGCAAGCATCGGCGGGATATCCACTTTCAATAAACCCCCTGCTTGCCTTCCGCAAACCGCAGCGGGGGCGGGGAAACAAAGCTTCGAAGAAATTGCAGACCCCCCCCGCCAAATCTTAGGGGAGATATGTGCCTCATGATTGCAAGCAAGCTGACTTTCCTTCCGGGCCCCTGAAATCACTGCCCATTTTAAAAGTGCCAGCTCTTTGGCCTTCAACTAATTTGGAGATGACCCAAAATTTCTAACTTTCCCCCCTTGTCAATAAAAAAGGCTTGTGCCAGGATACGAAAATGAAGATTGTGAGGGGACCCGGGGGGATGACACCATGAAGAAAATCAAGATTGCCGGACTGCGACAGGTTATTAATTTATCGCAAATTGAGGTTCTCGCTCTTTCTTTACCAAAATATAATACGGCAAAGATATTAAGTCCTTTGGCGGAAAGCGGCATCAATCTCGAATTCATTCTGGCCCAGGATGGAAGCGATGAAACTATGGATATGGTACTCGGCATCAAGCAAAATCAAATCGCCGCGGCGCTTGGTTTGCTCCAGGGATTGAAGGAAAAATTCGAGATGGGAGATATCCGTTCCCGGGATGGGGTGGGAATGATCTCTCTTTTCCCCCATGGAAGCCGGGCCGCGGTAATCGGGAATTTTTTTTCTGCTTTTCAGGATGCCGGGATCAAACTCTTGGCCGTCAGCTTTTCCCTTTCGGCTATCTCCGGCCTTATGGACGAGCGTTTTATCGGAGAGGCCCTTAACGCTTTCAGTGAATATTTTGAACTCCCTGGATAACTGGATTGTATAGGAATTTCCTTTTTGGACACGGGTGTACACAGATTATCGAGATAAAATAAAAGGCAATAATTATCTGCGGTTATCCGTGAAAATCTGTGTCCCAATAAATTTTAAGAAATGGCCAAGATCAAAATTCACAACCTTTTCTCTACTCCCGACCAGGCCCTTATTACCATCCGGGTGGAAGAAAGGAAGGTTGAATATCTGCCCCCCATCCTCTATGCCTTTCGCGAAGAAGGGATTTCCATTCCTTTCATTGTGCAGTCCATCGACCGGAACGGGAATTTCAACCAATCCCTGGCCATTGCCCGAAAGGACCTGGACTGGGTGAAGGCTGCTTTTCAGGAAGGACTTGACCTGGCCCAGCCGCCGGCAATCGAAATCAGGAAGGAGGTTGCCCTGATCACTCTGTACGGGCCGCATTTCGGTGAAATCCCGGGGATCGCCAGCCGCATCTTTTCCGCTCTGGCCGTAGATGCCGTCGAAATTCTTGCCTTGAGCGCATCTTTTAACTCTTCCCTGCTGGTGGTTCCGCTGGAATTATTAAGCCAGACCCTCCGCTCTTTGAACCGCATATTTGAAATTCCCCCGAAATAACCTAAAACGTAACACTTTAGCTTTTTGAAAAAAAGGTGTGCTGTAAAATCCAAGGGATTCCAGGGGCCGGGGGCCAGAGCGGAACGCTTGGAATCATAAGGCGCTTATATCTCCGCATATGGGGCGGGCAAGAACCCCCGCCTCCTCCGGAGGAAAAGATTTTCTGTCCTCGTGGCCAAGCGGAAACCCAACCGATGCTTCCGGCGCGTTCCGCTCTAACCCCCGGCCCTCAACAAAGGCTTTAATACCATTTTTTCAAATCGCTAAACTGTTACCCTAAAACGTTATACGCAATGCGCATAGCGCTTAACGGTTATTGGCGTGCTCTGCGGTGGAAAAATACGGAAAAAATCTTAAATTAATGGGGACACGGATTTTCGCAGATAAACGCAGATATATATTTTCTGTGAATTTTTTTATTTTTAATATCCAGAAAATCTGTGTTCATCTGTGTCCAACAAGGAAATTCCTATCCAATCAAGTTATTAACACCCCCACCCTAACCCTCCCCCATCCAGGGGGAGGGAATTTTGGATCCCCCAGTATCTCCCCTCCCCTGGCGGGCATAAGCGCTAACTTAACGAAGGCATGGGAGAGGATGGTTTTCCATTGATTCTGTTTGCAACAATCGTTTACGTGGGGATTCCCTTAGCTTCATCGAGATTTGATACCAGTTTCGAAGGCATGA
>VGSF01000087.1 GCA_016875165.1 Deltaproteobacteria bacterium
CCCCCATCAAGGGGGAGGGAATTTCTCTATGTATTTCAATATGTTTACCCTCTCCCCTCGCGGGAGAGGGTAGGGTGAGGGGGAATATTTCAATTTTTTCACAGCTTCTTTGCCAAAGGGGGGTTAGGGGGATTTCAGGACTTTTCGCTGCCCGCCTGAGGCGGGCCACTTTTTTCGCGCAGAGTCGCGAAAAAAGCATAGATTCTTACACAATGAAGTTTGAAAATTCATCTCTAACATTTTACAACAAAAAACCTCCCCTCCCCAAGAGGCTGTGTCATAATCCCCTTTTTGTCATTGCGAGCGCCCAGAGGGAGCGTGGCAATCTCTTTGTTTTCATTGCCTTGTGAGATTGCTTCGGTCGTTTCACTCCCTCGCAATGACCTTGTGACACAGTCTCCAACGTGGGAGGGGATTGAGGGAAGGGGGAACTAAATTCAGACCAAATCTTTTTGTCCACCCCCACCTTCATCTTCCCCCATCAAAGGGGGAGGAGATTAAATAAGAAAAATTTCAAATCTTTTTAGTTAAATTTCTAAGTGTTTTATGGCCTGGGTAAATTTTTTACAATTTCCCCCATTGCTTTCTCGATATTAAAAGGTTGGCCTACTATATCAGAAAAGCGGGTTTCGGGTAATGTCTTTTTTAACCGGAACCCGGTTGATTTTATGGTTGGGGTGGAGTCGGGCCATGCTGAGTATTTGTAGTGGACGGGACGTTGTTGAAAATGACCACTTTATGAAATGATGCCTTCTTTGTTGGGAGTAGGGGAAAAGGATAAAAAAGTTAGACGGACCTTAACAAAACTATTGACCGGATTCCTCTTATGAGATACAATACTAAAAAATGAGATACAGGGAGGGGCACGATGCCTTTAAGTTTGAGAATTCCTTTTGAAAAAGATGAAATGATTAAAAAGGCGGCTGCAAAAAGCAAAAAAACGAAAACAACCTTCATCCTTGAAGCGGTGGATGAAAAAATGGGTCTCGTTAAGGACCGCGAACAAATCGTCAGGGAGCTTTCGGGCTGGCTTTCCCATGAAGATGCCAAAGAATTGAGGAAGGCAGTTGAAGTTTTTCATAAGGTGGAAGAGGAGGATTGGGGTTGAAGCTTGTCCTGGATGCAAACATTTATTGTGATTTTGCAGAGGGGCTGCCCGATGCCGTAGATGCAATCGCAACCTACGGGCAATCCATTTTTATTCCTTCGGTTGTCCTGGGGGAACTTTTTTTTGGATTCATGAAGGGGAGTCGACAGCAGTTCAACGAAAAGAAACTGCGTCAGGTTGTGAGTCGCTTAAAAATAGAAATCATTGATGTGAATGCCGATGTTGCGAGGAAGTATGCCATGATCTATTTATCTCTGCAGAAGAAAGGATTTAAGATACCCATCAATGATGTCTGGATTAGCGCATGTTGTATGGAAATTGGGGGGACTCTTTTGACAAGGGATAAACATTTTGAGTTGGTGGACCAAATAGAGGTGATGGTGTTAGGAAAAGGAGGGTAATTCCCATTTTGGCAGGATGGCTACGCTAATTGCGTGCCCAGAGAAGGGCCGCACGCACTTGCGGGTGAAAGTCCCGCCAGGGTAAAAGCCGGAAGCCCTGTAGCATGGATGGCAGGAGGTGATGGAAACGTTGCTTTTTGAAGCCTATCGACAAAGCCCCGTATAGCGGGGTGAGCAACTATCCCTTAGCCCCGTGGTCTCTTCATTTCAAAAATATCCCCTGTCCGGCAGTAAAGGTCCTGGCCAAGCCGGCCAATTGCTTTAACTTTGGAGGCCTTAAGCACGCCATCAACCCATGATTCCTCTTGCACGTGAACACGAATTACTTCCCCGATGATAAAACTGGCCACATTTGGCGATTGGCCAAATTCCAATATTTGCATCAGCCGGCACTCCATATTTACCGGCGATTCGCCGACCCGGGGGGATTTGACCAAATCGCTTTTCACTGGCGTCAGACCGGCAACGCTGAATTCATCCACGTGACTGGGGTATTCCCCTGAAGTCTGGTTCATAGCTTCAGCCAATTCTTCATTGACCAGGTTAATTACGTAATCTTTGGTGCGCTCAATATTTACGAGCGTATCTTTCTTTGCCCCGTCTCTTTTGCGGGCCACCCCGAAGCCCACGATGGCCGGCTTGGTGGACATGGCCGTAAAAAAACTGAAAGGGGCGATATTATTAATTCCCTCCTCGCTAACCGTGGAGACAAAAGCGATCGGCCGGGGAAGAACAGCCCCGATCAATAAAGCATGAGCATCCTGGCGGCTAAGATCTGCCGGATCAATTTTCATCATGATAACCTCCAAGTTTTTTTAAAATCTAATTTGTCTGTCAAGTCAATTTTAAAACCACCCTTGATGAACTCGTAAAAAGTCCGAAAGCCCCTTTTTCCGTCATTCCGGCCCCGATTCTCATCGGGGAAACTCCAGCCGGAATCAAGTTATTAACACCCCCACCCTAACCCTCCCCCATCCAGGGGGAGGGAATTTTGGATCCCCCAGTATCTCCCCTCCCCTGGCGGGAGGGGGAGGGGGATAAAAAAGCAAATTCCTATACAATCAAGTTAAGTGAGTATGCTTTTTCCGCGACTGCCCACGGAAAAAATGCCCCGCTTCAGACGGACAGCGAAAAGTCCTGAAATCCCCCCTAACCCCCCCTTTGTCGAAGGGGGGAAGGGGGGATTTATCGGCAGGCATTTCCTTCTAACAAACATGTTTGTTTCAATGAGGCGCTAAGCGCCTAAAGTGCCTAAAGTTAAAAAAGGAAATTCCTATACAATCCAGTTATTTTGTAACAGTTTAGCGATTTGAAAAAATGGTATTAAAGCCTTTGTTGAGGGCCGGGGGTTAGAGCGGAACGCGCCGGAAGCATCGGTTGGGGTTCCGCTTGGCCACGAGGACAGAAGATCTTTTCCTCCGGAGGAGGCGGGGGTTCTTGCCCGCCCCATATGCGGAGAAATTAGCGCCTTATGATTCTCCGCCTAAGGCGGATTCCGCTCTGGCCCCCGGCCCCTGGAGTCCCTTGGCCTTTACAACACACCTTTTTTCAAAGAGATAAAGTGTTACGTTATTTTAAGGATTTATCAAACCTCTGGACTCCGGTTTTCACCCCCGGATTAAGACATTCCGGGGCAGGCTTAGTGACGACTTTTTACGAGTTCATCACCTTTAAGGTCTCTTTAAAATTCCTGCTTGCGCGGGAATGACGACTTTTTACAAGATCATCAAAATTCGTCGGAAGTGAAGTTTTTAATCTCTTCCTGGCTGAAAACCGGCCCATCTTTGCAAACATACAGGGGTCCAATGTTGCAGCGGCCGCATTTCCCCAGGCCGCACTTCATCTTCATTTCCAGTGTGGTCCACACCTGAGATGGAGTGAAACCGAGTTTCTCCAGGGACTTAAGGGTATAACGGATCATGATCGGGGGACCGCAGGTGACGGCCATCGTTTCCCCGGCAGATGGCTTGAGTTCCTCTAAAACCATCGGCACCAAACCCACTTTCCCTTTCCATTTGTTGTCGCCGGCATCAACGGTAGTAACCATCTTGAGAGAAGGGTTGCGCTCCCATGTTTCCAGGTCATACTTGAAGCACAGGTCCTGGGGGCTTCGGGCTCCATAAAGAATGGTGATTTCCCGATAATCCGCCCGGGTATCCACAACGTTATGGATCAAAGAACGGAGGGGAGCAAGACCGATTCCCCCGCCGATGAACAGGAGATTTTTCCCTTTCAGTTTATCCAGGGGAAAATGGTTGCCGTAGGGCCCGCGGAAACCGATAATATCGCCCTCATTTAATTGATGCAGGGCATTGGTCACCCGTCCCACCCGTTTAACGCTGAACTCCAGGTGACTCATGCGTGTGGGGCTGGAGGAAATGCAGAAAGTAGCTTCCCCCTCTCCGAATACGGAATATTCGGCAAATTGGCCGGCCACAAACGAAAAACTCTCCCGCAAAGAAGCATCCTGGAATTGGATGTGGAAGGTCTTGGTGTCCCCGGTTTCGGAAATGACTTTAACAATTTCCATAAGGTGCGGCTGGTAAATATTTTTCCCGTCTTCTGGCGCGTTCATCGTATTCCTCTGCGGATGGTTTACCTGGCCATTTCCAGCAAAACTTCCCGCAAATCAAGGTTAACCGGACAATGGGCTACGCACCGGCCGCAGCCCACGCAGGCTACCGTTTGGAAGTTCTCATAGAAGAAATTAAACTTGTGGCTTACCCGCTGGCGGTAACGGCGCCACTTTTCCTCCCGGGGGTTATGTACGGCCATTTTGGTGAAATCCGGGAAGGCGCAGCTATCAAAGCAGCGCAAGCGAACCCCCTGCCCGGGTCTCTGCAGGTCGCAAAGGTCGAAGCAATGGCAGGTGGGGCAAAGGTAAGTGCATATGCCGCAATTTATGCACTTGGCCGAAACCCGCATCCAGAAGTCTTCATCCGGAAATCGCTCCCGGGCCCCGGCCTTGACCTTCTCTAAATTGAAAAGGGGGGTTTCATTTTTCCCCCGGATTTCCTCCTTGGCCGAATTCCATTCCCCTGCGGAGGATTCTTCAAAGAATTCTTTTTCCCCTGTTAGAGTGTTGCCTTTCTCTGTGATAACTCTGACCAGGTATCCACCGGGAATTTCCCTGAAGAACGCATCGAAGTCAAGCGAGTCCTGCCGGTCGATACCCACCTCGGAACAGAAAGATCCCTGGCACTGTACCCGGCAGGCTTGACCTAAAAGGAGGGTGCGTGAAAGATTCCCGGCATAAAACACATCCGGGTAATCTCCCGTAAAGACCGGCTGGAGGAGGCGCAGAGCCCGGGCATCACAGGGTTTTAAGCCGAAGATAACCCGCGCAGCCTCGGGAGCAGGGCAAGAATTAACCTGAAACGAGCCGTCAGCAGCCTTCCATCCCAGCAAAGCCTTAAGGGGCTCGAAGAATAAATTCTTCGGGGGAATGCGGGAATTCAAGAAATTCCGGGGAAGTTCCTGGTTATGAAAGAGGCGGAAAGTCCACAGGCCGTTCATCTTTGCCGGCACCAGAATTTCGGCCTGGGCTGATAAACCAATAAGCCACTTCTTTAGCTTCTCTCCGGTTATTTTACGGTACATGGTTTCCCTTGCTCATCTTATGAAATCTTGGGGGTCTTCCTGCCTGTAAGTTCGGAAAGGAAGCACCTTTTCCAAATCCACCCCGGCGACAAAATCAAAGAGCTCCCGCAGGTCATCGGTCATTTTCTCGTTAAGCTTCATCAAAGGAATTTCCATGGGGCAGACCCGCTGGCATTCTCCACAGGAAATGCAGGTTCCGGAGACGTGCATCAGGCGCATCAGATGAAAAACGAAATTATCGCCTCCCGCGGGCAGGGGGGAAACCCACTGGGGCATATTCTCTTCCACAATGCACCGGGGGCAGAAGCAGGCCGGACAAGTATTGCGACAGGCATAGCAGCGGATGCAGCGTTCGAACTGCCCGGACCAGAAGGCCCATTTTTCCGAAACGCTTTTCTTCCGAAGATCGTCCTGGGCGCGGGCCGCAGGTAATACCGGAGCAACATAGTCCCCTTTAAGGAGGGAGTCGAAGATCACGGGCCTGGGGTATTGGCAGCAGAGGCACTTATCCAGGAGAACCTGGGTCTTGGACAATATTTTCTCTTGACCGTTCGCCCGGATAACAAATTCCTGGCCCCTGCGGCTGATCTCTTCCATCTCCTCGGGCTCACAGGAAGCAGCCTTTGCCGCTTTGCCGGGATCCACCTGCCCGGCGCAGGGAATGCCCACAATGTAGAGGTCCTCGCGCTTGATCTGCCCCTCTTTGATCAGAGAAACCAGGGATCGGCTGTCGCACCCTTTGGCCAGAATACCCACTCTTCCTTTGATCTCTTTCAGGTAAAGAGACAGGTTGGCATGGCAAAAGTCCTCCACCCAGAGCTCTTGTAGATCTTCCCCTTTCCCGGCAATCAGAGGGGTTGTTTTGAATCTCACCGTCCCCTTTTTGTAGCCGAGAAAATAATCCACTCTTCTTTCGTCGAAAAGCTTCTTCCCCAGGTCCAGGAGGCCGTCTTTGCTTACTTCAGGAATTATTTCGGACATGCCTGTTTCTCATCCTATGGATCAGGGCTCGCCGGCCCTTTAGTCATCTGGCCAAAATCAGGGAGTTGGAACAACTCGTTGGGACCCAGGGCTTTCACGTCCGCCACCACTGCGCTCACCACCTTGGCGAATTTATCCCCTTCGGAAGCCGAGACCCAGGAGAATTGCACTCGCCGGGAATCGATGCCCACGTACTCCAAAAGCCGGGAGAGGATGGCAAATTTTCTGCGGGCGTTGTAGTTCCCGGCCGTGTAATGACAGTCTCCTGGATGGCAGCCCGAGACCAGAATGCCGTCCATTCCGGAGCGCAGGGTTTTGAGGATAAACAGGGGATTTACCCGGCCGGAACAGGGAACGCGCAGGATGCGGACGTTCGCAGGATAACTGATCCGCGAAGAGCCGGTCAGGTCGGCGCCGGCGTAACTACACCAGCGGCAGAGGAAGGCCAGGATTTTCGGTTCCCAATTTTTCTCTTTCTTTTCGGTTTCCGGCTTCGCTTCCATGGATACCTCTAAACAAGGCGCAAGGAATTTTTGCCTATTACCTTGTGCCTTGAGCCTTATACCTTAAGCCCTAAAAACTACTAGCCAGCGATTCGATCTCCGCAAAAATTTGCTGATCCGTGTAACCTTTCAGAGAAAGCGCCCCCGGCCGGCAGGAAGCTACACAGGCCCCACAGCCATGGCAAACCCCGTCGATCACCCGCATCTGCCTCTGGATCTGGCCATCTGGCCTTTTTACTTCTTCTTCGATGATGGCCCTGAAAGGGCAGATGTCCACGCAGGTCCTGCAGAGGGAACATAGAGCGGGGTTAACCTGGGCGGTCATCGGGTCGGAGATCAACTCTTCGCTGGCAAAGAGGGCGCAGACTTTCACCGAAGCCCCGCTGGCTGAAGCCACGGAATCGGGTATGTCCTTGGGGGCCTGACAGGCGCCGGTGAGGTAGATGCCCGAGGTCACGTTTTCCACCGGAGCCAGTTTCGGGTGCATCTCCGTGAAAAATTGATTTTGATCGTATGGAATTCCCAGCATCTGGGCCACTTTGACGGCATCTTTCCGGGCCACCAGGGCCGTGGCCAGGACTACCATATCCGCCTCGATCTCCACCTGGCTCCGCAGGAGGGTGTCTGCCCCCCGCACGATCAATTTCCCGTTCTTCTCAAAGATTCTCGACACCCGTCCCCGCAGGTAGATTGCTCCATACTGTTCAATGGCCCGCCGGACAAATTCCTCGTAATTTTTCCCCGCCGCCCGGATGTCGATGTAGAAGACATAGACTTGGGCGTCTGGAATGTGCTCCTTGGTAAGGATGGCATGTTTGGCCGTGTACATGCAGCACATCTTGGAGCAATAGGGCCGGCCCAAATTTTCATCCCTGGAGCCAACGCACTGAATGAAGACGATGGTCTTGGGCTCCTTTCCATCTGAAGGCCGCTTTAAATGCCCCTCGGTCGGCCCGGAAGCATTGATCATGCGCTCGAACTGCAGGCCGTTGATCACATCTTTATACCGGCCGCCGCCGTATTCGCTGTAGTCATTGGGATCGGAAAGGTCGAATCCCGTGGCGGCGACAATGGCCCCGACTTTCTCTGTGATCACCTCGTCTTCCTGCTCATAGTTGATGGCCTCCGCCGGACATACTTTCTGGCATACTCTGCATTTCCCCTGTGTATAATACCGGCAATGGGCCCGGTCGATGACCGGCACATTGGGTACGGCCTGGGGAAAAGGAATGTAGATGGCCTTACGCTTTCCCAGACCGAGATCGAACTCGCTCTCCACCCGGCTGGGACACTTCTGCATACATTCTCCGCAGCCCGTGCATTTGGACATATCCACGGACCGCGCCTTTTTGCGGATCTTGACTTCGAAATTACCCACGTAACCTTCGACGCTCTCAACCTCTGAATAAGAGAGAATGCGAATGTTCGGGTTGCTGCGCACGTCCACCATCTTGGGAGTTAAAATGCAGGCCGCGCAATCCAGGGTGGGAAAGGTCTTGTCGAATTGGGCCATCCGCCCGCCGATCGACGGTGATCGCTCCACCAACAGCACCGGATGGCCCACCATGGCGATGTCCAGGGCCGCCTGCATCCCCGAGATCCCCCCGCCTATGACCAGGGCTTTGCGCTCCACGGGGATGCCTTTGGGGAAAAGCGGCTCATTCATCCGCGCCTTGGCCACGGACATTTTAATAAGCTCTATGGCCTTGAGCGTGGCCTCGGCCCGGTCTTTGTGCACCCAGGAGCATTGTTCGCGGATATTGGCCATTTCCATCAGATAAGGGTTCATACCCTCATCTTTCACCGTGTTCTGGAAAGTGCGCTCATGCAAAAGAGGAGAACAGGAAGCCACCACCACGCGGTCCAACTTGTACAGGCGGATATATTCCTTGATGATGTTCTGGCCCGGATCGGAACACATATATTTGTAGTCGCGGGAGATAATCACGCCTTTCTCTTTGGACATCTCCTCGGCCGCGTATTTTACGTCAACCGTACCGGCAATGTTCGTCCCGCAGTGACAGACAAAAACTCCAATTCGGGCCATAGTCTAATCCTTAAAAAAATTTATTCACCGCAGAGGACGCAGAGACCGCCGAAAAAAATAAATGAATAATCAAATATGATGAACTCGTAAAAAGCCCTGTTCTTGTCATGGCGAGGAGTTCCGCATTTGCGGGACGACGAAGCAATCTTGTATTTTCGGGCACTTATAAAAACGAGATTGCTTCGCTGGCGCTCGCAATGACCTTTTCGCGACTTTTTACAAGATCATCAAATATCAAAGGTAAAATTTAAAAACATTCAATTTCTATTCTCATTTTGATTATTGATATTCCTATTTCGCTTTAATTTCTTCTCAGCGTTCTCTGCGCTCTCTGCGGTTAAATCAAACGCTTAGATTTTTGCTTTCCAGCAGGGCAAAAGGGTCAATATTCAGTTTCTTCAGTCCCAGTTCTTCCCCCCGCAGGCCCAGGCAGAGTCCCAACAACTGGGTGAAATAAAAAACCGGCAGGGCAAAGTGGGCCCCATACCGTTTCCCTACCTCTTCCTGCCGGAAATCCAGGTTGAACTGGCAAAGGGGGCAATCCACCACAACAGCCTCTGCCCCCAGGCTTTTGGCCATATCCAGCAAATCGCGGGTCAGCTTCAGAACTACTTCTTTTTTGGAAACAGAGAAAGAGCCGCCGCAGCACTCGGTCTTGAAAGGCCACTCGATGGCTTCTCCTCCCAGAGTTTGGATCAACCGGTCAAGATAAGAAGGGTAAACTGGATCGTCGAAGGCCACGATCTTTTGCGGCCGGGCCGACAGGCAGCCGTAATAGCAAACCACCTTCAACCCTTTCAGGCCGTCCACCAGGAGCTGGGCAATGGCTTCCAGGCCGTATTCATTGACAACTACATCGGAGATATGCCGCACTTTGACCTTTCCCTGGTAATCAGCCTGCAGGAACTCATTTACCTTCTTCCTCAACTCTTTATCTTCATGTAATTTATGGTTGGCCTGGCGCATGCGGTTATAGCAGGCGGCGCATGGAGCCACAACTTCCAGGCCCATTTGTTCGGCTTTCAATAGGTCCTTGGCCGGCAGGACCAGGGGAAGGAGAAGGTCGGACACATGGGCGGCCGAAGCCCCGCAACAGGTCCAGTCTTCGATTTCGGCCAGCTCTACGGATAATTTCTTAAAAACAGAGTCTATGGACTGTTGATAGTCCACAGCCGTGGAGTGCAGCGAGCATCCCGGGTAATAGGCGTATTTCATTGCTCCTCACTCTGATTGGCCCGAACGCGCCTGAAAATTTCCTGGAATTCCCGCAACCCTTTTACCGGGGGGGTGGTCAGCTTAAGCTTTCCTTTGGCCAAAAGCTTTCGCCCTAACCGCCAATCCTTCAGGGGGTTCAGGGTAAGCAGGTTATATCTTCCCATAAGATGAAGGTCGTTCACCCGGCCAAAGCGTTCGATTACTTTAAGGAAGAGCTTATGGAAGAGGGTAATTTCTTTCTCCGCCTCTGTCCGTCCCTGGCCAAAGGCCAGGATCCGCAGCGCATCCATGACAGCCGCTACGTCAATGTTTTTGGGGCAGCGGGATGTGCAGGTCTCGCAGGAGGCGCAAAGCCAGATCGTGTGGGAAGTTAGCGCTTCTTCTTCGCCCCCCAACTGCACCAGACGGATCACTTCGTGGGGAGAAAATTCCATGGTATAGGCAATCGGGCATCCGGCCGTGCATTTGCCGCACTGATAGCATCCGTCGATGTTCTGCCCGATCATGTCGCTGATCTTTTGGGCAAATGCCCGAGAATGTTCATCCAAAGTGATTTTCATCGCCCTGCCCCTGCCGTCCAGGTGTGTTTGTTGATTTATTTTATCGAGAACACTCCTAACATACTATGATTTCCCTCATACTAAGGGTTCAAGGGGCTAAGGATTCAAGGGGTCAAGTGAAATACATCAACCCTCGACCCCTTTTATTCCCTGGGTAAGGCTATGGTAAAAGTGCTCCCCTCCCCGAGCTTGCTTTCAACGCCGATCTCCCCGCGGTAACGATCCACAATATGCTTGACCAGAGACAGACCCAGTCCTGTTCCTTCCTGTCCCATCTCTTTGGCATTCTTGGCCCGGTAAAATTCCTCGAATATGCGGGGCATGGATTCAGGCGAAATTCCGATGCCCGTGTCCGAGACGACGATGCGGATAGCGTTGTCATTCAAGCTGAGCTGTAATCTCACTTTCCCTCCCGGCAGAGTGTACTTCACGGCGTTCTCCAGCAAGTTGCCCAGGAGACGCTCCAGGTCATCATCCGTGCCTTTGATGGTCAAGAGGGTATGGGGTACTTCTACCGATAATTCGATGTTTTTCTCTTCCACCTCCGCCTGAATCGCATCCACCACCCGGTTGACGACGCCGTTCAGGATCACATCCACTTTTTTGGTTTCCGGTAAAGCTCCTTTGAGCGCCCCCAGGGCCAACAGGTCGCGGATGAGGCTTTGCAGGGCGATTAGCCTCCGTTCTGCCCGTCCGATCAGTTCCTTCTGTTTTTGAAAAATTTCCCCGGCGTATCCTTCCATGAGAACCCGGAGGATGGACTGGATGGCGGCCACAGGGGCTTTGAGTTCGTGGGCCACGGTAAAGACAAAATCAGATTTGGCCTGCTCCAGGTCTTCCAAACGCTGGTAGGTGCGGGCATTCTCGATAGCCACTGCGCCTTGACTGGCCAGAGTTGAGAGAAAGTCTATCTCCTCCTCAGTGAAGCGGTGGATTTCCCCTGTGTACAGCCGGAGAACGCCGATGGTTTGCTCCCGCACGCTCAAGGGAACGCAAAGTACGGAACGGATTCCTTCCTTCCTTGCTTCTTCCGGGTACTGGAACCCCGGGTCTTTGGTTACGTCCAAAACCGCGACCGCCTTGCCGCGTAATGCCCCTCGGTCCACT
This sequence comes from Deltaproteobacteria bacterium, assembly GCA_016875165.1. GTDB lineage: Bacteria > Desulfobacterota > SM23-61 > SM23-61 > SM23-61 > JAHJQK01. Next base: position 11,523 of record VGSF01000087.1, read on the forward strand.
AAACTTTTATCTAAATCCACCGGGCCTTTGGATAAATATTCCTCGCTCAGCCCGTAGGCCGCCCCGACCCACAGTTGACGCCGCTCCTCATCCAGCAGGCGGATCGAACAAGCTTTGGCCTTCATGGCCTTGGTGGCCTGCTGGGCGATCGTATTGAGCGCTTCGGTAAAATTCAGAGTGGAGGTTGCCGCCTTGGCGATGTCGTAAAGGGTCTGGGTCTTGTAATAGGCGCTCTCCAGGCGCTGTTTCAACCTGGCCAATTCCCGCGTCCGCGCCCAAAGCCTGCGGGTGATGGAAGTGGCTAAATAGATGGAGACATAGATGGCGCTGGCGAAGAAGAAGAGGGTGCCCATTACGTAGAAAGGCTGCTGATAGTGGGGAAGCAGAAATCCGGGGAGGGCCACATGGGGGATGATTTCGTAGAATTCCAGCAGGGCCAGAGTGCCAACCAAAATAACTCCGACGGTGGCGTGGAAGTAGCATGCCCGGGGAGGAATGAGGATGCTGGCGATTATGGCGTGGAAGATGAAATAGAAGATGACCGGGCTTTCAATTCCCCCGGAATAGTGGACCAGGAAAATCAGGCCCAGCCAGTCCATGAAAAATTGCAGGCTGGCAAAATCGCTGAATTGTTTGACTCCGGCCGAAGGATTTCCCCGCAAGGCTTTTAGCCGCTGATGCAAGGCGGCGTTGTAGGCGGCGATAATCCCTCCGACTAAAAACAACTCCATCTGCCGGATGGGCAAGCCCAGGATGACGCCTACCACCAGGGTGGTGGCCACAACCCCGAGGGCCGCAAACCACCGCAGGCGAATAAGCCAGGAGACCCGTTCAATGAGCTCTTCTTCCACGGGCAAGCGAAAAGGGACTCCCTCCCATTTTTGCTTGGGTTCTTCCAAATTTTTTCTCCGCTGATTGGACTGGTTAGTTGAACGAGCGAAGTGATTGCGATGTATTATTAATCGACGGGAAAACGATTGTCAACCCATTTTTGTTCTTGCCCACCTTCGCTTTTACAAAATCCCTATTCGTGGCACGGGGTTCGGGGCGATGAGCGCGGGCAGCATCGGCCGGGGAAAGCCCTTCTAAAAGTTTAAAGCCGCTTCTCCGCAAAATGAGGCGGGGCGCCTTTTCCCGCCCCGTCAATGAAACAACCAGCGCCTCATGCTGCCAAGCGAAGCGCCCCGAACCCCGTGCCTGGGAAGGATCATCCAATAACAAATCATTATTGACCACAAAAAGTGAAGATGGGCAAGATTTTTGTTTCCTCGACTCCCTTCACTTTTCAATAAACTGATAAATTCACAGTGATAGTCGAAGCCCGGAAGGGAGGGGGATGAAAGAGGGTGCACCGGCGGGAAAAAGATCAGACCATAGCCCGTGCTTTTCTTCCGCAAATAAAAGTCTGGATCGAAGGAAAACAGGTCATACCCGGGAAAGCCGCTTAACGGCTTTCCCGAAATTTTTCGGATTTTTTCAAGAGGCTATATTGTGGTTCCGCCATCTATGGCAATTACCTGGCCCGTTACATAACTGGAGGCATCGGAAGCCAAATAAATGATCGCCCCTACCATCTCCTCCGGATCAGCAACTCGGGCCATGGGAGTTTTGCCCATGGCAATTTTCAGGATGTCCGGGTTATTCCACAGGGCTTCGCTGAAGCGAGTTTTGGTCAGGCCCGGGGCTATGGCGTTGACCCGGATTTTGTACTGAGCCCATTGCTGGGCCATCACCTTAGTGGCCATGAGCACCGCGGCTTTGCTTATGGAATAAACCGGCAGCAGGTCAGGAGTGATGCCCGCAATGGAGGAAACGTTGATAATTTTGCCTCCCCCTTTTTCCTTCATAACCCGGGCCACTGCTTGACTTAAGAAAAATAACCCCTTAAGATTCAGGTTCATAATCGAGTCCCAGGCCCGTTCATCAACATCCATGGCCGAGGCCATCGTAGGGTTGGTGGCGGCATTGTTCACCAGTATATCGATCTTTCCGAACTCTTCTTTAACCTTGCCAACGAGATTATTGATCTCCTCCATCCTGGCTACATGGGCCGCGACCGGCAGGCATTTTCTTCCCGTTTTCCTCACCTGCTCTGCTACCTTCTCCAGGTCGGGAAGTTTACGGCTGGCAATGGCAATATCCGCGCCGGCCTGGGCCAGCCCAACAGCGGCTGCCTGCCCAATCCCCCGACTGGCTCCAGTAATTAGGGCTACTTTGTCTTTTAACGAAAAATTCATTTAGCACCTCCTGTTTGATTTAAAACGCAAAGGGTAAATCCCTCCACCCTATGGTATAAGTCATAGCGCAGAGCATCCCTTTATCCTTAAAAGACTGAAGTTATTAATCAGGCCATAATTGTATGGACACTGGAAACCAAATCCCTCTTCCCTCCCTTTACAAAAGGGAGGGATTCCCCTCTTTGGCCTCCGGCCCATAGAGCCTCTGTCCCAGAGGGCAAAGAGGGGTTAGGAGAGATTTTCAGAAGATGTCTTCTCAATTATGGACTCCATAGAGGCTCTTGCAAGACTCTTGAAAAGTAGAGAAAATCGTCATTCCGGACAAGCGAAGCCCTGCACCGCATGGTGTACAGGGCGAAGCGCGACCCGGAATTCAGAACCCATTAGGAAAAATCCTGTCCGCCTGAGGCGGACTGCTTTCGGGAATGACGGTGTTTAGGACTTTTGCAAGAGCCTCTTATGATAGGGACTTGCTTTTGTTGCTCCAATTATAAGGGGATGAGGTATACGTGTCAAGCTGCGTTAAGGGGGCTTGCCACCCCAATTTTTTTAGAGCAAAACCAGTTTATCCAAAAAGCTTCAGGAGGAAGTGGGAAGGTGCGGCAAGCAATTTTCCCCTTGACTGCCTGGGAACAAAAGAGTATTTTTAAACTGACTTTAACCCCTCTGTAAAGCCAGTAAATCCACCAACCCAACCCCTAACCTTCTGGAAGGAGCTATGAGAAACAGTTTCTGGAAAGCGCTCAAGGAAATGATGGGATTCTCCGTCAAGCGCTGTAAGAATCAATTAAATTAATTGCTGGCCGAACCGGCCGCCCGCACCATCGCCAATATTGTTAGCAGGGGTTAGAACGCAGGGCCAGTCAGACCAACATCAATCAAAGGAGTTGATAAGATGGCAGGTCTGATACAGAGGAGTTTTGAAGGTAAGCAGGCGGGGACGGCCTGGAGGCTACGAAGGACGAGAGAAGGAGATAATAGATTAGACTTTCTCCCTTGGAAGCCATTGGGTCTGTTGATTCTGAATCACGCTTCCGTTTTATCCTGAGTCCTTGTAAGGCTCGGGTGTCCGATGGTACGCAGGAATTTGTTCTCTTCCTCGCTAAGATAGATTTTGATGAAGTCGTCTTCATACCGATCCCAGAGGAGGTCATTGATTCTCTCGATGAGGTTCCAGACTTCTCAAGCGATTTGGATTTCTCTTTGATCTTTCATTTCTTCCTCCCTTTATCAGCTACCCTTCGATCTTTCCCTTGAGCATCCTTTAGGCGGTGATGGTGTTTGGTCTTTACGGGAGTGAGACCCGGCATGGGGGAGATCAATTGTTTCTGGTTTTTCCCGTGGCCTTGGAGGAGGCCCGTAGAGAAGGGCCATTGATGCGTATGGTGATACAGTGATCTTTGAGACGATCCAAGAGGGCGTCCACGAGGGTCTTTCTCTGAAAGAGGTCATACCATTCTGGGTAGTCCAAGTTCGTAGTCACGATCGTGGATTTTTTGCCATATCGTTCCCCCATCAGTTTAAAGAAGGCATTGACCTGTTCGGGTTTGAGGGTCAGATACCGCAGTTCGTCGATCAAGAGCAGATCGTAGCGGCAGAGGCGATGGATGAGTTTGGGGCTGGATCAATCTGCCAGAGAGGCGTAGAGTTCGTCCAGGAGATCCTGGGCGTGATAGAAGCGTCCCCTGTATCCGGAGAGCAGAGCCTGACGTAAGAGTCCTATCGCGAGGCCCGATTTTCCGGTGCCAGGATTTCCGATGAGGACGATATTTTCTTTCCGCCCCAGGAAGGCCAATCCTGAGAGCTGTTGAATCTGGGCCTTACTGACGCCTGGTTGTTTATCAAAGGGGAAGGTTTTAAGAGTCCAATCCCAGGGGGTCCTGGCCCCTTTGAGACGATAGAGGAGGCTTTGATTTTGACGGTAGGCCTGGCGCGGTATCTTGGAGTAACGAATTCATGTGTCAGTCGAGCCGTTTTCGCGAATAAAATCACAGGAGAGATACGAAAGCGTTACGGTAAATAGCGGGGTATAGGATACGCACGTTCAGCACGAACGTCCCCCAAAATGTCCCCCCAAACGCTAAAATTCCAATAATAGCCGCGCATAAATATTTTTTCACCACGGGTTAAGCCTGCCTGTTAGAAATTACGTTTTGCGTTCCATTGGTAATCCCCTGCTAAAGGCCCGCCCTGAACTTCTACATTACCCTGGATGGTATCCTGGCTGATCCGCCCGTTAAAGCGCATTACCACCTTTTGCCCATCCACTTCTTCTCGAAACATAAAACTCAATTGATCCCCTGCTAACAGAGCTTCCTCAATAGGGCTCTCTTGTTTTCCAAATTTCACCCTGCCACTGATCTCCTGAAATTTCTGACCAATGCGCAAAATATATTCCCGATTTTCCGGTGATCTGGACATGGTCCATTGCCATTCACCAGCGGCATTAGCAGGGATGACCCAATAATAGAAATTCAAATCCTTCACATCCGGCACGTTGAAGTTGTAATAAATTTTGGAATTATATACGGTGCCCATACGTTCGTATTTCCAGTCGCCCATATCAAATTCGTGAGACACAATGCGGGTTCCCGGCTTGAGCTCCTTAAAAAGCTTGGGGCGAAGTTTCAGGTTCAGATCAGGCAGCAGGTAAAGGGTAACAACTGTGGCTTCGCTTATGTCGGTCTGGAAGAGATCTTGCTGAATAAACTTCACGCGGTCAGTCACTCCTGCTTTCCTGGCATTTTCCTGGCTCTCCTGAATAAGGACCGGATCAATATCCACACCGACGCCCCGGCTGCCGAATACTTTTGCGGCAGTGATGACGATTCGGCCATCCCCGCAGCCAAGATCATAAAGAATATCGTTTTGGGTCACCCGGGCCATTTTGAGCATCTCCATCACAACTGGCTGAGGGGTAGCGACAAAATGGACATAGGGCTCATGTCCCTGGGCATATCCTTTTAGCCCCAAAACTCCAACTTGTAGTAAGAGGATGAAGGACCATAAGATTCTTTGAAAGGTTGCCATTTTTTTCCTCCTACTTTCCAATTATTTCGGAGCGAGCGTTTCGCTTTCTATTATGCTGGGATTATATCTTTCTCTGGTCCGTTGGGTTCGATCACTACTTTCATGGCTCCGTCCTTGCGGTGGACAAAGGTCTTAAGAGCTTGGGCGAACTCCTCTAAGGGAAAGACATGGGTGATCAAGTCTTTTACGACCAGTTGACCTGAGGCCATCAGGGAAAGAACTTTATCGCTAACGTTGGGGTTGGCCTTGGATCCGAAGATGGCAATCTCATTTCGGCAGACATATTTAAAAGGTATCTTTTCCATGACTTTATCGTGGGGCACACCCAAGAGCCCAATCCGGCCTCCCTCTCTGACCATCCGTATGGCTTGATATAAAGTTCCTTCGGAGCCAGAGCATTCAAAGGCCTCATCAACCCCAAAACCGCCATTGGCCGTACGTACCCCCTCCACCGGGTCTTCCCTCTGAATATTAATCAGAATATCGGCGCCCAGCTTGCCGGCAGCATCCAGGCGGGGAGGCCGGCCGACAACGATAAATTTTGCTGCTCCCAGCAAACGAGCTGTCCGCATGGCCAGAATCCCGATGGGCCCGGGGCCGATAATGGCTACGGTTCCCCCGGGAGTGATCCCGGTCAACTCCATACCGTGCAAACCCACGCCCGCAGTATCCACCAGAGAGCCTTCACGGAAAGATACCGAATCCCCCATTTTATGAATGCTCTTTACGGAGTAGACATTGTATTGAGCGTAAGCGCCGCGGAATTGAAAGCCGTAATGCCGGATTCCGGTCTCCAGGCGCCCATAATTCTGACATCGATTGTAATGGCCGGCAACGCAGTTGGCGCAGTGGCCGCACCCTTTCCATGCTTCTCCGGCCACGCGGTCGCCGATTTTGAAAAAAGGTTCCGCATTTTCCCCTAAGGCCACAACTTCTCCAGCCCATTCATGCCCGGGAATAAAAGGGTAGGAGGGAGGCCAGTAGCCAGCCATGCTGCCCTTGATGACCTCAGGATCCGTGCCGCAGATGGCTACGGCGCCGATGCGGCAGAGTACTTCGAAAGGCCCGGGCGTAGGAACCGGAACCTCCTGGATTTCAAACTTCCCGGGGCCGGTCAGGACCAGAGCTTTCATGTTTTGGAGAATTGTTTGGCTCATGGATCTCTCCTTTTAGGAAAATGCCCCTCCTCTGTCTTTCTGTCTGCGGGGCGCCGGCTTTTCCCGCCGGCGCCCTCTGTTTCATATTAATCGGGTTCGTGCTCAATCGGGGGATGTCCCCTGTACCGTAGCCGCAGCCCGTTCTTCCTGGCTCATTTGGGCCAAACGTTCGACCTCCTTGACATCCAACTTCAGTCCTGCCGCCACTCGTTTGCCGTAATCCGCATCGGCCTTGAAAAAAATGGCGGCCTGGCGCATCTGAATGCGCTTTTTAGCCTTTTCCAGATGGCTGACAATGTTGCCGACCAGGTTGGTCCGATCCTTTTCGGTCATTACTTGACGGTAGAGGGTGCCAGCCTGCACGAAATCGTCGTTCGGATGCTTGAAGGGGTAACGCCCGGCCTGGCCCGATAGCTCGAAGGCCGGTTCACCCGCCTTAGCATCCGGCGCCGGTCCCCCGAAGCTGTTCGGCCAGTAGTTGGGCCCCCCTTCCCCGTTGGCGTCCACGCGCATGAATCCATCCCTCTGATAGCTGGTTTCCGGGGCGTGTTTGGGGGCGTTTACCGGAATCAGATGGTAATTCGGTCCGAGCCGGTGCAGGTGCGTATCATGGTAGGAGAAAACCCTGGCCTGGAGCATTTTATCCGGGGAAACGGCAATGCCTGGAACGACATTTCCCGGACAGAAAGCCGCCTGTTCCACCTCAGCGAAATAATTGAGGGAGTTGCGGTTCAGGACCAGTTTTCCGATCTTTATGGGCGGGACTTCCCCGTGGGGCCATACTTTGGTAATATCGAAGATATCCCAGCGAAAATCCTTCGCCTTTTCCGGAGTCAGAATCTGCATCTCCAGGGTCCAGGAGGGATGATCCCCGCGCTCTATAGCTTCAAACAAATCCCGGGTCGCATGGTCGGGGTCTTCCCCGCAAAGGCGCTTCGATTCCTCGCGGGTCAGGTTCTTGATTCCCTGGTCGGTCTTGAAATGGTACTGGACCCAGAAATATTCCCCTTTCTCGTTGTACCATTTGAACGTGTGGCTGCTGAACCCGTTCATATGACGGTAACTGGCCGGTGTGCCCCGGTCAGAGAAGAGAATCGTGACCTGATGGATGGATTCCGGGGTGAGCGACAGGAAGTCCCAGAACATATCCGGATCGGGAAGATTGGTCCGGGGATTTCTCTTCTGGGTATGGATGAAGTCGGGGAATTTCAGCGGATCCCGGATGAAGAAAACGGGGGTGTTGTTCCCCACAAGATCGTAATTGCCTTCTTCTGTATAGAACTTGACGGCAAATCCCCGCGGGTCCCGGGCGGCGTCCGCCGATCCTTTTTCTCCCCCCACGGTGGAAAACCGGACAAAGACCTCGGTTCGTTTTCCGATTTTGGACAGGAACTTGGCCTGCGTATAGCGGGTCACATCCGTCGTGACCTCAAAATACCCGTAAGCTCCTGCACCCTTGGCATGCACGACCCGTTCCGGGATACGTTCCCGGTCGAAGTGCGCCAGTTTTTCGATGAGGTGAATGTCCTGTATGAGGACAGGCCCCCGCTCCCCGGCGGTCATGCTGTTCAAGTCGTCCGCTACGGGGATCCCAAAAGCAGTGGTTAAGGTATTACTTTTCTTTTCCATCTATTTTCTCCTTTCCTTTTTTCATTGGTTTTTCCTGTTTCCGGGCGATGAATATCGTCCCCTTTCCTCTTCCTCTGCGGAAAATCGTCTTCCCCCCCTACCTGGATTTAATGCGGCTGATTTCAGCCCCCTTTCCTTCTTTGTTAAATCGGAATGATTATGATTTGCAGAAAAAATTTTTTCTACACCCCGGCTTCACCCAGACCGAGAAGGGGTTTTTCCTATGCATTCCGGACAATACCCATAATACTCCAACCGGGTATCGGTGACTAAGAAGTGGGCCTTTTTAGCGACTTCTTCAGCCTGCAAGAAGGGGGGGGCTTCATAATCCGTGATCTTACGGCATCCCTTGCAGATAAGGTTGATGTGCTCGTTGGTAGTCCCGTCAAAGCGATTCTCCATTTGGTCAAATTCCAGCATTTTGATGATCCCGCGCTGGGATAATTGGTTGAGGGTTAAGTACACGGTGGAAAAGCTCAGGCCCCGATATTTTTTCTTTGCCTGCTTATAAATAAACCTGGCGCTGGGATGGAGGAGGATTTGTTCCACGAAAGCATCGACGATCGCCAACCGCTGACGGGTGAGCTTCATCCCTTTCTCTTTCATCCTTTTTAGGATCGATTCTTTCATTTACTAAATCATAACCATTCCGAATTACTTTCAATCAAGCTACCAAGCCTTCTCCCGGATGTCAAGGATTTTTTTGATCTGTGGAGTCCTTTTTAAAAGGCTTAACTTGATTGCATAGGAATTTCCTTTTTTATCCCCCTCCCCCCAACCCCCTCCCGCCAGGGGAGGGGAGATACTGGGGGATCCAAAATTCCCTCCCTCTGGATGGGGGAGGGTTAGGGTGGGGGTGTTAATAACTTGATTGCATAGGAATTTCTTTTTTTCAGCTTTAGTCCGCCTAAGGTCGGATTGCTTGGCGCTTGACACTTATTCTTTTCTTTTCCTCAACCATGGTTTTAAAACTCTGTTATCTCTTTGTCCCCTGTGGTTTTTTAATTTTCTTGCACCTCAAGAGGATTTTTGGGTATTGTGGAAATAAATATCCAGGAAAGAAATCCTCTTCGAGCCCTGACCCGGATCAATTTCACAAGATAAATCTGGAGAGTTTTGATGGAGGTCCCTCTTAAACAATATTACGGGTTCCGGCGTCTAATGCTTATCGTGGCCATATGGGTGATGATGGTGATCAGTATTTATCAGTACTCCTGGTTCCTTTTTGCTTTCGTCCTTGCCAACGAACTCAAATGGGATCCAGCCACCATCGGACTCACGTTTACGGTATTTTCCTATGCCGCGACCTTTATACAGCCCTTCTCCGGCTATATCGCCGATTCTTTCGGGCCGCGAAAAGTTTCCATCCTGGCCGCCATTTTAGTCGGCCTGGGTTTCATCCTGTCTTCCAGGGCGGCTTCCCCAATGGAGTTGTATTTTTACTATGGCCTGGGAAGCGTGGGGGTTGGGATTCTCTATGGGCTTTCAACTGCCAGCGCCATCAAGTGGTTCCCGGATAAAAGGGGATTGGCCACGGGTCTGGTTGTTTTCGGGTTTGGCGCAGGCACGGCGCTTTTCAATTGGATCATCCAAAGATCACTGGATGCCCATGGGCTCTGGCTCACTTTTCAATATCTGGGCTTTTTGATGTTACTGGTTTTAATCCCTTCAGCCCTATTTTATAAGTATCCCCCAAGTCAATGGCAACCTTCTGCGCCGGAGGCGGCGAAAAAAATCGTAATACCATCTCTGGAATTCAAGCCTCAGGAGATGCTCAGGACCTATCAGTGGTATTTAATCTATTTTTGCTTTGCCTTTACGGTTTCGCTTGTTCTGATGTTTGCGGCGCAGATGAAGATGCTGGCCAAGGAATACAATTTGCCCCAGAATTATTTTAATTGGCTTTTAGTGATCTTTCCTCTCGGAAACGGATTAAGCAGGATCGTAGCCGGAGCTGTCTCGGACAAATTAGGAAGAGAAAAGACGATGATGATATTTTATGGGTTTTTGGGGTTGTCGGTCATAGCCCTGTTAAATTTTGGGGAACATCCTTTGACTTTTGTAATCATTGTTTTTATCACCGCCCTTTTGGGGGGAGCTCCGTTTGCCATGTACCCGGCAACCATCGGCGATTATTACGGCGCTAAATATTCCACCGTGAACTATGGAATAACCTATACGGCCAAGGCCTGGGCCGGCTTAATCTCCGGCTGGGTGAGCGGCTATCTTGTAGCCCAGTCCGGCTCTTACAAAGTTCCCTTAATCACGGTGGCCATTTGCAGTATGGTGGCTGCCCTGTTTTCCAACCCAAGATTGATGAAGTCTCCGCACAAAAAAGTTTAGGGTCTTCTCCAAATCGTGTGGGTAAAAATAAGCCTAAAAATATCAAATAGCCCTTTATTTATGCGGTTTTTATGACTTGTAAAGGGTGTAAAAATAATGCTATGAATTTCTCATGCGAAAACATAAACGACTCTGGGACCTTTT
>VGSF01000088.1 GCA_016875165.1 Deltaproteobacteria bacterium
GCATGGCTTGTGCGAAGATTGTACGACCTCGATTCATTGGCCACCTCCTTTTTTAGGGGAGTATAGCCTTTTTCAAAATTCAAATCGTTCCCGTACAAAATATTGCAATTATCCAATGAAGTCATAGCGTTTTATGTTATGTTAAAATTTTTATTTGGACAGTAGTGATTTTGCTTAATAAAATTTCAAGAATTTGAACGTTAGTAATACAGAGATCGCAGAGTTTTAAAACCATGATTAAAAAAAGTGAAGAATACGTGTCATTTGCTCAAAAGTGTCTAAGCTTTTTCTGCTACTGCGCGCGGAAAAAGCGGCCCGCCTCAGGCGGGCAGCGAAAAGTCCTGAAATCCCCCCTAACCCCCCTTTGGCAAAGGGGGGAAGGGGGGATTTCTCGGCAGGAGGCGCCTTTTAATGATTATCAAGAACCATGGAATCCTTGAACCCTTTTTTTCTTTATGTTATGATGTTTGCGCTTCTGAAAAATCGTTAGGCGCAGAGCGTGAGGCGCAAGAAACATTTATTGAAAACAACAACAAAATAATTCTGAAGGGAGAAAAAAGATGGAGTTTGAGCTGCCGGAAAATGTTCGACTGATGCGGGACACTGTTCGCCGCTTTGTTAAAAACGAATTGGAGCCGATATCACAGCAGGTCGAAGAAGAAGAAAAGATACCAGAGAGCATCGTGCAAAAGATGCGGGAGTTGGGATTTTTCGGTTTATCCATTCCGGAGGAATACGAGGGAATGGGGTTGAATACCCTGGGGGAATGCGTTCTCAATGAAGAGTTTGGCAAAGTCAATGCCTGTTTCCGGTCCCGTTTCGGGACGAACAACGGAATTGGCTCTCAGGGGATTTTGATTGATGGGACGCCTCTGCAAAAACAAAAATACCTGCCGCGCATCGCCAGCGGCCAATGGACCGCAGCCTTTGCCCTAACTGAGCCGAACGCCGGCTCGGACGCCGCTAACATTCAAACCAAAGCGGTCAAAAACGGCGATGTTTACCTGCTTAACGGGTTGAAGCACTTTATCACCAACGGGGATGTTGCCGATGTGGTGACTGTAATGGCCGTAACCGACAAAGAAAAAGGGCCCCGGGGGGTTACGGCCTTCATAGTGGAGAAGACCTTCCCGGGATATTCCGTGGGCAAGGTCGACCGCAAAATGGGCGTCCATGGCAATAACACTTCGGAACTGGTCTTCGAAGATTGTCAGGTGCCGGCAGAGAACATCATCGGGGGCGTGGAAGGCAAGGGATTTGTCACGGCCATGAAAGTCCTGGAGAAAGGGCGCATCACCATTGCCGCAACCTGCGTAGGCACCGCGCAATATGTTTTAGATCAGAGCATCGCCCATTCCAAGCAGCGGGTCCAGTTTGGCAAACCCATCTCGGTTAACCAGGCTATCCAATGGATGCTGGCGGACATGGCCATTGCCATTTACGCCGGCAGGCAGATGATCTATCATACAGCCTGGTGCCGTGACCAGAAACAACGGGTAACCCAGCAGGCCGCCATGTGCAAAGTGTATTGCACGGAAATGGCCAACAAGGCCGCCGACTATGCCCTGCAAATACACGGGGGCATGGGATACATGAAAGAATCTCCGATCGAACGGGTTTATCGCGACATTCGTTTGACGCGCATTTTCGAGGGAACATCGGAAGTGCAGCGGATGGTCATTGCCCGCGAGCTTTTGAAAGACTAAAAAAGAATACAGGAGACAGGAGTCAGGAATCAGAATTCAGAAGTAATAAATTAGACCTAAAAGCGGCTTCATTATGGATTTTGCCTTCTGACTTCTGTCTTCTTTTTTCGTAACACTTTAGCTCTTTGTAAAAAGGCGTGTTGTAAAGGCCAAGGGATTCCAGGGGCCGGGGGCCAGAGCGGAACGCTTGGAATCATAAGGCGCTTATATCTCCGCATATGGGGCGGGCAAGAACCCCCGCCTCCTCCGGAGGAAAAGATCTTCTGTCCTCATGGCCAAGCGGAAACCCAACCGATGCTTCCGGCGCGTTCCGCTCTAACCCCCGGCCCTCAACAAAGGCTTTAATACCATTTTTTCAAATCGCTAAACTGTTACCTTTTTTCCAACTTTAATCACTCTTTGAAGGAGTCTGTTGATGACCGAAGCTCAAAAACCCCGAAAAGAAAATGCAACTTCCGTAACCGTCCCCATCGATAACGTCGGCCAGGCCTATCTGGATCTCTTAAGAGAACGCGGGATTAAGTATTTCTTCGGAAATGCCGGGACGGACTTTGCCCCTTTAATCGATGGTTTCGCCCGCTTTGCCGCTGAAAAAAAAGATTTTCCCAGGCCCATTCTGGTCCCTCACGAGTTCACAGCCGTCAGCATGGCCCACGGCTTTGCCATGGTAACCGGAGAACCCCAGGTGGTGATGGTGCATGTGAACGTGGGGACATCCAACGGTCTCACCGGGGTCATGAATGCTGCTCGGGCGAACATCCCCCTGATCTTTACAGCCGGGAGGACGCCGATTACCGAAGGAGAAATGAAGGGGGGTCGGAATCTGCACATTCACTGGGCGCAGGAATCCTTTGATCAGGCCTCCATGCTGCGGGAATACGTAAAGTGGGATTATGAACTTAGGAACTTCACCCAGCTGGAAAAGGTTGTCGATCGGGCTTTGAACCTTGCCATGTCCGAGCCGAAAGGACCGGTTTACTTGAGCCTGCCGCGGGAAGTTTTGGCCGAGGAACATCGGGAATTTACCTATACCCCCTCTGGACCGAGACACTACGCCAAACCAGGTCCGGACTCTGAAGCTATCCGGCAGGCCGCTTTGCTGCTGAAGGATGCGGAAAACCCTCTGATCATTACCTCCATGGTGGGGAAAAATCCCGCGGCAGTGGGGGAGTTAGTGAAGCTATGCGAGTCTTTCGCTTTTCCAGTGGTCATAGCCGCCAGTAATCTTTATCTTAATTTTCCAGCAGAACACCCCTTGCACTTAGGGTTCGATCCCCTGAAATATTTGGGAGATGCAGATGTAATCATGGTGATCGAAAGCGATGTTCCCTGGTTTCCCATCAAAGCGCAACCGAAGTCAGGCGCCAAAGTGATCCAGATGGGCATCGATCCCTTTTTCTCCCGTTACCCCATGCGCACATTCCCCGTGGATGTTCCTATTGCCTCTGATCCGGAAGCCGGGTTGAGGTCTTTGCGGGAAGCCCTTTCTACTTACAAAGAATCCAAACGAAAAAATATCCAGGAACGCTTCAGCCGGCTGGCCGAAGAGCATAACACCTTGAAAGCAACCTGGAAAGCCATGGCCGAAAAGGTAAGGCAAGATAGTCCTATCGACATGGAATGGCTGTCTTATTGCGTGGGTAAGGTCAGGGACGGGAATACGGTGATCATCAATGAATACGACCTGAGGACTCATCAAGTTCCCCTTGAGGAGCCCGGGTCTTTCTATGGGTCGCCCATGGTAAGCGGGCTGGGATGGTGTTTCGGAGCGGCCCTGGGGGTGAAACTGGCCCGGCCAGATAGCGTTCCGATTGTCTGCATGGGAGACGGAACATACCACTTCACTGCTCCGACTGCCGGCCATTTCGTAGCCCAAAACTTTCCCGTTGTGGTAATTGTTTTCAACAACCAGTGCTGGAATGCCGTGAAAGGATCGGTCAAAGATCTTTACCCTGCTGGCTGGGCCGCCAAGAGGGATCATTTTGTCCTCTGCGACTTAGAGCCGGCCCCTGCTTATGAAAAGATCGTGGAAGCCTTTGGGGGTTACGGGGAGAGGGTAGAAGACCCAGGGGAGATCATCCCGGCCCTTAAACGGGCGGTGAGGGCCGTCCGCAAAGAAAAGCGCCAGGCCCTTTTAAATGTGATCTGCAAACACCCATAAAGAAATTAGCCACAGAGCACACAGAGATCACAGAGTTTAAAACCATGATTAAGAAAAATTGAAGAATATGGGTCAAGCGCTGAAAGTTTATAAAGTGATGCTGCCGCAGGTGGGATTAAATCAGAATACAGCCATCAAAGGTCTATTTATTCTGGCTTCTGAATTCTGAATTCTGTATTCGGTCCCCTGATTTAGGCTATGCGTATTTGGATTCTTTTAATTATCTTGCTCTGGACTCTTTCGCCGCCCCAGAAAGCCCAAGGGGGAGTGAGTGAAAAAATGAAACTGGAATTTTCTCTTCCTTCAGAAGCTAAAGGCTGGAAGTGGGACGGGAAAGGGAAAAAATATAATTCCCGGACGCTCTTCGATTATATCAATGGCGCCGCTGAACTCTATCTTGCCTATCGTTTTCAAAACCTTGCTGTCCGCCGATTTGAAAAACCCGGGCAGCCACCCATCGTGGTTGAAGTCTATGAAATGGCCTCTGCGGAAGACGCCTATGGAGTTTTTTCTTTTGAACGGCAGGATGAAGACGCCGGCATGGGCCAGGGATCGGAGTTTGGGGGAGGATTGCTGAGGTTTTGGAAGGGGAAGTATTTTGTAACCATATATGCCGAAGGGGAAAGCCCCGAAGTGGAATCGGCCATCATAAGCCTTGGACGGGAATTGGCCAGATCGATTCGGGTAAGCGGTTCGGCCCCCAAAGTAGTAAGCTATCTGCCAGATGAGAAAGCCGGCCTTATCGAGAAAAGCGTTCGCTATCTAAGAAATCACATCCTCCTTAACCAGCGTTTTTATATATCCAACCAGAACATCCTCAAGCTGAGCGGAGAAACGGAAGCCGCGCTGGCCCAGTACCTTCGTGGAAAACAAAAACCCCATCTGCTTTTGATTCGGTATTTATCGGAAAAGAAGGCTGAAGAGGCATTACAAAGCTTCAAAAAAGTTTATATGCCCGAGGCCAAGGAAAAGGGCTTTTTGCAAACGGAAGACCGCAAATGGACAATGGCCAAACGGAAGAAGGAATTCATCCTGATTATTTTCGGGGCTGCGGATCTGGGTGATGCGGATGAATTAATCAGGGCCGCCGAAGTTAGGATAAAGGAGAAGGGGAGATGAAAGAAACCGGAATCATTACCCGTCGGGATTTTCTTCGGGGGACAGCCGGCGCCGCCTTGACCGCGGCTTTTGGTTCAGGGATTTCAGCGGATGCCCATGCGGAACAAAGGGCCAAAGTCGTCCTCAGCCGGAGTGCGGAGGTCTTGACGGAAGGCGGAAAGGTCAACGGGGAAATTATTCAGAGCATGCTGGATGAGGCTGTCAATACTCTTTTGGGCGAGAGGGAACCCGTTAAGTCCTGGGGTAAACTTTTCAAGTCTTCCGACATCGTGGGCATCAAAAGCAATGTCTGGTGGAATATGCCCACACCCAGGGAACTGGAAGGAGCTATCCGCAAACGGCTACTAGATGTCGGGGTTAAAGAAAAAAATATCGATATCGATGACCGGGGGGTCTTAAAGAAGCCGGTATTCCTCAATTCCACGGCCCTGGTCAACGTCCGCCCCATAAGGACGCATCACTGGTCCGGTGTGGGCGGCTGTTTAAAAAACCACATCATGTTCGTCCCTAATCCGGCGGCGTACCATGAAGAGGCCTGTTCGGATCTCGGCAAAATCTGGACCTACCCGATCATAAAAGGGAAAACTCGCCTGAACATCCTCAGCGCGCTTCAGCCCCAATTTTACGGGAGGGGAGCGCATTTCTTCGACCGGCGCTATGTCTGGCCCTACAAAGGATTAATCGTGGGGACTGACCCGGTGGCCGTGGATGCCATAGGCGCCCGCCTCTTGCATCTAAAGCGCATAGTTCATTTCGGTGAAGATCGACCGCTTGATGTCCCTCCCGTCCATATCTCTGTGGCCGATAAAAAATATCGCCTTGGGGTCAGCGACTTAAGCCGCATCCAGCTTATCAAGCTCGGCTGGATGGAAGAAGTTTTAATCTAATACCGACGCATTAAATAACCTGTCATTGCGAGGAGTGGAACGACGAAGCAATCCCCTGAAGAATGAGATTGCCGCGCCCCTTGGGCTCGCAATGACTTGTAAAGACATTTATTACGCTCGTATTAATTACTACTTCGGCTTCCCCTTTTAAGAAAGCGGGTTCCTTCAGGAAGTAATCCCTGCCATTCTCTTGGCCATTTCTTTATACTTTTTCAGGGGAGCTTCAACCAGGATCATCATTTTTTGGGCAGCCAATGAGCCTTCGGCATGAACCGTGGTTACTTCATGAAAAGCGGATTCAGGCGAGCAGGCCATACGATGGGTGGCGTGGATCATTTTCAACCGGTCCTCCGTGCTGAATCTGGCCGAGCCGCCCAGATAATGTTCAAGATAACCGTGAATATCTGGATTTTCCCAGTCTTTCTTATCCGGCGCCGTGGCCAGTCCTTTCCAGGATGATAATACGCTTCTAAAAAGCTACTTTATCCAGGCCTTTCAATCCGAGAATCTTTCGGGCTTCTGAGGGCGTTGCCGGTTCGATGTCGAATTCCCTGGCGATGCGAATGATCTTTTCCACCAGGACGGCGTTGTTCTTAGCCGGAACGCCCCTGCCCACCGAAAGGGCATCTTCCATGCCCACACGGGCGTTGGCGCCCATCAGCAGGGCATGGGTGCACATGGGCATCTGGAATCTGCCGGCAGCGCAAACCGACCAGACAAAATTTTTCTCCCCGATGTACTTGCAGGCTGATTCATAGAGAAAGACTAAATTTTCGGCGGTTGCCGCCATTCCTCCCAGAATTCCCAGAACGAACTGGATGTACACCGGCGTCTTCATCAAGCCTCGCTGGATCAAGAAGGCGAGGTTGTTGATCATCCCGGCGTCGTAAACCTCCAACTCCGGTTTGGTTTCGGTTTCGTAAAAAATATTCAGGAAAGTCCTCATGGACTTGAAGGTGTTGGGGAAGATGGCGTCTGCGCTTAACTCCAGGTACTGTTTCTCCCAGGGGAACTTGAACTCCTTCATCTTGTCCAGCAGGGGGAAGATGGCGAAATTCATCGAGCCCATATTGAAAGAAGCCATCTCCGGTTTAAAAGTGGAGACGACGGCGACCCTTTGCTCCGGCGTCATGCCCAAACCTCCGCCGGTCGTCGGGCAAAGGATCATATCGCATTTGCTCTTCACCTGGGTGAGGACCTTTCTAAAAAGTTCCATGTCCGGAGAAGGCTGCCCTGTTTCGGGGTTACGCACGTGAACATGGGCCACGGCTGCTCCGGCCTCGTAGGCCAAAATAGCGTGTTCGGCTAATTGTTCCGGAGTTATGGGCAGGTAAGGGCTCATTGAGGGGGTGTGAATGCCGCCGGTAAGGGCACAGGTAAATATGGCTTTGCTCATTTATTTTCCTCCTTTGTTAAGATGTTCTTAGCAAGCGTTAGCAGAGAGATTTTTCTCCGGATCCGTTAAATTGTGATGATCTCGTAAAAGTCGCAAAATGGTCATTGCTTCGTCACGCCATGGGCGTGACGAAGCAATCTTGTTTTTATAAGTGCCCGAAAAGACAAGATTGCTTCGTCGTCCCGCTAATGCGGAACTCCTCGCAATGACAGGAACAGGACTTTTTGCGAATCCATCAAATTGTAATATTCTTCAACTTTCGCAATAGACCTTGATGATCTTTTCGATCACTCCTGTGCTTGAGGCCCCGGGAACCATCGGCAGACGCACGACGCGACCCCCCAGGTTTCCCACTATTTCCCGGCCGATGATCCGGTCTTTGGACCAATCGGCCCCTTTTACCAGAATATCCGGTTTTAAGGTTTCAATCAGACGCAGGGGGTCGGGTTCATCGAAAAGGATTACATAATCGACAAATTCCAGAGCGGATATAACCTCGGCTCTTTCTTTTTCCGGCACAATCGGCCGCTTTTTTCCTTTGATTGATTTTACTGAGCGGTCCGTATTCAGGCCGATAAGCAAAATGTCCCCTAACTTTTTCGCTTTATTAAGGTAACGGACATGCCCGACATGCAGGATGTCGAAGCAGCCGTTGGTAAACACAATCTTCTCCCCCTGAGCTTTTAAGTGGGCCACAATCTTTTTCATCTGGGAGATATTCTTAATTTTTCGTTTAGTCATTGCCCTTCTTTCCTTCTTGTCTTGTGCGGGGGAATTTTACCATTTACCCGAACGATTTGCAACCGCAAAACCGCCTGACCGTTGAGCAATTTATACTTAAGATCATGCGGTAAATCTCATCCATGCTTAGGCTCAGGCGGAAGGGGGATCGGGCGATAAAAAAGCAAACACTTCATTTTTCTTGGCCAATCTCTCCCTTCAGATCCTCAATTACTGTGAGGCTCTTGCAGATGTCATTTATTCGGTCATTCCGGCGGAAGCCGGAATCCAGAAGTATTTGATAATCCTTAATTCCGGTCCGCGCTGCGCTTGCCCGGAATGAAGATTGAGCGCCAGATTTTGAATTTTGCAAAAAACTCCTGTTAATTCATCAATCAATTCAAAATTGAAGGTGGCCAGAGGGTTGAAAAATATTGACACTTTTTAAGTATATATGGTAAACAAAAAGAAACGCTAAGGAAGGCAAGCAGGAAAATTTCAGCTTTGCAAAAATATGCGGGAATAGGGGAAAAGAAGACCATGATAGAAATTAGATTTCACGGCCGCGGCGGACAAGGGGCGGTAACTTCAGCCGAACTTTTTGCTTTGGCGGCGATTGAAGAAGAAAAATATGCACAGGGGTTTCCCAGCTTTGGACCAGAAAGAAGGGGGGCGCCGGTAGTGGCCTTTGCCCGGGTAGATGACAAGCCGATTCGCCTGCGTTCGAAGATTTATCAACCGGATGTGGCCGTGGTCTTGGATCCGAGCCTTTTGAAGATTCTGGATCCTTCCCAGGGCCTGAAGCCGGAAGGTTTGTTGATTATTAATACCAATCGATCCGCCGAGCAGATCCGGTCTCAGTTCGGCTATCGGGTGCGCCTGGCCACTGTCGATGCCGACCGGATTGCCAGGGAAGAATTGGGCCTGCCCATCACCAATACCACGATGCTGGGAGCCTTGATTAAGGGAAGCGGCGTCGTTCAATTAGAGTCCTTCCTTCCCGCACTGCGAGCTCGTTTTGGACGAGGGGCCGAAAGAAATGAAAACGCTCTTCGCCGGGCTTTTCAAGAAACCATTCTCAGCGATTAGAACGGCAAGTCAATTCAATTTTAGCTCCCTGTTGAGTCTGGCAGGAAGGAGAGCTGGATATCATCAATTTTTTCAATGGAGAATATATTTGTCCCGAAGTTATTTGTTCAAAAACCCTTAACGGAGGAAAGAAATGGCCAAACCTATGGAACAATATACCTGGGAAGAACTTACGGTAGGCAGTGTAGTCACCGAGCCCGGGAACGCCAGGGAATACAAAACCGGAGACTGGAGGTCGCAACGGCCGGTGGTGGAGAAGGAACAATGTATTAAATGCGCAGTCTGTTGGATTTTCTGTCCGGAACCCGCCGTTTATGAAACTGAAGATGGGTATTATCTGGCCAACCTGGAATACTGCAAAGGCTGCGGGATCTGCGCCCAGGAATGCCTAACGGGGTGCATTACCATGGTTGAGGAGGAAAAGTAATGACGAAAAGAATCGGAATGGAAGTTTCCCTGGCGCTCAGCGAGGCGGTCAAACTGGCCGATGTGGATTGTGTCGCCGCTTATCCGATCACGCCGCAAACCCATACTGTCGAGCATCTTTCCGAACTGGTGGCCGATGGTCACCTGGACGCAGAATTTATTCCGGTGGAGTCGGAGCATTCGGCCATGTCCGTCTGTATAGGCGCCGCGGCTGTAGGAGCAAGGACTTTTACATCAACCGCCGGTCCGGGTTTAGCCTTGATGCATGAACTCCTTTTTATCGCTTCAGCCATGCGTTTTCCCATTGTCATGGCTGTAGTCAACCGGACGCTTTCCGCCCCTTTGAATATCTGGAATGACCACAGCGACATCATGGCCTCCAGGGATTGCGGTTGGATCCAGGTTTTTGTGGAGAATGGGCAGCAGGCTTTTGATCAAACGATATGCGCCTATCGCATCGCCGAAGACCGGCAGGTTCTTCTGCCCGTGGCCGTCAACCTTGATGGCTTTAGCTTAAGCCACATGGTCGAACCACTTGCATTTGTCAGCCAGGAGCTGGTGAATAGATTCCTGCCGGCTTACCAGCCCCTTTATACTCTCCATCCAGATCAGCCCATGACCATGGGAGCTTTTGCCATGCCCGAGATTTTCATGGAGACCAAAAAGGTCCATGAAGTAGCTTTGCGGCAGGCCAAGCCGGTAATTCAGAAAGTCTGGGACGAATGGGCCAACTTAACCGGACGGCAGTACCAGCCCATTGAAGGCTATCGTATGGAGGGAGCAGAGATTGGGATTCTGGCAGCCGGGGGAGTCTGCGAAGTAGCCATGGGAGCGGTGGATCGGCTGCGGGAACAGGGGAAAGCCGCAGGTCTTTTAAAACTGCGCCTGTGGCGTCCGTTCCCTTTTGAAGAATTAAGGCAGATGGTCGCGAAGTTGAAGACCCTGGTGGTAGTCGACCGGGCTCTATCCACCGGAGGTCCGGGGGGGCCAATTTTCTCAGAAGTTCGCTCCGCTCTTTATGACGAGCAAAAACACCCGCAGGTTTCGGGCTTTATCGCCGGATTGGGAGGGCGGGATGTTCCGCCTGAACACATCATGGAAATGGTAACCCGAGCCACAGGGGCACAGGAAAAAAAGGAAGAATTTACTATGATTGGCATACGAGAGAGAGGATAAAAAATGGCTGAAGAAAAAATTAAAGAGAAAAAAGCAAAACCCAAAATCCGTCCCACGGATACAGTTCGGGATCTTAAGCATATTAAGGCCAAAGGCTGGCCGGAGGAGGAGTTCTTTGTTTCCGGCCACCGGGCCTGTCAGGGCTGTGCAGAAGCCCTGGCCGTCCGGTATGTATTAAAAGCTCTGGGGCCTAACACGGTGATTGCCAACGCCACCGGATGCATGGAGGTTGTCTCCTCTCCTTTTCCCACAACTTCCTGGGCTGTGCCCTGGATCCACGTGGCTTTTGAGAATGCTGCCGCAGTTGCCTCCGGGCTGGAGTCTGGACTTAAAGCCCTGATGCGCAAAGGCCGGCTTCCCCAGAAGGAAATCAAGGCTGTAGGCATGGCCGGGGACGGGGGAACGGCCGATATCGGCATCCAGGCGCTCTCCGGAGCCCTGGAACGGGGACATGACATGATTTACTTCTGCTTCGATAATGAAGCTTATATGAACACGGGCATTCAGCGCTCCAGCTCCACTCCTTTCGGGGCCATGACGACCACTTCTCCCCCCGGAAAGATGAGCACGGGCCAGATGACCTGGAAGAAGAATATGGTTGAAATTGCTGCCGCCCACGGAATTCCCTACGTGGCCACGGCCTGTTCCAGCTATCCCTATGATCTTTATGAAAAGGTCAAAAAGGCGATGGCCATCAAGGGCCCTTCTTACATTCACATCCTTTCGGTCTGTCCCACCGGCTGGCGGATTCCTTCCGAGCAGGCCATCCGCTATGGACGTCTGGCCGTGGAGACCGGATTCTTTCCCCTTTATGAAGTGGAAGAAGGAAAGTACCGGATCACTATTGACTTTCCCGAACCCCGTCCGCTGAGTGATTACCTCAAGGGACAGGGACGGTTCCGCCACCTGACTCCGGATCTCATAGATAAAATCCAGGAGAGGATACATAAGGAGTATATGACTCTAAAGGCCAAGGCCGGCGCGCCCTGAACGGATCAAGTTATTAACACCCCCACCCTAACCCTCCCCCATCCAGGGGGAGGGAATTTTGGATCCCCCAGTATCTCCCCTCCCCTGGCGGGAGGGGGATGGGGGGAGGGGGCTAGAAAAGCAAATTCCTATACAATCAAGTTATTTTTCGTAACACTTTAGCCCTTTGAAAAGAGGTGGGGTGTAAGGTTAGAGGGAATCCATGGTCCGGGGGTCTGGGCGGCCCGCTTGGAATAATAAGGCGCTGATTTCTTCGCAGGTGGGGCGGGGGAAATGCCCTCCGCCTCCTCCGGCGGAAACGAGCGGGGTTCTTCGTGGCCAAGCGGGAACCAGGCCGATGCTTCCGGCGCGTTCCACCCAGATCCCCGGACCTCAACAAAGGTAGTAAAACCATTTTTTCAAAAAAAGGGGGCTCCAACAGAAGCCCCCTTTTTTATTTTCCGGATCTATGCTGCCGTCTTAAGTTTCCGCAGTCAGGGCGACCTTTTCCACTTTATCCAGATCCTTTTTGTAAAATCTTGAACCAAGATAGAAAAAAACTGATGAGCATAATGGCATAACGCAGGCCATCTGCAGGGCCGCGGTTATCCCGTAGCGATCCGAGAGAGCGCCGGTAACAACCGGTCCAAGAGAGCTGCCTAATAAATTTTGGGTGATCACGCAGAGGGCATAGGATATGGCCCGCAAACCCGGATGGACAACATCCTGAGTAACCGCTATGGCCGAGGAAGCCCAGGCGATCGCCGCAATTCCGCCCAGCAAAAAAACAACATATTGAACGGCTCCCCCAGAGGAAAAATTAAGCGCCGCAAAAAACAAGACAGCGGCCATAAATGCGGAGATGGAAGCAACCAGCAATCTGGCCTGAATTTTCTTTTTCATCCACCCGTCGGCAATCCAGCCCCCCAGAGGCGACCCGAAAATAGCCATGAGCATAACCCCGCTGGTCAAAAGCGTGGCTTTAGACAGGGGCAGGCCATGGACCCTTTCAAAATAAGTGGGCAAAAAGGTGGAGATGGAGATGGTCAAGAACATCATTCCTATAAAACCCAGGTAAGTGAGCAGGAGAGATGGTGTCCTCGCAAATTCACGAAATATGTCCATTTTGGACATTTGTTTTTTGAGCGAGGGAGCATTTTCAATTTCCGTGGTTCGATTCACGGCTTTTTCAAGGCCGACGGTTTTATAATCCTTTATGAAAAAGAAGATAATGGCCACTATCAATCCTGGCAGGGCCACGATGCCGAAGGCATGCCGCCATCCCCAATGAGCGGCGATAAGCCCCCCAAGCACAATGCCGGCGGCCATGCCGAGGGGAATGGAGACATTCCATAGCCCCACTATCATGGCCCTTTTCTTCTCCGGGTATAAGGCGGAAATCATGGCCGTGCCG
Source organism: Deltaproteobacteria bacterium (assembly GCA_016875165.1). Lineage (GTDB taxonomy): Bacteria > Desulfobacterota > SM23-61 > SM23-61 > SM23-61 > JAHJQK01. The sequence goes on from VGSF01000088.1 coordinate 13,064, forward strand.
CCGGGGGCATAACCGGCTTCGCCGACCCCGATGGCTATCCGGGCTATAAAAAGCTGGCTGAAATTTTTGGTAAAGGCGCAGGCTACCGTGGCCAGACTCCATAATACGGCCATTATGCCGATGCTTTTTTTCCGGCTCCAGCGGTCAATCAGGATGGAAACCGGGAAGGAGAAGAGGACGATGGCCCAGTAAACGGCAGAGACCAAAGCGCCGCACTGGGCATCGGTAAGTCCCCATTCCGCCCTCAAAAAGGGAAAGAGGGAAATAACCACCATTCTGTCAACATAGTCAAAAAAGTAAAGCAGCCACAATAGAATGAACACGTATGCAGTGTAACGCTTGGAGAAGAGGTAACCTTCAGGGGGAGAGGTGTTGGACATGGCGCAGCCTCCTTTGATGGTTTCGTAAAAAGTCCATCTGTCCGCCTAAGGCGGATTGCGCTTCACCTTCGTCGTTGCCGCGTACCTGTAAGTACGTTTCACTCCTCAGGTTTTGCGCGCCTTGCATCTGGAGCTTTTTACGAAACCATCGTTCTGATGACTTTTTACGAGATCATCTCGTTTAGCTATTTAAAAAACTTTGACACATCATGCCCCGCAACCATGGCCAGGGCTATGCTTCCCGGGCTGATGGGCTTGGGATCTGTTAACACGTTGATGCAGGCAGGCACACCTGCGGCAAAAGCCTCTTCCAGGGCCGGCCGGATATCGCCCGGCTTTTCCACCAGTATTCCCTTACCGCCAAGGGCTTCCACCGCTTTATGATAATCCACCATGCCGAGCTCGGTCCCCTCTTTGATGAAGCGGCCGAGCTTGATTTCCTGGGAATGCCTGATCATTCCCCACTGTTGGTCGTTGCAGATCACCGTCACCACGGGCAGTTTCTTCCGGATGGCGGTCTCAAACTCCATGAAGTTGAACCCGATGGAACCGTCGCCTGAGACCAGGCAGACACGTTTGTCCGGGTAGAGCAGCTTGGCGGCGTTAGCGTAGGGTAATCCGCACCCGAGGCAGCCGAATAAGCCTGACTCCAAGTAATGCCCGGATCGCCGCACGGTTCTGGTCATGGACATCCAAACCTGGGTGTCTCCGCCATCGCTGATCATTAGGTCATCTTCCCGGTTCATGAAATGGTTGACTTCGGCGCAGATGCGCAGGTGATGGGCCGGAACAGAATTGCTTTCCCAACCCAAAGCCCCAAATGTTTTCTTTTCTTTCTCCTTGCTTTGCAGAAAAGCAATCCAGGGCGCAAACTTTTGCTTGAGGGAGGCGCTGCTTCCCCTTTCATCGATCATGCGGTTTATTTCCGTAAGAAGCGCCTTTATATCGCTTCCGATGCCGAGATGAATCGTGCGGTTTCGGCCGATTTCTTCCTGCCGTATGTCTACCTGAACCAGCCTGGCGTTGGGATTGAGCAGGTCTCCGTAAGCATAATACAGGCTGATGCGATTTCCCAGGAGGACAATCAAGTCTGCGCCCATCAAAGCTTCGGAAGCAGCGCCGGGCCTGATCACCGAGGAAGACTCGAAACAAAGCGGGTGGGTATCGGGGATTAATCCCCGCCCCCCGGCAGAAGTAAATCCTGGGGCCCCTGTTTTTTCCAGAAATTCGACAAATTCCTTTTCCGCTCCCGAATAATAGGCTCCGCTCCCGGCGATGAAGATTGGCTTTTCCGACGCCTCCAGCATCTCCATGAGCGCTCGGGCTTTTTCAAGGTCTACGGCCCGGTATTCAGTGAGGGTATTTATTTTTTTAACGGCCTTCTCATCGACTTTGCCGTTCCAAACGTCAACAGGAACCTCCAGGTAAACCGGACCAGGGCAGCCGCTTATAGCGATCCGGTAGGCCATGTCGATGAATTCGGGTATCCGTTCGGTTTTATGGCAAACCAAAGCTTTTTTGACGAGGGGCTCGATAACCGGGAGCTGGCGCATATCCTGGAGATCGAGTTTTTCGCAGGCTCCGAGTCCCACAACCCCGGCAATTAGCACAAGGGGTGAATTGGCCATATGGGCATTGGCCATGGCGCTCAAGGAGTTGCTGAAACCCGGACCGGCAGTGACCAGGGCAAAGCCCGGCTTGCGGGTCATTCTTCCCCAGGCCTCGGCCATGAAGACTGCAGCCTGTTCATGGCGGGTGGTAAAAATTTCTATGGGTGAGCCATCCGCATATTCATACAAAGGAAATATATGCCCGCCCGAAAGACTGAAAATCTTTCTTACGCCCTTAGCCAGCAGGGCGTCAACAGTTATATGTCCCCCTGAAATAGTTCCCATCATTTTATCCCCTTTCCTGCTTTAAAGAATTTTGACGAATTACCGCAATCAGCATTGACTCGAGGCGTTAAAACTCCTCTCCGATTTGCAATATCACTTTTACGGCTTTGCCGGTATGAATACGTTCTTTGTATACCCGTGGCAATTGATCCAGGGGGATGAGGTCGGTGATCAAAGGGCTCGGGTCAATTTGGCCGGCAAGCATCCATTCCAGGCATTGGATATTCTCTTCGTGGGTGTTGGAAATAGAACCGCTAACCCTGATTTCCTTGAAGTTGATGGCCATTGGTCTGATGACGGCATTTTTGAAGATAACGCTCACGATACAAACCGAGCCACACTTGGCCGCCAGATCAAAGGCTACCTGGATATTTTCAGCAACTCCGGAACATTCTAAAACGGTATCAAAGCCGACTCCCTTAGTCCATTCTCCGACTTGCCGGGTAATATCCTCCGTTAAGGGATCGATCAAATAATCGGCGCCAAAGGTCTGACCCAGGAGCCTTTTCTCCTTCACTGGCTCAGAAAGGGCAATAGGACCAAAACCTATCAGCTTCAACAATTGAATCGCAGCCAATCCAATTGGCCCTCCTCCTATGACCAGAGCTGATCCTCCATTGCTACCCGAACATTTTATCCCGTGCAGGGCTGCGGCAAAGGTTTCAGCCAGAGCCGCACTCCTGGAATTCACGCCTAAGGGAACCTGTATGAGCATCTGAGAATATACCTTTACATACTCGGCAAAGGCCCCCGGTAAATCCCCGATTCCAATTGTTCGCCGGTTATCCTGGCAGAGATGGGGTTTGCCCATCAGACATCCCCGGCATTTTCCGCAATAAGTGGGGCGGATGATCACTCGCGATCCCACTGGAGGACCTGTTGCCTGTTTTCCCTTTTCGCTAACGATGCCGCTTGTCTCATGGCCGAGTATGAAGCCATCCGGCAGAATCCCGCTTTCAATCAAAGAATGGTCTGAGCCGCAAAACCCCGTGTTGGCCACCTTAACCAGGACTCCATCAATCCCTGATTCAGGTAAGGGAACTTCTTCGACCATAAGCCCGCTTGACCGGCGATAAACGGCAGCCTTCATAAACATTCTTAAAAGTCCTTTCTAACCTGGGGTAGTTCATCATAAATCATTTTTTTCTGATCGTAATTCCGGGCTTGACCCGGAATCCAGTATTTCTGCGCTGGATTCCCACTTCCGCGGGAAGGACAGCTTTGGCATGAATGTTAAGATTGAAAACCTGAAATACAAGACTACTTCAACCGATAAAGATCATTCAAGTATTGAAGGGCGAAAGTCCTGGCCATTTTTCTGTCGGGCATGGTTCCCATCATGCCATAAAGCGCCGCCATCCCGGAAGCTTCTCCAGAATCAGTTCCGGAAACTTCCTTTGCGGATTCCTGAAGATCCTTAAGAAACGGTTCAATGATTTTTTCGTGGGCAGGGGAAATGGTCATATGCAAACTGGGAGGACGATGTTGGGAGTCGATATGCCATCCCCGTTCTTTCAATTTGACGGCGAGTTTATATACGTTGATTTCATTGGACCCGAAGGCAAATACCGTGGCCGGAGGGTTTCCCAGGATAAATAGACCAGGAATCCGGCGGATTCCTTCCATCAGTCCCAAGGTCGTTTCCCTGGCTGCCCTGGCTAATTTTAAAAATCCTTCTTCCCCCAGGTAGTGGAGCATGGCCCAGGCCGAGGCAATGGCTCCTCCTGGTCTGGCTCCGGACAGGCATGGTGTGGCATATACTCCCCCGGGCCAGTCCGTATATACAAAGAATTGGTGCTGGCGAAGCTCTTTATTTCTGTAAAGCACGGTGGAAGCGCCTTTGGAAGTATATCCATACTTGTGTATGTCCACGGACATGGATTGCACGCCGGGCACGCTAAAATCAAAAGGAGGAATATCGTAGCCCGAAGTTCTGAGAAAGGGCAGTATGTATCCTCCCAGGCAAGCATCGACATGCAGCCAGAGGTTTTTCTCTTCGGCTATAGCGCCAAGTTCATTTATGGGATCTACGACCCCATGGGGATAGGTAACTGCCGAGGCGCCGAGCATGATGGTGTTCTCGTTGATAACCTCCTGCATTGCCTTTACATCGGCCTTGAATTCTTCATCCACCGGGGTTAAAACGATTTTCAGGCCCAGGAAATCCGCCGCTTTGTTCCAGGCGGGATGTATGGTTATGGGGGCTATTAGCTCAGGAATTTTAATTTCCGGCCGTTTAGCCCTGGCCCATTCTCTCGCGGCCTTTACGGCCATCAGAATACTCTCGGTTCCTCCTGAGGTCATTGAGCCTACGGTCTCATCATCTCCGCCGAAGAGAGCGCTGACCATGGAGATAAATTCAGTCTCCATTTTTAATAAACTCGGAAAAGCAAAGGGGCTGAGGGCGTTTTCGAACATATAGGTAGCATAAGCTTCTTTGACCATTTCTTCCACATCCAGGCCGGCATTGTAAATCAGCCCGAACATCCGGCCATCATGCCAGTCGGCATCGCCCGATTTAAAAGAGCGTAAATTAGATAGCACCTCTTCTTTAGATATGCCTTTTTTGGGTAACGAGATCTGTTTCATAAAAAAATCTCCTAATGAGGGTCCAAGGGGTCGAGGGTTCAAGGATTAAAGGGAAATACTTAAAACCGAAAAAAAATATGGGCCAGGGGTTTGGGGATTAATTATTTTGTATTTCACTTGACCCCTGGAATCCTTGAACCCTATTAATGGTTAAATTGCCATCAGCAATCCACCGTCAACATTGAGGGCCTGACCGGTGATATACGAAGATTCCCTGGAAGATAGATAGACGGCCAGGTCAGCCACATCCGCTGGCGACCCGATCCGTGCCTGCGGAATGTCATTGGCCCATGCTTTTTCCCGTTCGGCGAAAGTTTGATTTAAAAATTTAGCTTCCATCTCGAAACGGTAAACTTGCAGGTCGGTCATGATTATGCCGGGGCAGATGGCATTGACGCGAATGCCCTGTCTGGATAGTTCCAGGGCCATAACCTTGGTGAGCATGATCACCCCGGCCTTAGCCACTGCGTAGGCCCCATTGGCCAGAGGAGGGGTCTTCCCGGCTTTGGAGGCGATATTGACAATGACCCCTTCTTTTCGGGCAATCATCATGGGCAGGACTGCCCTGGAGATCCGGAAGGTGCCATGGAGATTGACATCGATGGTTTTCATCCAGGCCTCTTCGTTGTAAGTATGCGCCGGGCTGGGGGCGCCAAAAGAGGCGCCGGCATTATTGAACAGGACATCAATACTCCCAAACTGCTCCTGAACCTTTTGCATCATTTGCTGGATGGAATCGTTGCAGGTTACATCCAGGTCAACGGTTAGAGTTTTGCCCCCGTATTTTTCCGTAAGGCTGCTGGCAATATCTTCCATCTCCTGGCGCAGGCCCATTTTCACGCCGCCGATTTTCTCAGGGCCTTTTCCGAGATCGGCAATAATGACGTTGGCCCCGCAGGAAGCCATTTTATCGGCAATGGCAAAACCGATTCCGGTCCTTTTACCTGAGCCCGTTACTAATGCCGTTTTTCCTTTCAGGTCTTCGTACATTTTAAGCCCTCCAAACTTGATGAAATCGTAAAAAGTCAGAAAAGCCGTCACTCCTGCGAAAGCAGGAGTCCAGAACTGCTTGAATTAACCGGATTCCCGCTTTCGCCGGGATGACCCTCTTTTATCCTTCACCTTCAATTGCCCGCTCAGGGCAAATGTCCGAACATGTGCCGCAGTCCGTGCAAAATTCAGAATCGATCTTGGGTCTTTTTTCGCCGGCAGTGATGGCTTCCAGGGGACAGACCAGAAAGCATTCACCGCAGTTGGTGCAAAGATCAGTGATCTTGTATGGCATAAGAAAAGGGTTCCAGGATTCTTGGGTTCAAGGGGTCCAGTGAGAAATAATAAGGGTTCAAAGGTTTATACGCTCCAGATTTAAAAAAATTTTTCAGTATTTCGCTTAGCCCCTTGAATCCTTGACCCCTGGGCCCCTTTAGAAGTTTTTCCACATATCTTCATCCGTATAGATTTTTTCTTTCTGGGCATCGATGCCCATGGCATCCATCTCGAGATTACGCCGGTCGCTTAAATCTCCCAGAAATTCAGCAAAAGTCTCGTGTTGGATAAGAGTATCCATGATCTGGCTGGTTCCAGTCCAGATGAGGCCCAGGCGGGAATCCCGCAAATACCGTTCTAAGGGATAAACATTGGTGTAGCCAATACCGCCCAATACCTGCATGGCTGCATTGACGATGGACCAGGCGGCCTCAGTGGCGAATTTCTTGGCTTCACTGACCAGGCGGCGATGGGGCATGCCTTTGTCAACAGTTTTGGCTGCGCCGTAAACCAATCCGCGGGCAGCATCCAGTCGGGTCATGGCGTCGGCGATCATAAAATTTACTGCCTGGAACTTCCGGATTTTTCGACCAAAGGCCACTCGCCGGTCGCTGTAACGAATGGCTACTTCCAACGCTCCACGGCATCCTCCCACAGAGGCTGCGGCTGAGGTGAGGCGTTCCGGGATCATCATCCGGTCAAAGATCAGGGCTCCCATTCCCAGCTTTCCCACAAGATTTTCCTTGGGAACACGGCAGTTCCTAAAGACCAGCCTTCCCACTCCGGTGCCCCGGCATCCTAACAGGCCATAGACGTGTTCGACTTCCACACCCGGGCCCTTTTCTACGATGAACATCGATATGCGCTCGTGGGGAGGAGCTTGGGGGTTAGTGTTACAATAAACCGCAAAAAAGTCCGCTGCTTCCGCACCCACCACAAAACGTTTTTGGCCGTTCAAGATAAACCAATCCCCTTCAGGGACTGCCCGCGTGGTAGCCCCAAAAAAATCCGACCCCCCTCTCGGCTCGGTAAGGGCTTCTTCAGGGATCTTCGTGTCAGTGAGGATAGGGCGGAGGTATCGTTCTTTTTGATCATCTGTTCCAAAGACATTGAGAGCCTCGCCCACGATAGAGGTCATCACAAAAGCGCATCCCAGGGCCACCCCCAGAACTCCTACTTCCTCTTCGGCCACGACTTCCGCGGTCCAGGGTAATTCCCGGCCACCCCATTTCTTGGGAAACCGTATTCCCCGCAGGCCATGTTGGGCCAGCTTGGCGATAAATTCATAAGGAAATTTGATTTCATCTCGGTCCATGGCCCGCAAAAGGTCTGCGGGAACTTCATCCCGGACAAACTTGCGAACTTCATCTCGTAGCGCCTTCTCTTCGTCGGTTAGGAGGGCATCGTAAAGCATGAGCTTCTCCTTTTATATTTCTAAAAATTATCTTCGAGCCCGATTCGGAAGATGATTTTCTTCCCGGTCTTTAACCCGGCTGTAAGCTTCATTAGATTCACTGATGCGCTTTAACTTTTTAGAAGATCCTGGGCCCAAGCCAGATCTTCCGGAGTATTTATATTTAAGAAAGAAATTAGATGAGGATCGAATTGGAGAATTTCTTTGGTAACCACTTCCCTCTTTTTTACTTTAGGGAAGAAGTCGATGATTTTCAGATTATCCTGCCGCAGTAAATTTTCCATGAAAGGCAAGCATTTCTGGGAATAAACCGCGTGCAGAGGCTGTAAGCCATCGTCTGGTTTAGGAATAACGATGTCATAACCGGGAGAGAGTGCGCTTAAATGACTGATCAAAGCTTTATTCAGGAAAGGCATGTCGCATGCTGCTACGAAAGCATGGGAGCATGAGGCATGAAAAAGGCCAGTGTAAAGCCCCCCCAAAGCGCCCTTCCCCGGACAGAGATCGGCAACCATGCGCAGGTTGAGATACCCATATTCCAGGGGTGAATTGGTCACCAGGAGGACTTCATTGAAAAGGTCAGCGAAAATTTCCCTTATGCGGTCGATGATTCGCTGGCCGTTAACCTCGAGAAAGGCCTTATTTTTTCCCATGCGGAGGTTTTTGCCTCCAGCGAGGATGATGCCGGTTATTTTCACCGCAGGTTGAAGATCTGTTTTTATTAGAGGTTCTTGCAAATCTCAAAATCTGGTGCTCAATCGTCATTCCGGGCAAGCGAAGCGCGACCCGGAATCCAGATTTTTCAGGCTGCCCTGTGGATTCCCGCTGAAGTCTACCCTCGCGAAAGCGGGGGCGGGAATGACGGTGTTTAGGACTTTTGCAAGAGCCTCATTATTTCTTCTTTTTTCCTTTCAATTGGTCTTTCAAGGCATCATATTCGTTCTGCAGGTTTTGGTTCCGGGTCTGCAGCGATGAAATCTGCAGATTAAGCTCGGCGACCTGGCTGTGCAAAGATGAGGTTTCGGTGGTCCGCTTATTCAAATCAGCTTTCAGTTTGTCGTTTTCAGCGGTAAGGTCAGCTACCTCTTTCTTCAATTTTTCGTTTTCGGCCTTCAGGCCTCCCCCGCACCCGCTGATTAGAAGGGCGGAAGCAAAAAAAACCAAAGCGACTCCGATCAGGACGATGGTTCTGCGGCTTAAACTGGTCATGGGAATTTACCTCCGATTATTCTTAGAGATTTTAAAAATATATACTAAAACTTTGTTGAAATGTCAAATGTATATGAAAAATATTTTTAGGAACAGATAAACACGGAAATTCACTAGTAGAATATGGGACGTAGTTTAAAAATATAACTTTACAAAGAATGGGTTTTCTGGCAAGAGGGATCTATGCCACGGCAAGCAAGATTGGACACTCCCGGGAC
>VGSF01000089.1 GCA_016875165.1 Deltaproteobacteria bacterium
GGAGCTTCTTGCAAAAGTCCGTAATTTACCCTTCGACAGGCTCAGGGTGAACGGGCTTAGGTTGAAATTATTTAGTTTTTCCGTTCGTGGTGAGCTTGTCGAACCACAAAAAAATACTTTTGCAAGAGCCTCAGGGTAAACACGGATTATCGGGATGAATAGAAAAGAAAATATTTATCAGTGTTTATCTGCGAAAATCTGCGTCCTATAAATTTAACAATGGATCGGATCCAAGTTAAATCAAAGCCCATCAAGGAGAGGGCGTTTCCCGCCCCCAGGGAAACGCAAACCTTGTCTCAAAGCCAGCGACGGGCCTATCGTCTATATCTTTTCCCGTCGCTGGCCGTTTTAATCACGGTCACCCTCGCACCGACGCTCTTCCTCCTGGTCACGAGTTTTACTCCCCTGAATCTGACCCTCCCCGACACCGTGGGCGATTTTTCCCGCCCCTTGGCCAACTATACCCTTCTGCTTGAGGATCAACGATTTCACAATTCCCTCTGGGTGCAGGTCAAACTCTCTCTGGCGACCGTCAGCCTGCAGCTTCTGGCCGGGTTGGCCATTGCCCTTCTCTTGAACATACGAACCGGCTTTCTGGAGGCTTGCCGGACCGTATTTCTCATCCCCATGGTTCTGCCCCCCATCGTTGTGGCCATCATCTGGAAGGTGCTCTACACCCCGGACATCAGCCCGGTTCTCTGGGCCCTCCGGTCCCTTGGACTTCCAGCCCCATCCCTGATCACCGACCCTGATCTCGCCCTCTGGGCCATTATCACAGCCGATGTGTGGGAATGGTTTCCGTTTACCATGCTCATGCTCCTGGCGGCACTTCAGATGATGCCCGAAGAGCCTCTGGAGGCTGCCAAACTCGATGGGGCGGGCACCTGGCGCCTCTTTCTTTTCATTGTTCTTCCCTTCATCCGTCCGGCGCTTCTCGTCTCCGGCCTCTTCCGGTTGATCGACAGTATCAAGGCCTTCCCGCTCATCTACATTCTCACCAACGGAGGGCCCGGGACCGTGACGGAGGTTACCAACTATTACGTCTTTATCCAGGCATTTAACTTCTCCTATCTTGGATTCTCCAGCGCCATCACCGTCGTGATGGTCACTGCCACGTTTTTACTGAGCTGGTGGATCATGAGGATTGTAGGGCCAAAGGTGGAAATTGAATAAAATTTCTTTTCCGAAACGCCTCCGTCGGCAGCGCATAATAGTCTATGCTGTGGTCATCGGTCTCATCGTTATGGTCATGTTCCCTTTTTTCTGGCTCCTCCACATGTCGGTAAAACCGGATCAGGACATTATGAGCTTCCCCCCAAAGCTGCTTTTCAAGCCCACGGCCGACCATTACCTGGCGCTTTGGAAAACCGATTTTCGGCGCTCCTTCATGAACAGTGCCATAGTCAGTGTGAGTACCACCCTTCTTTCCATGGTCATCGGAGTTCCCGCAGCCTATGCTCTCTCCCGCGCCAATTTCAAGTCCGACAAACAGCTTTCCCTGTGGATCCTCTCCAGTCGCATGGCGCCGCCCATCGCCTTTACCATCCCTTTTTTCCTCATCTACCGTTACCTGGATCTGCTCGATACCCTGCCCGGCCTGATTATTATCTACCTCACCTTCAATTTGTCTCTGGTCATCTGGATGATGCGAACCTTCTTCGACGGCACGCCCCGCTCTCTGGAGGAGGCCGCCTGGATCGATGGAGCGAGCGTCTGGGGCAGTTTCTTAAGAATCATTCTCCCCTTATCAGCCCCCGGGCTGGCCGCTACCGCCATCTTCTGTTTCTTATTCTCCTGGAACGATTTCTTCTTCGCCCTCATCCTAACGCGTACCCAGTCCATGACCGCCCCGGTGGCCGTAGTAAATTTCATGAATTACGAAGGATGGGAATGGGGGAAGATCGCCGCCGGTGGAACCATGGTAATGTTGCCGGTGGTAATCTTTTCTCTTATTGTGAGGAAATATCTAATCCGTGGTTTAACGGCAGGGGCCATCAAAGGGTAACAGTGACCTCTTTGTGGCAGCCGCGAAGCCCTCAAACGGGCCGTCATTCCTTCCTTTTCCTCAGAGCTGAATTTATCGAAATAATTCCACTGTTTCTCCGGGAAGTCTGAAAAGCCAGAGCAGCCCTCAAATACGCAACAATCAGAGGGTGAGGACTCTCGGGCCTTGAAGCAATTTGCGGCAGAAAAAGCGTAGCAACATGGGGAGCCGGCCCAGCTTACGGGCGATGGGTCCCTCTTCCGCTTCCTGATGACCGCCGAACCCGTCGTTGACTACCGGAGTTCCGTTCGCCAAGCCGCTGCCCCGGAAAGGTGGAATCGGTTGCACCTAAACCTGCTCCAGGAAGGAATCATCGTTTCCAAGGAAGGACTGGGCTGCCTCTCGACGCCAATGGGGGAGGCGGAGGTTGACCAATTTATCAAAGCGTTGGAGAGGGCAGTAGCAAGGTTACGAAAAGAATAATCACCTTTTGATTTTAAGGGTGGTTTCAGGGGATGCCCCCAGGGCGGGGAGAGGACTATTCCTCCACAAAATCTCCGCCGTTAATCAGGCGCTCAGTCAACCGACATTGAGGGTCAAACGACAGCCTCACCTCTATTGGCTGGAAGCAACTATATGATTTCGGCGAAACACCCTCCGGAAAGAAATGTAACCTGAGCTTCTTGCAAAAGTCCGTAATTTACCCTTCGACAGGCTCAGGGTGAACGGGCTTAGGTTGAAATTATTTAGTTTTTCCGTTCGTGGTGAGCCCTTCGACTCACCGTTTGCCCTGAGGTTCTCGAAGGGTGAACGGTTCGCTCAGGACAAGCTTGTCGAACCACAAAAAAATACTTTTGCAAGAGCCTCACCTATTAGCAAAATTTGTCAATTATCAATTTTTTAGAAAGTAACAACAATTAATGGTCTATAAATCGCTTCCGTTTTCGCAATGAATTTTATTCTTTTTCTCTTGCAACATTTTTAATATTTCTCTACAATTGAACGCAAATTGGGGAATGAAATAAAAAACAGGGGGTAAAAAAAATGGCGGATCGCGTGGGGATCGTGGGCGTCTATCAGACGAAATACGAGCCACGTAAAATTTTCGACAGCTATCCCGAGTTGGTTTTTGAAGTCAGCAGTAAAATACTGGAAGAAACCGGGTTGAGCATTGCGGACATGGATCAGATGATTACCAATTCTCAGGACTCCTGGGACGGGAGGACCATTTCCAACCGCACGGTGAGCGAGGCCTGCGGCTCGGTTCTGCGGTCGGAGGCCAAGGTGGCCATGGACGGGAGTTACGCCGTTTTCTATGCGGCCCTGCGCATCCTTTCCGGGTGTTTCGATTCCTGCCTGCTTGTGTCCCATTGCAAGATGTCCGAGGGTGTGCCTTCCTTGATCCATAATACCGTCTTTGACCCGCTCTTCCAGAGGCTCCTGGGATTTGACGAACTTTCTGCCTGTGCTCTGCAGGCCAAGCGGTACCTGTACAAATACGGGATTACCGAAGAACAGTGCGCACAGGTTGCAGTGAAGAATTTAAAAAACGGCCAGAGGAATCCTTACGCCCATCGGGCCATGGATGTGACCGTCAGCCAGGTAATGAGTTCCCGCATGCTGGCCAACCCGATAAAAGAGCTCGATGCGTATCCCATTACCGATGGAGCGTGCGCCATGATTCTGGCGGCTGAAGATAAAGCGAAAAAATGGACCCCCAACCCGGTCTGGATCACCGGAATGGCCAGCCGGATGGATTCTTTCTACTTAGGGGACCGCGACCTGGCTGAAGTGGCTTCCCTTACGCTGGCAGTCCAAAAAGCCTACAGCATGGCTGGAATCACCAACCCCCGCAAAGAGATTGACCTGGTGGAACTGTCGGATTATTACTCTTACCAGGAGCTTCTCTGGCTGGAAGGAATGGGTTTTTGCCAGCGGGGCGAAGGCGGAAAAATGATTGATCAGGGAATTACGGCCATGGGCGGCGAATTGCCCGTGAACCCTTCAGGGGGAATTCTGTCGGGGAATCCCATCACAGTGGCCGGGGCGGTGAGAGTGGCTGAAGCGGCGTTGCAGCTTATGGGCAAAGCGAAAGAACGTCAGGTGGAAGGCGCTAAAAGGGCCTTAGCCCAGGGGCATTCCGGTCCCTGCGGTCAGGGTCAGTGCGTTGTCATACTGGAAAGGGGGGCATAGAGCTTATGGCCAGGAAAGCCAAAAGAAACGTAGCCATCGTAGCCACAGGCCAGACGGACCATCGTTCCAAACGACCGGATGTTAACATTGTCGAGATGATCAACGAGGCGGTGCGGCGCTGCATGGATGATGCGAATATGACTTTGGAGGAAATCGACGGCATTGTCATTGGCAACATGGAACATTTTGAGGGGGTCTTCTCCCCGGAAATGTGGACCGTGGACGGCGCCGGCTCAATCCTCAAGCACGGAATGAAAATTACCACCGGCGGAACTTCGGGAACTACCCTGGCTCTGGCCGGATATTACCATGTAGCATCCGGACTTTTCGACACGGTCATGACCATCGGCTGGGAGAAACAATCCGAAGGGGAAACAACGGCCGGATTGATTTTTCAAGCGGACCCTCTTTGGGAGCGAGCAACCATGTCCGGAGCGATCGGCTCTTTTGCCGCCTCGGCTACAGCTTATATGCACAAATACGGGATTAACGAGGAGCAGGCTGCCAAAGTGGCCGTGAAGAACCGCAAGAACGCCTTCAATAATCCTCATGCCCACTTAAAGATGGAGCTCACGGTGGAGCAGGTCTTAAACTCAAAGATGCTGGCTTATCCCATCAAGATGCTGGATATGTGCCCAACTTCGGACGGAGCCTGCGCTATGATTTTTGCTTCGGAGGAAAAAGCCAAAAAAAATTACCAGAACCCGGCGTGGGTAATTGCCGGAGTAACCCGTCATGATCAGCCTTTTGGGAGCGATTTAGAGATGCTTGTCAATCTCAGGACTTTGCGGTCAGCCACCGAAGAAGCTTACAAAATCGCCGGCATTAAAGATCCCTTGAAGGATCTGGATGTTGCCGAGCTTTATGAACCCTGTACCTTTGCGGAACTATCCTGGTATGAAGCGGCGGGTTTTTGCGGTCCCGGCGAAGGGGGAAAGCTGATCGACTCCGGGGCAACCTATATGGATGGAGAATTGCCGGTTAACCCTTCCGGCGGGGTTTTATCCACCAATTGCATCGGGGCTACGGCTATGATTCGCGTGGCTGAAGCCGCCATCCAGGTAATGGGTAAGGGAGGCAAGCGGCAGGTGCCCAAGGTAAACCGGGCCATGGCTACCGGATTTGGCGGGAGCTGGTGGTCGGATGTACTGATCCTCTCTAAGACCCCATAGTTTCATTATTGGAGGTAATGGAAATGAGTGAAAAAAGCGGCTCTTTTTTAGTGGCTGAGTTCGATGCGAAATTTCCCTATGATTATTCTGCCGGGCGTTACGCCAGTTATTTCTTAAAACAACTTAAGGAACATAAGCGCATCATGGGCATCCGTTGCCCCAAGTGCCAAAAGGTCTTTGTGCCGCCCCGCCCGGCCTGCGGGTATTGTTTCGTGCGAAACGAGGAATGGGTGGACTTGGGAAATGAAGGAACCTTATGGGGATACACCATCGTCCAGTTTCCCTTCCTGGATCCGTTGACCGGAGAAGAACGCCCCATCCCCTACGGGTATGGCTTCATTGAATTAAAAGGCGCCTCTACCCGGATACAACACTTTGTCACAGCCTCGGACTTAAATAAGCTAAGAATCGGCATGAGGATGAAGGCAGTATTCCGGGAGGAGCGAAAAGGGAATCTGGCGGATATTCAGTATTTTAAAGCGATAGAAGAATAATTCAATTGCGGAATTCGGAATGCGGAATGGCGAATGAAAAAAATATAGCCTGCAATCTACAATCTGGTATCACTTTAACTCTTTGAAAAGAGGTGGGGCGTAAGGTCAGAGGGAATCCATGGTCTAGGGGCCTGGGCGGCCCGCTTGGAATCATAAGGCGCTGATTTCTTCGCGGGTGGGGCGGGGAAAACGCCCCCGCCTCCTCCGATGGAAACGAGCGGGGTTCTTCGCGGCCCAGCGGAAACCCAGCCGATGCTTCCGGCGCGTTCCACCCAGCCCCCCAGACCTCAACAAAGGTGGTAAAACCACTTTTTCAAACCGCTAAATTGATACGCAATCTGCAATCTGATCGGAGGAGACTAAATGGATAACTGGTTGGAAGGATTGGAGCCCATCGTGGGGCACCAGGAGATAAAGGTTCCCTACCGCTATTCCATGGGCGCAACCACGAGTAAATTTTTTATTGAGATTCGCGACCGGAAAAAGATCATGGGCATCAAATGCGCAAAATGCAACATAGTCTATGTTCCTCCACGGTCCACCTGTGGTGGATGTTTTGCTTTACTCAATGATTGGGTGGAAGTAAGCGACAGGGGAACGCTGCAGACCTATACCATCATTCATTATCCAACACCTGCCCAACCCGTCCCCACGCCTTTGATTTACGGGATCATCAAACTCGACGGAGCGGACACGGGGCTGGCCCACCTGGTAAGCGAGGTAGATTATGAGCGGCTACGCATCGGCATGCGCCTTAAGGCCGTGTTCAAGGAAGAGCGGGTGGGCAATATGCTGGATATTCAATATTTCAAACCCATTTAATAGGGTTCATGGGTTCGAGGGGTCAAGGGGCCAAGCGAAAACATTCGCACTTGAACCCTCGGACCCTTGAATCCTTGGCCCCTTTTCTTTACATTTCTTTTAAATAATCTTTATTCAGCTCTTCTTCAAGGATACGGCGATGTTTGAGTTCCTCCTTGGCCAGGAATTCGAACATTTGCCTGGTTCCCGGGTATTTGGCAATCTTGGCAGCCTGGGTGTAAAACTCATGGGATCCTTTTTCCCGTTCCATGGCCATACGGATGGCTTCCTGGGGGGTTGTCGTTTCGTCAAGCATCTTTTCCTCCGATTTATCATTCCATGGCTGAGAGGACTTTGTACCCTCTTGCTCTTAGAGAGGCGACAAGCGGTTGCAGCAGGCATTTTTCCAGCCGAAAATAGTAGATGCGTTTCTTCCGATCTTTATGGTTGGACATGCCTACGCTGATGATTTCGGCTCGGTGCTCCTTGAATACCCTGGAGACCTCTTCGAAGGCATTTGCCCTTGCTCCCAGGATCAGGTCAATACGCGAGCTGGACTTCAGGATTCCCATTAACTGGATAAAGGCCTGAAGAATATCAACGATAGTGATGATTCCCACAAGCTTCTTACCCTTGACAACCGGCAGCCCTCCGATTTTGTGGTAATAGATGAGTTTTGCCGCTTCTTCAAGGCTATCTTCAGGGGAAACAGTCACTGGGTTTTTAATCATCACATCTTCGATGGACACTTTGTCCACCATCGACAAAAGAGATGCCTGACGAAGGTCGCCCTCGGTGACGAACCCTACGAGGTTCCCTCCATCTACGACCGGCAGGTGGCGGATGGAGTTATTTCTCATCACTTCCATGGCCTTTAAGATACTGGTGTTCGGCGGGATGGTCACCAGCTTCCGTACCATGCGCTTTTTGACCTGCATGACGCTTCCTTTCCTGACCGGCTACTTCAAGCTTGGGAATGAATTTAACAGCCCCTGTTAGGTTTGTCAATAAACAAATTCCCCCCCTTTTTCCTTTTGACATCATTTTTCGTCCATGTTAAAAATAATTCAATTGTATAGGAATTTCCTTATTGGACACGGGTGAACACAGATTATTAGAACAAACGAAAAAGAAAAAATTATCTGAGGTCATCTGC
Organism: Deltaproteobacteria bacterium; assembly: GCA_016875165.1. GTDB lineage: Bacteria > Desulfobacterota > SM23-61 > SM23-61 > SM23-61 > JAHJQK01. The sequence continues at coordinate 7,801 of VGSF01000089.1, forward strand.
GAAAATCTGCGTCCAAATTAATTTAATTTTGACTGCCAATAGGTGATAATCTCGTAAAAAGCCGCGAAAGGGTCATTGCGAGTCACGCCATGGGCGTGACGAAGCAATCTCGTTTTTATAAGTGGCCGAAAATACAAGATTGCTTCGTCGCCCCGCAAATGCGGAACTCCTCGCAATGACAAGAACAGGACTTTTTACGAATCCATCAATAGGTGAATTGAAGAAAAGGAGTTCCTTATGTTTTGGGAAAAAGAGATCGAAACCATTCCGGAAAGAGAGCTGCACAGACTCCAGCTCGGGCGCTTGAAAAAAACCTTGAAACAGGCGGGGAAATCACCAGCTTATGGCAAAATATTCAAAACCCACCGCATCTCGCTGGATAAGATAAAGACGCTTAACGATTTAAAACGGGTGCCTTTCACCACCAAAGAAGACCTGAGAAAGAACTTTCCTTATGGTTTTGTTACCATGGCCAAGGAGAAGATTGTCCGGGTGCATTCCTCTTCCGGGACAACCGGCAGGGCCACGGCCGTCTTTCACACAGTAAACGACCTGGAAGGATGGGCCAACCTGGTGGCCCGCTGCATGTTTATGACCGGCGTGCGCAAAGGCGATGTCTTTCAGAATATGGTTGGCTACGGCCTTTTCACGGGCGGCCTGGGTTTCCAGTACGGAGCCGAACGCCTCGGCGCCCTGACCATTCCCTCCGGCTCAGGGAACAGCAAGCGGCAGATCACTCTCATGGGGGATTTTGAAACAACGGTCATTCATATCATCCCCAGTTATGCCCTGCACCTCTGGAAAGTATTTGCAGAGATGGGCCTGGATCCCCGAAAAGATACCAAACTGCGCATCGCCTTGATTGGGGCCGAGCCCCACTCGGACGCCACCCGCCAGCGCATTGAAGAGATGTACGGCGTGCAAGCATTCAACTCATACGGGCTATCCGAAATGAATGGGCCGGGGGTAGCCTTTGAGTGTCCCGAGAAATCGGGGATGCATTTCTGGGAGGATCATTTCATCGTAGAGGTCATCGACCCGAAGACTCAGAAGGTCCTGCCCGACGGGGAAGAAGGGGAGTTGGTTTTTACCACCCTGATGCGCGAGGCCATGCCCTTGATCCGTTACCGCTCCAAGGATTTAGCCGCTATATTCCCCGAACCCTGCCGCTGTGGGAGGAGGCATCGCCGGATCAGCCGTATCAAGGGGCGAAGTGATGACATGTTTATCCTCAAAGGGGTGAATATCTTCCCCCTGCAAATCGACATGGTCCTGATGAACATCCCTGAGGTGGGGACGAACTATCAGGTGGTGCTGGAACGCGAAGATTTTCAGGATAAGATGGTCGTGCGGGTGGAAGTTCGACCGGAATTTTTCAGGGGCGAACTGCGGCAACTGGAAAATCTGCGCAGGCAGATCAGCGAATCTTTGAAGTCGGAAATTTTAGTAACGCCCAAAGTGGAACTGGTCGAGCCGGATACGCTGCCCAAGAGCGAGGGCAAAGCCGTGCGGGTGGTTGACCGAAGAGAAATGTGAAAATTATTAGCCACAGAGGTCAGAGAGCACAGAGATAAGGTAAAGTAAAAAAACAAGTATAAAAAATATCGTTTTTTCTTGAGCTTCTTGCAAAAGCCACTAACTCCGTCATTCCGGCGAAAGCCGTCCGCCTCAGGCGGACAGAATTTCTTGAAAATCCTGGATTCCGGGTCGCGCTTCGCTTGCCCGGAATGACGATTTTCTCTACTTTTCAAGAGGTTTGCAAGAGCCTCTCTTGATTTTCTATTTTATCCTTGGTGTCCTTGGTGTTTTTATTTTTTTAACCATCTCTGGGACCTCGGTGTGCTCTGTGGCGAAATAAATTCTTAATTTCGGAGGGAGTATGGCTCATCAGATTTCCGTCTTCGTTGAAAACAAACCCGGACGTTTAGAGCGGGTAACCGAAATTCTGGCTAAGGCCAAGGTGAACATCCGGGCCTTTACGGTATCCGGCACCTATGAATATGGGGTGATGAAATTTCTGGTGGATAAGCCTGATAAGGGCCTGGAGGCGCTTAGTTCCCAGGGCATTCCGGCAAACAAAAGGGAGATTCTGGCCATTCTCATGGATGACCGGCCGGGCGGACTGTATCGCATTGCCAAAGCCTTCGGCCAGAGGAAGATGAACATTGAGGACGCCTACGGGTTTGTCATCCAGGACAAAAAGCAAGCCGTGTTGGTTCTGGACGTGGAGAAGATCAGCGAGGCCAAACGGGTTATGAAAGAAGAAGGGCTTACCACCCTTAGCGACCAGGAAATTTATTCTCTTTAAAAAAGGCAAGAATACAAAAGACAGAAGTCAGAATTCAGAATACAGAATATTTGTTTTTTATTCTGACCTCTGACTTCTGACCTCTGACTTCGTTCTGCTCAATTACTCTTCACCCGGTATAGGTCTTCTCCTGCTCGGGGAACCAACAATATTCCTTCTGCTTCCCGGCCTACCCATTCTTCGATACGGATAGTGGCTGGGTCCCAGTAGCCCAGGTTAACTTGCCAGCAAAGTTCTTCCGGAATGCCCGTGGCCAGGGTTACCTGGATACGAGGCCTCTCTACGCCGTTCTCAAAAGCACCCATCCCGCGCAGATGGGTGGAGTGAGCCAGGATGGAAAGCGGAACATTGGAGAACCTGTCCCACTGCTTGAGGAAATAATCGCGGACATGATAGCCTACTCTGCGGATATGATGGCCGTGGGTGTAGCTGATTTCGGTGATGTGCGGGGCGTAGATGATCACCTCGCCCCCGTCAGCAATCGCCGGTTCAACCTTATACATACCCTTGGCGCCGGTCCATATATCATCATACATAGAGGGCATCACCGAGAGAGCCTGACGGTATGGCTTCTCCACCCAAACAATGTGGGTTTGGGAAGAAAGGTCGGCAGCCGCCGAGTATGCTTCTTCCGGTGTGCCGACATAGACACCGCTAACACCCTCATGGGATACCACCGAGCAAATGGCGTGGCGCGGCCCGGGGATAAGCGCCGCCGCTCGATCAATCACCTGCCGTACGGGCGTATCCTTGGCGCCGATGATCTTGTAAGATGTAACTAGCGCCCCCAGCCAGTGGGTGAGGTTGATAATGTCGCTGCCAGCAATGCCGGGAAAGAAATATTTGTTTCCTCCGGAAAATCCCACTACCTCGTGGGGAAAGACCGGGCCGCAGATCAACAGATGATCATGATCGAGGATCATCCGGTTCAATTGGACCGGCACATCCTGGCGCATCAATCCCTGGGTTAGGGCAGCGATTTCTTCTGCCGGGATCATCCCCAATGTCGTTAACGCCCGGGGGTCTTCCCAGTTGTGGTTGAACAAACCTATTTTCGAATATTGGGTTGCTTTTTCTTTGGCGGTAAGGCCGACCATTTGCAAGATGTCCGTTTCATCAATCGGCGGGTGGGTGCCCAGGGCTACCAGGAAGTTCAATTCCTTCACCCGGGGCACAAGGGATTGAACAATCGCCCGAAAAAAGATTGGAAGGGGCATAGTTCGCGTGCGATCGGGGATGATCACCAGCAGGCGCCGTCCTTCTACCGGTAAAGCTGCCAGGCCTTCCCTCACAACTTCTTCCACCTCAATCTGGCTTAAATATCGATTCTGAAAACCTTTTCCAATCATGATCTACGGTCCTCAATCTAAAATTCTTAACGAATTATCTATATCCGGCTGGCCTCTTGTTAACAATGAAAATCTGCCTCTTTCCTTAAGGAAGAAGATAATAAAGTCTTGTAATTGAAAGGTGACTTCATTCTATGGAATAATTTCGAACCCGTCAAGTAACCGCCGTGCCCACCACCACACCAACTGAAAAAGTGATCGATGCTCAGCCATAAAAATAATTGACATATTTTACAGATATGCTAATTTACATTCCAAAATAAACCTTTCCAACTTCTCTTCACTTACATCCAACAAAGGATGAGGTGGCCTTGTGGCCAGAATTCAAATCTCAAACGATCCATCCGGTCGTATCATCGTCTCTTTCCCTTATGATCCCTTTCTTGTTGTAAAGGTTAAAACCATCGCTGGCCGCAGATGGCATCCTGTCGAAAAACATTGGAGCTTTCCAAATAGGAACGGCATCCTTGAGAAGATTTTATCCTCATTACCTCGTGGAAGAAAAACAGGCAGCCACTTCTACGGTCAATCAGTCAATCAATGCCCTCAAGTTTTACTACGGTGCATTGCTTAAAAAGAAATTTTTCTATGAAGTCAAAAGACCTCGCAAAGACACTCATTTATTGGAAGGAGGGACGGATCTAAGGTATATACAAGAGCTATTGGGGCATAAAGATAGCAAGACCACTGAAAATTACACTCATGTCAGCACCAGAAGCATTGGGAGGATAAAGAGTCCACTGGATACTTTAAACTTGATTGTATAGGAAATTCCTTTTTGACAATTTTTTGCATCTTCATTAATTTTGGAGGCTTAACGGGTATTCTTTATTTATCCTTAATCTGCGTTTTTAAGACTCTGTGATCTCTGTGCCCTCTGTGGCTAATTCAAAGAAAGAGAGGGAGGAGTGACAATAATTCTCAAGTGAGAAGGGTTTACATATTCAGCCAGATTTGGTATATCCGAAATACTTCGGATACAACCTTTTTGGTGAAAGATTCAGGTAATAGACAATTTAAAAATCCATTTCCTATCACCTATTTTCGAAAGGAGGTTTAAAATGGGAAAGACAACGATCAAATGGTTATCGCATGCTGGTTTCCAGATTACTTCTAACAGCGGGAAAATTCTTTACATTGACCCCTGGTTTGAAAATCCCCTCTCTTCTTTTGGCCTGGATGACGTGAAGGAAGCAACCTTGGTATTAGTAACTCACGATCATTTCGATCATGTCGGTCAGGCGGCAGATATTGTCAAAAAGAGCGGTGGCCTGCTCGTAGCCAACGTGGAAACAGCCCGCCGATTGCAAAGCGATTCCCATATTCCGGCGGAAAAAGTGTGTTACTTCGGCTATGGTATGAACATTGGGGGAAACCTGCTTTATGAAGGGATCTCGGTGACCATGACCCAGGCTTTCCACTCTACGACCACGGGAGCGCCCTGCGGGTATGTTGTCAAGCTGGAAGACGGGACGACGATTTACCACGCAGGCGATACCGGTATCTTCGATACGATGAAGACCATAGGGGAGTTACATAAAATTGACGTGGCCCTGTTGCCTATCGGCAGTGTCTTCACCATGGACCCGCTTCAGGCTGCCTGGGCCACGAAGATGCTCTCCCCCAAGAAAGTCATTCCCATGCATTACAAGACTTTCCCCATCCTTGTTCAGGATACAAAGGAGTTTGCTGAAATAACCAGGAGGGAAGCGCCCGGAGTGGAAGTAGTGGTTTTGGATCCCGGGCAGGGATACGTCTTCTCGAAATAAAGACTGCGGTCCTCCCATTTTTTTTAAGTTCGGTTGCAGGAGCAAGCCTATTCAAGGAAACCGCCAGCTTCACTCTTCCTTCGCCCTGCTTGTTCCCTGCTCGCTGAAAAACCGGTGCAGAAAATCACAGTCTTTGGGTGAGAGGTTAAAACGCACGCAGGCCTGTTCAATCAGAACCGCCAGAGATGCCTTTCCTCCTTCCTCGCGCATCTTGGACACCCACTGGATGGCCTTGCGTACGGGAGTTCCTTCGGGGGTAACAGGTGTCATGGTGTTTCTCCTTTCAAAAAAGGTTCAAGTTTTACAACCCCAAAATAATAACAGTTTCGGTTTTTGAAGAAGTTCTGTAATGCGGCCAGCGCGGCTGGCCGCAAAGAAACATATTTCCCCTCCGGCAAACCAGCCGATTGCTTCCATGATCTTGCTGTTTAATTTCTCTAAGGAAATTGATTACACCAGGGGATCGTAGCTGAAGACCTGTCCCGAAGTCTCCAGGGGAACGAGGTGCGTGCCCAGCGTGCCTTTAAACATCTCTGCCAATCGATCGGGTGTCCAACCTTCGGAATGATGGATAGAGCGCACTGGCCTTGGTTGAGAAAAGATAAAAATCTCTTTACCCCGAACGCCGAAAATCTGGCCGCTAATGTACTGAGCTTCATCACTGGCCAGGTAAGCTACCAGAGGAGCGATGTCTGCCGGGCTCATCTTCTTCAGTTTTTCTACCCGGCGCTTCTGGGCTTCCGTATCCGTGGGGATCGTGCCAATGAGACGGGTCCAGGCAAAAGGAGAAATGCAATTGGCCGTAACATTGTACCTGGCCATGTCCAAGGCGACTACTTTGGTGAACCCCACGATGCCCATCTTGGCTGCCCCGTAATTGGCCTGGCCGACGTTCCCGACCAACCCGGAAGTCGAAGTAAAGTTAATGATTCGGCCGCTGCGCTGTTCGCGCATCAAGGGTACGGCGGCGCGGGTGCAGGCAAAGGTTCCTTTGAGGTGAACGGAGATCACGCTGTCCCATTCTTCTTCGGTCATGTTGAAAATCATTCGGTCGCGGAGAATTCCAGCGTTGTTCACCAGGATGTCCAATTTGCCAAAATTGTCCAGAGCGGTCTTGATGATTCGCTTCCCGGTTTCCATGGTGGATACGGAATCATAATTGGCTGCAGCCAGCCCACCAGCTTCTTTGATCTCTTTGGCCACATCGTCAGCAACCCTATTTTCACCCCCGGTTCCGTCTTCCCGGCCCCCAAAATCATTCACCACTACCTTGGCGCCCTCTTTGGCCATAAGTAAGGCGATTTCCCGGCCAATTCCTCTTCCGGCGCCGGTAACCACTGCCACTTTCCCTTCAAGCATCATTAGCCCCTCCTAGTAGAATTTTTAGAAGTCCAGAAGCTTTACTGACAATTTAAAACCCCAAAATATATAGCAGAAAAGAATCAGTCTGACAAGACCAATTCTTTTTTGAATAAATTGATGAGTTCACATTGATAGACGAAGCCCGGACAGGAGGGGGATGAAAGAGGGAGCACCGGCTGGAAAAAGGTTGGACCATAGCCCGTGCTTTTCTTCCGTAAAGAAAAGGCGGGATCGAAGGAAGGCAGGGCATCCTCGGCGGAAGCCTCGCCCTTACCCATGAAAGAAATACTGCCTTGTGATCCCGAAAGATTTCCCCTCTCGTCCGGGCCGAGCCCTGCCCATCATTTTTAAATCATGAATGAAAATCAAAAGTGAAGGTGGGCAAATTTACTGTCTTTATTGACAGTTAGTGGATGGAGGGAATATAAATGAAGAATGGGATTAGTGAACGATGATCAGCCCTGGCTGATTTTCCGGAAAACCAGGCAAAACCGTTACACTCTGGCCGTGCTCCTGGGATGCCTGGAAGGGGAGGGGCTTGCGCAAAAATTTCGCATGCTCATTGCCAGCTCCCCGAAGGAGATAGGCGAAAAGGCCGCTTCTGGAAAAGTCATCGTAGGCTTTTCCTTTATGACCCCCCATCTTTTGCAAGTCAAAGATGAGATGGAGCAATTGAGGAAAGCTTTGCCCAAGGGAACGATCCTTGTGGCCGGAGGCTCTCATGCCACGGGCGATCCGGAAGGCACAGTTAAGCTCGGATTTGACTTTGTTTTTACGGGCGAATCCGAAAAATCATTTCCGGATTTTTTACGCCGGTTCCTGCAAAATAAACTTCCCGGAACAACCATTCTCAGTGGAGATAAAGGATCAGGTCTGTTTATGGCCAACCCGCCATTTTCCCTGCAAGAACGTTTTTTTGCTCCCATTGAGCTGACCCGGGGTTGTTTTTATAGCTGCGGCTTTTGCCAGACTCCCCGTATTTTTGGCCATTCTCTACGACATCGCGATCCGACCAATATAGGCCGGTATCTGGAACAAGCCTTCCCTTATGGTTATAATCAGAGCGCCTTCCTTTCCCCGAATGCTTTTTCCTACGGCGCTACGGGCCTGCAAGAGCCCAATTTAGCAGCCATTGAGGAGCTTCTTACCGCCTGCCGGCAAGCTGGAGTTGAGGGAATTCATTTTGGGTGTTATCCTTCAGAGGTCCGGCCGGACTGGGTGAACCCGGAAGTTTTGCGTCTGGTCAAAAAATACTGCCGGAATAAAACCATTGTTTTGGGGGCGCAATCCGGAAGCGATGCCCTTCTCGCCAAGCTCAAACGGGCCCATTCGGCTGGGCGGGCCCTGCAGGCTTCCTGTTTTATCCATCAGGCCGGGTTCATGCCTCACGTGGACTTTGTCTTTGGTTTTCCCGAAGAAACACAAGAAGACCGCCAGCTCTCGCTGGCTCTTATGAAAGAGGTGATCAAAGAACATGGAGCCAAGATTCATGCTCATACTTACCTTCCCTTGCCTGGAACGCCCCTTTTCTGGAAAGAACCTTCCCGCCTGGACGACGGAACGAAAAATGCCCTTAAGAATTGGGAGAAGAAAAGGAGATTAGACGGATGGTGGGAAGAACAGGAAGTCATGGCCTGGAAGATCGTCGAATGGAGAGATCAGGGGTTGGTTGGGACGCCAATTATAGATACGTAGAAGGGTAAAAGTGTAGATGCGTTAAGGCGTTGATGGGTGAATGCCTTAACACATCGAGCCGTTTCCGCAATTACGCATATACGCATTCACTCTGAAAAAAAGGAGAATGTTTTGAAAAGACGCATGAAAAAAAACGTTCGGGAAAAGGCTCTATTCAAAGAAGCCGGAGAAAAGGGCAAACATGTTCTTGATCAAACTGACCGGATAATTCTGAACGAGATCCAGAAAAAATTTCCGGTTACTCACCGTCCCTTTCTATCCCTGGCCCGGAGACTTCAAATAAAAGAAAAAGAGATTTTGGCGCGAGTGCAAAGGCTAAAAGAAGTGGGAATCATCCGGCGCATCGGGGCCAGCTTCAGCGCCAGCGCCGTAGGCTTCACTTCCACCCTCTGCGCAGCCAGGGTTCCTAAGAACAAGATCGGAGAATTTGTGGCTGTGGTCAATACGTATCCCGGGGTAACCCATAATTACGAGAGGGGAGGGGATTATAACATCTGGTTTACCCTGATCGCCCCATCAAGGAAGAAGATCGATAAGATTCTATCTGAAATTTCTGAAAATACCGGCGTCAAAGAAATCCTTAACCTCCCTGCAATAAAGACCTTTAAAATTGCCGTAGATTTCAATTTTGAATAAAACTGTCAATAGGCGATAGGCCATAAACATTTTTTGCTTGCGACCCGAGCTTTGGTTTTTTGGGCATATATCCCAGGCCTTTAGTTGAGTCACCTTTAGGCTGGTCCAATTTTATCAATAAAATACAAATGCTTGGGTAAAAAGAAATGAAAAATTGATTTTACTTCTTGACTTTCACCAGTTTATGAAAATACCGTTGTCATTACAACAGAATATACCCTTCAAGGACGCTGCCTTAATTGATAAGATCCGGCGGAAAAAGAGCTGTCCAGCTTACACGGTTTATAAAGATAAAATCAAATACCTGGTCTATTTTCGCATTGATAAGGTGTTACCGCTGATTGGAGATAAAAAGTAATGTTAATGGAGCTGAATAAGGCTTAAGGGCTGATGTTTGCAACAGGGGGATGAGATGAAAATCCTGATCACCGGCGGAACAGGCTTTGTTGGTACAGAACTTACTTCTCGTTTCGTTAGGGATGGGCATGAAGTGACCATCATGACCCGTTCCTTGAAGGGACCAAAGGGGAGTTCACCAGAAATTTCATACTTGGAAGGGGATCCTACAAAAAAAGGTCCCTGGCAGGAGGCGATTAAAAACCACGACGCCATTATCAATCTCGCAGGCGCCTCGATCTTCAGTAAATGGACCGATGAACACAAGAAAGCGATACGAGAGAGCCGGGTCAGCACCACCCAAAATATAGTTGAAGGAATCCCATCCGACTCTTCCCCAAAGATCACTCTCTTCAGCGCCTCTGCCGTTGGCTACTATGGTTTTTGTGGAGACGAGGAACTCGTTGAGGACTCTCCTCCGGGAAATGACTTTTTAGCCCGTATTGCTAAGGAATGGGAGGGGGAGGCTCTAAAGGCCAGAAATAAAGGGGCTGAAGTGGTCATTGCTCGGTTCGGCATCGTCATGGGAGAAAAAGGAGGAGCCCTCAGTCAGATGATCCCTCTCTTTAAAAAATATATCGGAGGGCCTATTGGGAGTGGAAAGCAGTGGGTTTCCTGGATTCATATCACGGACCTCGCCGAAGTTTTTGCTTTTCTGATCAAGCACCCGGGAATCTCGGGGCCTGTCAATGTATGCTCTCCAAATCCGGTAAGGAATAGAGATCTGGCTAAGGCTATTGCAAAAGCCCTCCATAGACCTTCTTTCATTCCAGCCCCGGGGTTCATGGTGAAGTGGGTTTTAGGTGAATTTGGATCGGTCATCCTCGAAGGTCAGAGAGTCATCCCGCGAAGGTTGCTGGAGAATGGTTTTGTTTTCCAATATGCGGATATCAATAAAGCTTTGCAGAGCATTGTGGGCCAATAAATAATCAAACATGCTTTCGCAATTGAAGTTCTAATGGGTGGGGGGCAGGTAAATTTGCTCTTTGAGATAAGGTTGATTGTACTTTCGAACATAATGTTTAATGAGGGTGATGGGTACAACTTGAGTGGGACGAGTGGGGGCGGGGTAATGGAGGTGAGTAAGTAAATCCATGATTGAAAAGATGAAGGACATCGTTAAGGCAAATGATCTCTGCGTTTTGGCGACCGTTTCTCAAGGGAAACCCCATTGCTCCCTCATGTCTTATATTTCGGATGAGGAAGGCCGTGAGATTTATTTAGTTTCCCATAAACAGACAAAGAAATATGGCAATTTAGTGGAAAACCCCGCGGTCAGCCTTCTTATTGATACTCGTGAAGCGGAGAAAGGCCAAAGACGAATTTTTATAAAAGCCCTGACCGTCAGCGGGGAATTTCAAACGATAAAAGACCCTGGGAAAAGAGATTTTATCCGTTCGAAGTTTATTAAAAGGCATCCCCATTTAACTGATTTTTTAAGTGACCCTGGCGCTGAAATATTTTCCATCAAAATAAAGTCATTCCAGTTATTGGATGGTGTAAAAGACGCCTTTTATGAGAAAATAGACTAAATTAAATTAAGAGGCAATCGAAGAATTAGTCCGGGCCCGGGGTCGGGCATGACAAAGATATTATGATGAGCCCATAAAACGGAAGCCATGCCTTTTTTACCCTGGAGCTGTATACCTTGATTGTATAGGAAATTGCTTTTTTCAACTTTAGTTCGCCTCAGGCGGATCGCTTTAGACATTTGACACTTATCCTTTATTTTTTCGGTTTTAAGAACTCTGTGATCTCTGTGCCCTCTGTGGCTAATTTATTTTCCTCCGGGAGAATGCCGGGCAAGATATTTATTTTGAAAACCAAGACTAAAAAATATTTTTATCGTTTGTTTCAAGAAGGGCGGGAAAAGTTTAGCCACCAAGGACATTTTAAGAGAAAAAGAAAAGATCTTGCTTCAGGGCCTGAAAGGCTCCAAGATCTCCTTGATAGAAGCGTTCCCCAGGTCGATCAGCGAGAATTCTTCTGTAAGGAAGTAAAGCGTTTTTTAGGGGAGCAATAAAAAAAATAACCCTCAATCCAGGGAGGAAGTCATGCAGGAAATAGATAAGATTTATTTTCGCAAAAAAATCACTTCGGTCTTGGATGCTCTGAAGAAAAAGAAATTTACCGCCCACTTTTTTGAAACGCCGGCGGAAGCCAAGCGTTTCCTGCTCGAACAGATTAAGCCCGGAGAAACGGTGGGCATCGGCGGTTCGGTGACGCTGAGAGAAACTTTGCAGATTGTCCAGGAGATCCGAAAAAAAGGGAATACGGTTTATGACCATTGGGAGGCGGACAACGATCCGCAGCTCCGGATAGAATTAAAGAGGCGTCATCGAGGCGTGGATGTATTTCTGAGCAGCGCCAACGCCATTGCCGCTGATGGCACCCTGGTCAATTTGGACGGGGGAGGAAATCGGGTGGCCAGTCTTTGTTCGGGTCCTAAACGGGTAATCGTCGTTGCGGGAGCGAATAAATTAGTTGATTCGGTGGATGAGGCCATCCGACGAACACGGAACCGGGCCGCGGTTCAAAGGGTGTTAAGGAGCCAGTATAAAACACCCTGTGAGGTCACCGGGGTTTGTAGCGATTGTCATTCTCCCCAAAGGATATGCGCGGCCTTGTTGATCTTAATGCAGAAGCCCGCCGATATCGACGAATTCGCAGTCGTGCTCGTCAATGAAGAAATGGGATATTGAGCAGAGCAAAGAGCAAACCGGAACCCCTTTAGATGTCCGGATGGATATCCCGAAACATGGCCTTCCGGCCTTTTGCTTTGATCCGGCTTGTGCCTAATTTCTCCCGCTTTTCTCTCCTCCCTCGAAAATATTCAGGGTGATCAGAAGGAGATCGCCCGGGCCGGAGTTCTTATAACCGTGCCTCTTCCCGGCGGCAACCGTCAGGGCAGTTCCTTTTTTCAAAGGGATGGTCTGGCCTTCGACCGATGCTTCTCCTGCACCTTCCAGGAGGTAAAAAATATGGGTGTAGGGGTCGGTGTGTTCGGGAAACTCCCCGGCCGGCTTGGCCAAGGTAAGGCTGGCCTTAAACCCGGAAGGAAAAATCATTGCCGAGAGATTTTTCCGGAAAATACCCTTCGTCTTCCCTCCGAAAGGTTGCCACGGCAAATCATCAAGATGGAACGACTCAGGAATTCCGTCCATTTTTTTTTCCGTTTAGGCCTGCCGCTTTTCTGCGCGCGGGGAATGAATTCAGTTAATTTCCGGCGGGGAGAGCCGGGAAAAAGTTTTAAATTTTCTTTCCTTGTGCGGCAGACCTGGTTTATCAAGTTTTTTTTTTGTGATCATTTTAACAAAAGCCACGGATCGGAGCAAGAGCCAAAGGCGACGCCCTTAAGATTCTAAGTTGACAAACCTACTTGGATGTGGTAATTGAAAATGCATGCCAAGATTAGCCCGACTCGACGCACCCGGCGTCTTGCATCACCTCATGATCAGGGGGATCGAACGCCGAAAGATATTCTGGAACGAGCAGGATCGTGAGGACTTTCTGGATCGTCTCTCAAGGCTACTGCCTGAGACTGATACAGCCTGCTATGCTTGGGTTTTTATTTCGAATCATG